>JBPCXN010000134.1:0-4141 GCA_051008495.1 Endozoicomonas sp. | reverse complement strand
TGCCTTCTTTTCGGGATGAAGACGATATGGTACTTACAATCCCAGCGCGTGTGCGCCAAACTTCTGTAGTCTCGCATAGGTTTTCCTTCAATTTTCTTGGTCGAAACCTGAAGGCTAGCTACCGTTGTCACGGTAGAACCTATGCGAGTCACCCCGGCATAGCCGGGGGTTTATCATTTATTAATTAAAGGCGGAAGGGCTGTCCGTCTCTGCTGATGGAGGCAAGCGTAAATCCAGTACAGCGCTGGTTGCTGCCTGAGAAATCAGAAGCCTCGCCCGATAGGGCGGGGAGCAGTCACAAAGAAGACGTCAGAAGTCAGTAAAAATGGCAGCTGGGGCAGGGACAGGCTGGTGAAATCAGTGTTTCACCAGCGAAATAGCCGTATTGTAACAGTCAAGCGCACATTCACCACAGCCGGTGCAGCGTTCTGTGTCGACGCTCATACGGTTGTCTTCAGACAGTGTGATGGCATTTTCCCCGCAGGCATCCAGGCAGAGATCGCAGTGCTGGTTATAAGTCAGCTGGCAGTTGTTGTTCACCTGTGCAACGGCCTGTTTCTTGACACCGTTAACGAGACACAGGGCCCCTGTCGGACAGACGTCGGCACATTTACGGCAGAAATCACAGGAACCATGCTGAAGTACCAGTACCGGCAGGGAAATCAGAATGGGGTGTGTTTCGTCTGATTTCTGCAGAACACCCTGCGGGCACTGGTCGATGCACTGGTTGCAGCGATTGCACAGTGCCAGGAAAGACTTGTTGTCAACCGCCCAGGGTGGACGGGGATGCCCGGATTCCGGTAATTCAACCTCGGGAGGCCGGGTGAAACGCCGGAAGAGAGACCGGCGAGAGGGCGATTCCAGCGTTTCACTGTTCATCAGCGGTATAGCCTGACAATTTTGTATTCCGCATCGACCAGTTCGGCAAACTGCTGCAGTGTGCCTTCAGCGAGCAGGCTGATGCCTCGGTAGAAATCGGTCTGAGCCTGCTCACGCAGGATCTCCAGGAAACGGGGCACCCAGGTCAGGACATGATCGGTCAGGAAAGACCGGCTGGCGCAAAGCCAGGGCTGGGCGGCTTCTTCTCTTTCGATGTTTTCCAGAGCCTGACCGGTAAGGTGCGCAAGGAAGGCGAAAATCAGGCCAATATGATCTTCGGGTTCATTCTCACCAGTGTCGATCTCTACGCCGAATTCCCGGTAAAAAGCCTTGATGCCCAGGGTGGCTTCACCGCAGGTGGTCTGCTCTTCAGACAGATAGACGGAGGCCCAGGGAGCGGCCTTGAGGGCATTAGGACCGATAAACAGATCAGCGAAATCTTCTGTCATAGCGTTGATGGACGGCTCTGCGCCTTGCTCCAGACAGGACATCAGCAGTTTGATTCCTTCAGAAACCTTGTCACTCTCTGTGGGCAGTGGCCAATCTTCCAGCAGTTGCTCATCTTTCATCAGCTGCAGGAAAGGTTGGATCGGCGCATGATGGAAGGCTTGATAAAAGAATCGGCAGGCAATGTCGAGGCCGGCCAGCAGTTGCGGTTCTTGTGGAGTCATACAATCTCTCAGACGTACTGACCCGGACCAGACTGGGCAGAACTGTCAGTGATGCAGTTTCGGAAAAAGGTGTGCCCTGCATTGGCAGGGGATACCTAAGCAGTTGAGTAGTTTACGAAGGGCAGTACCCGGATCATATAAGCGCATTCCGTATCGTCATGTTCAGCCATGCTCCGACTTCGCTGCTATGTGGACTGGTTTGGTTTTGGATGGGAACGGGTGGGCTCCTCAATGTGTCGCCTACCAAATCAGGGCCGCTCCCACAGCCAGTGTTATGTAAATCAGCAAGTTGCCTGGTGTCACTGACAGACTGCTATCCGTCTGTGGCGACACTGAAAATGCGGTTGGCATGCTGCTGGTTGTTGAGTCTGTGCTTTGGCTGGTTACTGTCAGTGGAAGGGTGATTCGAGTGGTTCCTGTTGAGGTAATGTTCGTAAACTCAGTGGCAACAGGCTCAGGCTGTTCTGTGGTAGAGGCGACTTCTATTGCCAGTACTCTCGAAATGCTGGATTCAATGGGTATGGCATCTTGATAGTGCTTTTTCACATCGCATACATTGACAGGGCCAAGATGCCAGCGATTTACCTGATCGGAGAGCGCCCATAAGCGATTTTCCGGGCAGTTAGAATAAAACCCTCTGTGCTGGTAAAACCCGGTACCTTCTCCTTTAAGCCCGGCGATTGCGTAGCAGGATGTATTATCTGGCTCAGCTTCATCAAAGAACGCTTCCTGGCCGGATCCATATGGTGTCAGGCTGTGCAGCTGACTTTCGAAAAATACTTTAGGTTCTCCCGGCTTCGCAGAGGTATGTCCACTGACTACCAGTAGAAAGTTTTTATTGCCTTTTCCTGCGACCAGGGGCAGATGGCTGGAAAACGTTTCAAAATCCATATTATGGGCATACAGTGCCCCATTTTGGCTTTCTTTGAAAACACCGCGCTGTATACCTGGCATTTCAAGGGAAAAATCCTCAAGATAGACATTGCCCGCTGCTGTCATAAAATGACCGTTGTTACCGGAATACCTCAATACTGTACGCTGATGATTTTGATGCACGCCCAACAGCGCAACGGTCACGTCTTTGTCTTCAGAGAGGGTAAGCACAACTTCTTCAGTTCCTGAGGCGGAACCACTTGAACCCAACTCACTGAAGTCAAAAACGTTTTCCGCCGCAGAACCAGGGAAGGTGGCTGATGACTCTCCCAATAACTCTCCCGATAACTCTCCTGACCCAGAGGCAGAATTATCCGAAATAGAAAGAGTGGAAAGAGAGGCAAGTACACCTGTTTGAGTAGAGGGCGGCATCAGTAGAAACAGGGTTGACTCTTTTGCCGGAAGCCTGGAAGCCAGTTCCCGGGCAGACTGGACAATAACAACTTTTTGAAAGCGGTCAGCGCCCAGAGTAGGTTGGAACGTGCCTGACTTTTCCAGTCCCTGACGCAACGTCTGTATCTCGGAGCCAGAGTATTCCGGGGGTTCAGCTGAAGAGTAAGGCATCGATAAATTCTGGTTCCCGACAAGCGCCCTGATCGCATCGTAGAGTTTTTCTTTTTCATCACCACCCGAGCAGAGAAAAGAGTATGTATTTTGATAGCTGCCTGTTTTTTCTCCCAGCCCCAGATGTAAGACCGGAAAACGAGAGACGCAGATTCTTTCAGTGCGTGCTCTGACCTGAGTGTTTCCAAAGTACTGTGAGTCCTTATAGTATGAAGAGCCAACGTTTATCACTGGCTTAAGGTATTGGTTTGAATAGAATGCTTTGGAATGTATGACTCTTGTGATCGGAGTGTTTTCTGGTAAGTAACTGTTAAGATCAGCGACGACTGGACAAGATTCTTCCGAATAAGCAGGGTTACCGTGGCGTGAAGGGGGGATACAATTGTTAAGATGGTCATTTGAATGACCATTCAAGAGCATGAATGCACCTTTAGCTGTAGCGGCAGGATGACACTGGTCATCCCACGCTAAATCCGGGTTATATGTGTTGATGCAGTGCCTTGTTTCTTCATCTTTCAACACCCAGTCGGGCAGAATACAATTGTTGTCGGCGGGTGAATTGTACTGATAGATTGGACCCGCAACGAGACTGACTGAAAGCCTGGGGCTATTTTTATATTTTTTATTGCAATTGGTTGCGGAAAAAGACCCAGAGCAAACCAGCAGCAAGAAGGAAGCAAGAGAGAAGCAGCTCATGTAATGTATTGTTTTTTTCATTGATTGGACTCTTTCTGGTCTCGATTATTTCTAACGCCCCTTCCGCGCTGCAAGCACTAGGCAGAAATGAGGGAGTATGTGACAGGTACAACCATTAAGGAGCAATGGGTTAGAAAAAATCCAAGCTTAACGGATGATCTGGAATACAAGGGATATAATTGTAGACAATGATTTACAATCTCGAAATTTAAATTTCTGACAGCATTAATAGGCTGATAAAGACACCTGGAATTAGCATTTTTAGCAAAATTAAACCCTCGCCCAAGCGGGCGGGGATATAAGACGGGAACGCGCAGAGCGTTCCGGTTGAGTATTTGCACGCAGCTGTTAATATTCATTTCAGGTCTGCCCCTGCAAGGGCACCCGGTGACGAAAAC
>JBPCXN010000133.1:0-11910 GCA_051008495.1 Endozoicomonas sp. | reverse complement strand
TGGCCAATGACTCAGGTTGCTCTACAAGGCACTGCGACGGGAGCATAGTCATTCTATGTGACCAGAGCTGTAACGCAGTAGAGCGGCCTGATCATTGAGTCAGAATATCGGTTTCCATATGGCTGGGCACTTATGGTCATGATTTGGTTAATGCTTCAACAGCCTGCTCTGCTTCATGGCGTCAGCCCATGATCAAAGGTAGAATGCGCTTCAGTTTTTTCCGGATATCGCTATATCCCCCAGAAAGGCCCTTTATGAAAGAGCTGACTATTCTCAACCTGGATTACCAGGCAGATTCCAGCGACTATTTTGAACGATTCTGTGATCAACCCTGGGCCAGTTTTCTGGACAGCTGTGCTGACTCTTTTAATGAGCAGCACAGCCGCTACGACATCATCACCTCAGACCCATGGGCTGTTGTAACTGTTGACGGGAGTGGTTCAATTACGGTGAACAACCGTAAGACGGGACAATCCACCCATCATAACGGCGTGTCTCCGTTTAAAGTGCTGTCTAACCTGCTGTCACAGATGTCTGAAGTACAAGACACCGGGCTACCTTTTACTGGCGGGGCACTGGGTTACTGGGGCTATGAACTGGCCAGCTTAATGGAGCCGGCAAAGATCCAGCCCCGCGAAATGAACACGCCTCTGATGAGCGTCGGACTCTATCACTGGGCTCTCATCTCTGACCATGCCAGCCAGTGTACGCAGCTGGTTTTTCATCCCGATATGCCTGCGAGTGACAGGGAGCGGATTCTGGCCTTGCTGGACCAGACTCCTGACCGCAAGCAGCACACTTTCAGGCTTAGACATAAATTCTCCGGAACAATCACAGCGGATGAGTACCGAGTCGCGTTCAGTAAAATACAGGACTATATCCTCGCCGGTGACTGTTATGAGGTGAACCTTACTCAGGAATTCACCAGCTCCTTCGAAGGAGACAGCTGGGCTGCTTACAAAAAGCTCAGGAGCATCAGCCCGGCTCCCTACTCCGCTTATCTTTGCTACCCTGACCTGCAGGTTCTGAGCCATTCGCCAGAGCGTTTTATCCGGATTACAGACAGGCACGTCGAAACGCATCCGATAAAAGGCACCCGTCCAAGAGGAGCCACGCCGGGTGAAGACAAGCGTAATTCGGAGGAACTTCTGGCGAGTGAAAAAGATCAGGCAGAAAACCTGATGATCGTTGACCTGTTGCGTAATGACCTGGGAAAAATCTGTAAAACCGGCAGTATCAAAGTTCCCCGGTTGTTCGGCCTGGAAAGCTACGCCAACGTCCATCACCTGGTCAGCACTGTAACAGGTGAGCTGGATAAGGATCACAATGTCTTTGATGTCATGGCCAGTGCCTTTCCCGGAGGCTCCATTACCGGCGCTCCCAAGATTCGCTCCATGCAGATCATCAGGGAGCTGGAGACATCCGCCAGAAATGTATATTGCGGGGCTGTCGGCTACATCAGCTGCAACGGTCATATGGACACCAGCATCACCATTCGAACCATGGTCGCCTATGACAACCGGCTGCACTGCTGGGGCGGCGGCGCTATCGTTGCGGATTCCGATTGTGAGCAGGAGTACCAGGAATCGGTGACCAAGGTCCGGAACCTGATGAGTGCTTTGGAGGAGTTTGCTGTTTAAAACTGTAGCTGGGGCCGCTTCCTCAATAAGCGGCCCCAGATCTTCTCTTCGTAAAAAATCAATTTTCTCTCATCATCCATTCGCAGGAGAGAATTCAGAATTGACTGCTCATAAGGGAGTATCAGCGCTGCCGATTTTAGGTATTTTGTAAAGAAGGCAGCCAAACGTCGAGAGAATACCTGTATTCTCGTGGATAACTGCAAAGGGCTCGATCAACGTGTAGATGCCAGGATGAATATTGTCGCCCATATCCTTCTGGCATAATACGGCACGCTCAACACTGCTCTGATTGCAGACTTGTGTTCCATTCTGGATTTTACAGGTCATGTCTTCAAGCGTATCCTGACTGTGGCCACTATAGTCAATCTCACCTTTTGGCCCGGTGAAAGTCAGCTTTGTCTCAACCGTCCCACTGTATTTATCGTCGTAAGGAGTGGCTGTATAGGTGTACGGATCGAGAAATGCAGTCGTTGTGAACATTTTTTTCTGTTGACCTTCAATTTCCACACCCTCTAAATGAACTTTGTACTGATTGATCTTATAGAGTTTGTAGACCTCTTCCCAGCCATCCTTTAACAGGTCTTGATTCTTATTGTAAAGACGCATACCCGCCAATGAAAAAACAACCTGCTGCGTTATTAATGGACAATGGCTTACACCTTTATCTTCTGCATCACAAAATCTGTGCACTCCCATATCCGGGTAAAGTGACAACATTGTTTTCATGTAATTATACGACTCGACCTTGGCCGTGGAGTTTCTAGCATAATTCCAGAAGAAAGCCAGCCAGTATCTACTGGTATGCGGTTAAGCATGACTTCCTTCATCTCCAGTCAGTGTGAACCGTTAAAGGTAAAGGGCATTTCTACCAGAGTGTCTCTAGCCAGCGATCTTCGTTCTATAACCATTACCAGGAGTTTTTCAGGGTTTTCTGACAAGCCGTAATGGCAATGAACGATATGTTCAAAGAAATTATCAGGATAAAGATTTTTGTAGCTCTCTGGCGTTGAGGAGTTGAGAAGAATGAATTCAGCTGCTTTAAAGGCAGGTGTACCATCGGCTTCTTTAATTTTAGGATCACCCAACTGCACAAAGCGATGCCAGTGGGCAGGCATCCCTTTGGTCAAGGCTGCTTCCCAGCGACTTTCCTCAGTATTAAATACAATGCCATCAGCTGATGGGCAATAGAACTCATCAGAATAAGCCGACTGACATAGAATAAACAAGCCTGCAAGTAACAAGCTTACAAACTGACTTCTCATTACAACACCCCTGACCAACTTCTTTTCTATATGAAATAGAGTTTTCTTTCAGGCTTCTATCCAGTAAGCTCAACTTCTATTCCAGCGTATCATGAACGTATAAAGCTGCCCTGAAGCCGCTACACAATCTGAAACACGTCTAAATAAAATAGTAGAAAAAACCATTATCACAATAGAAAGTAGAACATATTCACCAAAACCAACCAGTTGGACACATATCAAACGGGATAGTTTCTTTCTATAGATAAATTGTTTTGATGGGATGAATGGAATCCTTTGATCATCTTCCTGTATATTACCTGAGACATATCAGACTGCTTATACCGATTTACTGAAGCCTTCATCAGAAATTACGGCGGAGCACAGGAAGCCACACCACTGATCCCAGTAATTATCAGTGATGACATTCCAAAAAAAGAGCGGATTTTCATCTTCGCCCCTTCCAGTTGGGCAGGCAGAAGTTAATCACAGATAAATAAAGTCAGCATGTCACTCAAACAGTGCGCCCCGCCGGGAGGCAGGGCAAAATACTCCTGGTTCAGCTGTAGCTGCTGGCTTTCAGAAAGGCCTCTTGCAGATCTGCATAACGATCAATAGCCGGATACTGCGGGAATTCCTGGATAACATTTTCAGGCGCATGAAACAGGAAACCGGCATCGGCTTCTTCCAGCATAGTGGTGTCGTTGTAGGAATCGCCAGCTGCAAGAATCCGATAGTTCAGACTCTTCAGGGCTTTGACTGAGCAGCGCTTGGGATCCTTCTGGCGCAGCTTGTAACCAGCAACCATGCCATTGTCGTCAATCTCCAGCTTGTGGCAGAAAATGGTTGGACGACCAAGCTGCACCATCAGCGGGTCTGCAAACTCGTAAAACGTGTCAGACAGAATAACAAGCTGGAAACGCTCCCGAACCCATTCAACAAACTCTTTGGCACCGGGCAAAGGTGACAGAGTGGCGATAACTTCCTGAATTTCCCTGAGACCAAGGCCGTGTTTCTTCAGAACGTTCAGACGCATGGTCATCAGTTCATCGTAATCAGAGATATCTCGGGTCGTGGCCTTCAGCTCCTCTATACCGGTATGTTGGGCAAACTCAATCCATATTTCCGGAACCAGCACCCCTTCCAGGTCCAGGCAAACAACATCCATCTCTCTTCCCCCATCTGATCAGGTCTGCAAATATAGCATAAACACCTATAAATATAGGAAGTTATTATAAATATGAATATCAGGCCCCTGCTAGAATGGTGCGAAACTAACAATCTCAGGATCAAGGAGCATTCATCGTGCGAATCACAATGATCAAGAAGGAACTGGCGGATGGCAGCCCCTGCAAGAAATGTGGCGAAGTTATGGCCCGGCTGGAAGCTTCAGGTCATATCAACCGGATCGACCGTATTCTGGTCGCCAAAGAAAACGACCCGGGTAGTGAAGGCGCCCTGCTCGCTGATTTCTACCAGGTGGACAAGGCGCCATTTTTTATCGTTGAAGAAGATGGACAGGAGGCCAGAATTTTCACCATCTACTTCAAGCTGGTGAAAGAGGTTCTGGACAAAATACCCGCATAGAAACCTGAGCAGCAGCGAGTGGCTGTGCTCTTTTTGATGTATTGATGACAGTGACTGACAACAACTCGTTGGTCAGTCAGATAATCAGGATGATTCTGTCAGGCAGGTTGAATGTCAGTGGTTAGGCAACTGGACACTGGAAAACAACTCGTCCACCTCAGCCTTGTTATGACGGCTGATGGCTTCCTGGATAACATCCTTGGTGAGATGCGGGGCGAACTGCTGGATAAAGTCGTACATAAAGCCTCGCAGGAAAGTGCCCCTGCGGAACCCTATCTTGGTGACACTGGCTTCAAACAGGTGGTCGGCATTCAGCGGCACCAGATCGGAATCCAGCTCCGGATCGTAAGCCATCTTGGCGATGATACCAACACCCAGCTTCAGCCGGACATAGGTTTTGATGACATCGGCGTCCGTTGCCGTAAAGACGACACGGGGCGACAAACCTTCGTTCATGAATGCTTCGTCGAGTTTTGAGCGACCAGTAAATCCAAATACGTAGGTCACCAGGGGATAGCGGGCTATATCCTGTAGACTCAGTTCCGAAACCTGGGTAAGCGGATGATCTTTCGGAACCAGGATACAACGGTTCCATCGGTAGCAGGGCATCATCACCAAATCATTAAACAGCTCAAGTGCTTCCGTGGCGATAGCAAAATCAACGGAGCCATCCGATGCCATTTCAGCAATCTGGATGGGTGTTCCCTGATGCATATGCAGAGAGACTTCAGGATACTGGGAAATAAACCGGTTAATGATATCCGGCAGGGCATAACGCGCCTGGGTATGGGTAGTGGCTATGGAAAGACTGCCCTTACGTTCGTCACTGAATTCCTGGGCGACCTGCTTGATACTCTCGACTTTTCTGAGTATCTCACCGGCGGTTTCAATGATCTTTTCACCGGCGGGCGTTATGCGGGTGAGGTGCTTGCCGCTTCGGGCAAAAACTTCCACCCCAAGTTCATCTTCCAGAAGACGAATCTGTTTGCTGATACCGGGCTGTGAGGTATAAAGACTCTGCGCTGTGGCGGAAACATTGAGATCATGATGAGCGACCTCCCAGATATAGCGCAGTTGTTGCAGCTTCATTAATGGCCTCCGGTCGAGCTAACTTATACCCAAAGAGTGATAAGAGAAGTGTTTGCATTCTTAGTTCTATATAGCATAAGACGATGCCATTTAATTACTTCCAAGAATACAAGCCGGTCGCTACAGTTACCAGCAAATCATGTGGGTTTTATCATGATTTCATACATCGCCTGAGCTACTTATAACTTTAGACCATATTTCATGGATGCATTGCTCTACATTTCAGCGGGTGCCGGCGTGGGATTCGCCGTTGGTTTAACCGGTATCGGGGGCGGGTCATTAATGACTCCGCTACTGCTTCTTTTCGGGTTCCCGGCCCATATCGCCATCGGTACCGACCTTATGTATGCTGCACTCACCAAAGCCGGTGGGGTTGCCATGCACCACCGCCAGAACAGTGTTGACTGGAAACTGGTCAGGACACTCTGCGTCGGCAGTATACCGTCGACCATTCTGACCATTTTCATTCTGAAATATTTATTTGCCGGGAGCGATCATTATAGCCCGATACTAACAACGTGCCTCGGGTTTATGCTCACTCTGACAGCAATAGTGCTTCTGTTCAGCGACAAACTGAAAAATCTCCAGCAACGTCGTTCCATGCAGTTTTCCCAGAAGCAAACCTTCTGGATTACCCTGTTCATGGGGGCAGCGCTTGGGGTCCTCGTAACACTGTCATCCGTGGGTGCCGGAGCACTGGGAACCGCCATACTGCTGTTACTTTACCCGACCCTGGTCGCCGTAAGAGTTGTCGGTACTGACCTTGCTCACGCCGTTCCACTGACCCTGGCTGCCGGTATCGGTCATATCTGGCTGGGTAATGTCGATTTTACTTTGCTTGGCGCCCTGATGATTGGCTCTCTTCCAGCTATTTATCTGGGCACCAAAGTCGGCAAGCATTTGCCGGAAGGCATGATGAAACTGCTACTGGCCGGTATATTGCTCGTCCTTGGCGTCAGATACCTGCTTTAACAAAGAAACTGCGCTGAAAACTTGCAGCTGTCATGAATCTTGAATTAGAGTAAACATCCGCCGTAATTGCCGCGAAGAACCGTCCGCAACTACCTAGGAGCCTGAACGGGTATAGCGGTCGAGTATAAAATTCGGTAGAACGAGGCAGTTTTTTCGATGGATTTGTGCGAATAGTTGACCTATTCAATCAAATTCATCGGAAAAATAGTCCGTTCTTTCTGGGTTTTAGGCCGATCTGTCTATTTCCGGTCAGGCTCCTGCACATGCTCGCTACGGCGAATCTGCCCGATAGCGGAGCAATAATCACAAAGCCACGATTATGCAAAAAGAGTGCTCTAATGGCCGTATTACCCATTGAAAACCTGAACATTGAATCCCAGGAAGTTCTGGTCACTCCTGAGCAGCTCAAACAGAAAATCCCTCTGAGTGAAGCTGCCGCGAAGACTGTCGCTGAAAGCCGTCAGGTGATCCAGAATATACTGGACGGAACCGACCACCGCCTGTTTATCGTTATTGGCCCCTGCTCTATTCATGACATTGAAGCGGCCAAGGACTATGCCGAACGACTGCTGACTCTGAGCAAAGAACTGGAAGACACTCTTTACCTGGTGATGCGAGTCTATTTTGAAAAGCCCCGTACTACCGTTGGCTGGAAAGGCCTGATCAACGACCCCTACCTGAATGACTCATTCAAGATTCAGGACGGCCTGAACATCGGCCGCCGCCTGCTGATGGATATTGCCGAGATGGGTATTGCCACAGCCACCGAAGCGCTGGACCCGATTTCGCCTCAGTATCTTCAAGACCTGGTGTCATGGTCCGCGATTGGTGCAAGAACCACAGAATCCCAGACTCACCGGGAGATGGCCAGCGGACTGTCTTCGGCTGTAGGCTTTAAGAATGGTACTGACGGCGGACTGGAAGTCGCCATCAACGCCCTGAACTCGGTTTCAAAACCACACCGCTTCCTCGGTATCAGCCCCCAGGGACAGGTGGCCGTCACCCGCACCAAGGGTAACCCATACGGTCATGTTGTTCTGCGTGGTGGCAGTGACAAACCAAACTATGACTCTGTCAGCATTGCCGTTTGTGAGCAGGAACTGCAGCAGGCCGGCATCAAGCCCAACATCATGGTGGACTGCTCCCACGCCAACTCCAACAAGGACCCTGCTCTTCAACCACTGGTCATGGAAAATATCGCCAACCAGATCTTGGAAGGCAACCAGTCCATTGTCGGCATTATGGTGGAGAGTAACATTGGCTGGGGAAGTCAGAAAATGACTGCAGATCCGAAAGATCTTGAGTACGGTGTATCGATCACTGACGCCTGCATAGACTGGCCAACGACAGAGAAAACCTTGAGAGACATGCGAGAAAAGCTGAAGACTGTATTACCTGATCGGATCGCTAAATAAAAATGCCTGCCGGTTGCCCTGGCAGCCGGCATATTTCTACAGCAACAATTCAAACTGCCTTATTTTACTCTTCTGCTTCTCGTCAGCCTCACCGGCATTAATGCTTTTACCTAAAAGTTCCAGCTTAAGCTGCGACTCTGGTACCATCTGAGATTCCTGGTCCAGCATGGTAGAAGGCAACTTCCGCTCAATGGGCATATTGCTGATTCGGCGGGCTAGAATGGCAGAACAGATCGGGCAGGCATCAACAAGCAAAGGGTTAGTCAGAACTTCATAGCGAAAGGCACCCTGTAGCACTTCAGTACAGAGTGTTCTGTCACATCGGGACTCAATATCAAGATTGGCTTCAACAAGATGGCGGTAGGCGCTACCTTTTTCAGTGCTGACAGCTTCATTGATCGCCACGAAAAAATTCGACAATATGGCTTGCTTGTAACGCTTCACGGTTCCTTCGGGACAGAGCAAAAGGCGACAGACAATACACGATTATGTCGCAGTGGCATACAGGATTCATTTATCTTAAGTAAAAATACATGAGCAGGTATAGACCTCCCGGAAAAAAAAGCAGTCTTTACATCACTGCAGCAGGTTATGAGGCCCTGAAACAGGAGCACGATTATCTCTGGCGCGAGAAACGTCCCGAGGTGACCCAGGCTGTCTCCGAAGCAGCCGCCCTCGGCGACCGGTCGGAGAATGCCGAATACATATACGGCAAGAAACAACTGAGAGAGATTGACCGAAGGGTTCGATTTCTGCGAAAGCGCCTGGACAGCCTGACCATTGTCGACGCCCCTCCTTCCAACCCGGAGAAAATCTATTTTGGCGCCTGGGTAGAACTGGAGAAAGAAGACGGTATAACAGTTCGCTACAGAATTGTCGGTCCGGATGAATTTGATCTGACAAAAGGACTGATCAGTATGGACGCGCCCCTGGCCAGAGCATTACTGGGAAAGCAGGTGGATGACGAAGTGGTTCTGGATTCACCGGGCGGTGAAGACATTTATTATGTGCTGAGTATCAAATACGAGAATTAACACCAGACAATCGAACTGGAGTTATCAAGCAGCCATGAGCGGGAAATGCCGCTCACCCCTATACATGAAAATGGCTACAGAGCCTGAGTAAGCGGCATTTTCATAGTAATTTGCAGAGGGAGTCATGGCTCCCTCGCACAACGCAAGCTTTCCTACCAGTGCTGGCTGACTATCTTCAAACACTCCAGACGACAGGTGTCACTGCTGGCATCGTCCGGCAGCTCAACCCCATGCCGTTTAAGTGCTGTATTCAGTTCAGGCCAGTCTTCCAGTTTACCATTAATAATCCCCAGGGCGGCCTGGCGGATGGTATGGTGCAGAGCGACGTCCTGGGATTCTCGAATATCAGTCTCGGACTGACTGATGTTTCTGTCAGGCTTCATAGACACTACTCTCGATAGCAACATTATTCTGTTTGTGACACTAACCGGCCTTAGCCGGGCAGAGTGACAGGAGTGATCCAGTTCTGAAAAAGCGGATACCCCACCGATCCCAGATACTGGTTCAGTTACCTCACTGTTATTCTTTGTGAGGCAAGTTAAGTTTTGATGACAATCGAGGTAACAGCAGGAAAGATTTTCTTGTTGACCCAAATCAAATAAGGCAGGGAATTCCAGAAGAGCTCAGCCGATCCAGGGTCGGACCGGCTACAGAGCAGGCAAGCTATCAGCGATAGTAAGCGTTTTCGGTTACAGTATGGTCCGTAACATCGCGGACACCCTTCAGGTCAGGAATACGCTCCATCAGGGTTTTCTCGACACCGTCTTTTAAAGTCAGATCTACCGCACTGCAGCCCTGACAGCCACCGCCAAACTGGAGAACAGCAAAATCACCCTCGATCTCTATCAGTGACACCATGCCACCATGTGAGGCGAGCCCGGGGTTGATCTCGGTCTGCAGGAAGTAATTGATCTTCTCATCCAGTGGGCTGTCTTCATTCACCTGTGGCAGTTTGGCATTGGGCGCCTTGATGGTCAGCTGACCGCCCAGCTTGTCTTCAGCGAAATCGACTTGGGCATCTTCCAGAAATTTCTCGCTGACACCTTCCACGTGACAGTTAAACAGATCCAGCTCCAGGATCAGGTCACCTTCTTTCTCTTCGCCAGGTTTGCAATAAGCCAGACAGGTTTCGGCATAAGGTGTTCCCGGCTGGGTGACAAACAGCCTGACACCAATTCCTTCCGCATTCTGTTTTTCCAGCAATTGGGCCAGGTATTTTTGTGCAGCTTCCGTGAATGTAATGTTCAACTCAAGAACCCTCTTTTGAAACGCTGCCTATTCTATGTCATTCCATAGTCTCAGGAAAACCCTAGTAAAGCACTTGGTTATTTTCAATGGCGGCACCTTCCTGCTTCTGGCACTGCATGGGCATAATCACGGATTGTGGAACGGTCAAAAAATCAGCATCCTCCGCGCTTTTTTTCGCAATGAGGATGATCATGGGACAACTTAATCCAGATAAACACTCTGGCGCCGTCCTCATCATATTGACGCTGTTCGCCGTGGTAGGGCCGGTATCCATAGATATTTTCACGCCTTCCCTGCCTGCCATCACCCAGTACTTCGGCACGGATAATGCCACCGCCCAACTGAGTGTTGGCCTGTTTATGCTGGGTTTCTCCCTGTCCATGCTGATTGTCGGCCCGCTGTCTGACCGTTTTGGCCGCAAGAACACCCTGCTGGGTGGCTACAGCCTCTACCTGCTCGCCACCCTGGTGACTTTGAATACTGAAAGCATCCATGTCTTCATCGCCGCCCGCTTTGCCCAGGCCATCTTCGGCTGCTTCGGTACTGCGGTAGCGAGAACTCTTGCCCGGGATTACTACAACGACAGGATGGAAGTGAAGATGCTGTCTTACATCGGTGGCTGCCTGATTATCGCCCCAATGGCGGCACCCGTTGCTGGTGGCTTTATCCAGGAATACGCCGGCTGGAAGTACAGCTTCGTAGCCATGGCCGCCCTGGCAGTGATCGCGATGATCAGCCTGACCTTTATTCCCGAGAAGTCCAGAAAGAATGAAAAGGCCAGCCTGAATGTTCTCAACGGCTACAAAGACGTCCTGACCGATTGGCACTACATGCGCTTTACTATTGCAGCCGGTGTGGCTTTTTCCGGAGCCTTTGCCTTCGTTGTCGGGGCACCCTTCGTTCTGATTGATCAGCTGGGTGTTGCTCCCAAGCAGTACGGCTTTATTATCGCCATTGCCATTGCCGGCTACCTGCTCAGCGCCAGCCTCGGCCCTAAATTGACCGATCGCATCAGCCGTGAGCAATCAACACGTCTGGCCGGCTTCCTGCTTCTGACCGGCGCCCTGATTTCCCTTGGCTCTGGCTGGCTGACGGATGGAACTTCTGTCTCAGGTTATGTGGCCGGTATTTTCATTTATGAAATGGGCCTGGGCATCTTCATGCCTCTCTGCCAGGCCCGGGCAACCGAGCATATGAAGAGCAATATCGGCACCGCTTCCGGCCTGATTTTCTTTATCGAGATGCTGCTGGCCACCCTCATCAGTGGCATGGTTGGCCTGCTGCCCCAGGCTGGTACCACACCACTGGCTGCTGTTACCCTGGTGGCGGTGGGTATTGCTTCTATCAGCCTGACGGGAACATCCAAAGCACAGGTGGGACAGCCTCAGCCAGCCTGACCTGATGACCGGAGCGCAGCTGCATACTGAAGCAATGCGCCCTGCTTCATAGCCTAAGGAGGGTGCGAATAAGTCATGTGAGCGCTCTGCAAGCCATTAAGCCGACAGGTGCAAGGGGCAGTTTGCGGTTAATGGCCTTAGTCCTTAACAAAAACTGGAAGGGTGTGCTGCCTGATTAATGTGAGAAAAAACGACGATTGTTGGCTACTCTTATAGGATTGTTGATATAGCCACAGCGTCCTATTCCCATGACTGCCCAAGTTTTATTGTCAGAAAACAACGAAACC
>JBPCXN010000132.1:0-4635 GCA_051008495.1 Endozoicomonas sp. | reverse complement strand
TGCACTGGGTCAGTCACTCAATCGGGATAAAGTCCGCAGGGCGGTTGAACAGGTTATGGGGTATCGCCAGCTGAGACGTGCCGAGGTGGATTAGGTTTCTGGGTGGCAGTTGGCAGTTGGCAGTTGGAAGTTGGCAGTTGGCAGTTGGCAGGCGGAAGGCGGAAGTCGGAAGGCGGAAGGCGGAAGGCGGAAGTCGGCAGTCGGCAGTCGGAAGTCGGAAGTCGGAAGTCGGAAGTCGGCAGTCGGAAGGCGGAAGTCGGAAGGCGGAAGGCGAAAGGCGAAAGGCGAAACCCAGGAACGCAAAAGCAGGTGAGGGTTAGTCACCTGCTTCTGAGGAATCCACAAACTGTAAGATCAACCGCCTGAGTAGTCAGGATGACCAGAGACTTCTGTACTCGAGCTCAGAGCTGGTGTACCACTACAGGAAGAGCAGGTCAAAGTCCAAGTAGTGCCTTGAGTATCGGGTTCGTAGAGCAGAGTCTGGGAACCAAAAGCCCCTCCGGGTGTTATTGTTAACCGTCCGCTAGCACCTACTGTAATTACACCTCTGTTGCCAGGTACTCCACTGCTACCCGCAGTACAGCTTGTTATGGCGTTAGTCTGGGCGCAAATCGCAACAGCCGTTTTAAACTGATTGGCTTCAGCCAGCGCTGCACTCACAGTCGCATTCCGGGTGTATGTCTGATATTGGGGAATGGCTACAGAGGCGAGAATACCAATGATCGCCACTACGATCATCAATTCCACCAGAGTGAAGCCGCCCATTTTCAACAACCTTATTTTCATTGTGTCATCCTCGAGTTGAAATCCCTTTCATTACCGCTTCCTTGTCCTTTCAGGGAAGCCGAAATACCCGTCTGAAACCGCTGACTGGCAAAGACCGGTACTGTCCCTTGCTACCTGTTTCGGCCCGTATGCTTTCGGCTTTAGCAATTAGTTGAAGAAGTCACCATTACGCCAGAACCGGGGGGAATTGGGCTCCATTGGCAACGAGATCAGATACTGGGAGAGAGCGAACTCCCGGTAGAAAATCCAGAAGAAAGCCAGCAGCAGAAAGCCGGCAAGCAACAGCCAGCTGAAGCGCTCCAGGGCGGTCAGCGGGTAGCCTGTGCTGCGCTGCCTGAAGTGAAAATGAACACAACAGCCAACCACCAGCACCATAAACAGCTGGCTCAGTGGCGTTAGATATACCCCACTAACCTGTGCATACAGGCATGAGGTCATTAATGAAGTACACAGCGCCACCTGCAGATGGTTTTCCAGCAGGCCAGGCTGGCTGTTCGACAGCTTACGCCTGACGCCTGATACAAAAGCCAAAACGGTCCATAGGCACAGGCCAGTCATCAGAGCGGCGGCGGGCAGCCCCCACTCCGACAGCCAGAGCAGAAAGACATTGTGGGGAGAAGGAAAAACCGTATCCAGGGTGATGTAATGCTGCGGCCCCAGTCCCCACCAGGGGTGTTCAAGGCTGGCTTGCAGGGCCAGCTGCCAGATAGCCAGCCGTCCGGCGTCATCATGGAAAATCAACCGGTGCACAAGATTGTCATGTTCATAACCCTGGCCCAGCATGATTGGAATGGCCTGGATAAAAACCAGATACACTGCTGCGCCAAGCATAAATGTTTTAATGTGAAGAACCAGCTGCCTGCCGGTGTATTGGCGGAAAAGCAGATAAGACATTACCCATGCTCCAGCAAGAGCCAGAGGCAGACCTCTACCACCGGAGACCAGCATAAAGAAATAAAGCGCAGCCAATGGCAGACAGGAGAGTTTCCGGACCAGTCCCAGTGCATGCTGACTGGCAAGAGGCAGCAACACCGCCAGGGGAATCAGCCAGCCCTGGATATGGTTGAAGTTTCTGGGGCTGGCATAGTTATAGAGGGAGTAGGACCAGTAATCCGGGGGATAGTTGAGATAAAGCGCATAGTAAAACAGGTAACCGCTGCAATAACTCAGCAGCCCCCCCGCACACAACCACAGCAGGACAGTAATACTCCGCTCATTCAGCGCCGAGACCGAAACCGCCAGAGTCATTATCAGCAGTAACAGGTGAAGGCCGACTTCCTGCAGCCCCTTTTCCGGATAGTCTGCCTGAAGAGCAGACAAAAGCCCGAGCAGAAAAACGGCAAGCAGCCCCCAACGGCAGCCTGGGTGGATCTGCTGAATTTGCCGCCGGAAGCTTTGCCGGTACCGACCAGAGAGACACAACGCCAGGCAGACAGCAAGCCCGGACAGCACCAGGGCAACACGTCGGGCATTAAACCCCCTGGGACTGAAATCAAACAGCAGCAGGCCAGACATCAGACAGGCTGCCAGCAGCGCCAGACCATAGAACAGCGGGGCGCGATACAGAGCGCCCAGACACCAGGCCAACAGCAAACGCAGGTCATCCAGGTCAGGCCATTGAGCAGAATCGGAAGGCTTACGGGACAGCATATTATGACTCCCGTGCTCGGAAACAATGATCCCTGTTTTTTTCGGCCCCTCACGGCAACACTGAAGACAAGACGACACCCGCCCCGCTTCACTTACCGGCCAATGTCCCGATAACCCCTGTAGAACGGTCACTTCCTGACGAAGTCGCCGGTTCCAGCTTCAGGAGCATCCTTATGACCGCCGGCAGTCGAGTCCTCGTCAAAAACAGAGTCCTGTCCATTCTCTCCCGCGGCCTGATGGCATTGCTGGTGCTGGCCGCCGTCACCGCCTGCGTCGGTATCAACCTGCCGTACCTTTATCGTCTGCAGGTTGACGAGTATTTCAGCCATGACCAGGCGAATGAACAGAATCTTCTGATCCGCAGCGGACGCTATACAGTGCTGGCGAAAGGAGTCAATAACCGCGACAATTTCGGCCCGCTGCTGTCCCATGAGCTGGGGGAGTACAAGGCGCACCGTTTTGTTGGCTGGACCGCCGATGTCGACCATTTTTTGGACAACGGTGAACTGCCCTACACCATGGTCTATGAAGTGGAATATCAAAAAGTTTCAACAGAAGAGCATTTCCACTTTACCGGTTTTTTATCGCCTGTTCTGGCGGCCCGGGATGTGCGGTTGTTGGGGGAGTAGGAAGTCGGAAGTTGGAAGTTGGAAGTGACTGCGACGTTATCCGTTATCCGCTATCCGCTATCCGCTATCCGTTAAGTATCATGCGACGGGAAGTGGAAAGCGGATTTGAACTTGCCGAAAATGATATCAATGCTATCATCGGAAAGATCAACAATTTTCATGGTGAACCCCATGGCTAACCTGATTGTACGAAACATTGACGATCAAATCGTCGATGCTCTCAAAGCCCGGGCAGGCAGACACGGGCGAAGCGCTGAAGCCGAACACCGCAGAATTCTGGAGGCCGCACTGCTTCACCCCAGAAAAAAAAGTTTTGCTGAAGCATTACAAACCATTCCAAATGTTGGCTCAGATACCGATTTCGAGCGCATCAATGAGAATGGTGACCCTGATGTATTTAATTGATACCAATGTTATCAGTGAAGTGCGCAAGAGAAGCAACGCCAATCCTGGCGTTCAGGCATTCTTCCAGAAAGCAGAGCAGCAATCATTACGACTCTATCTCAGTGTCATTACTGTGGGCGAACTTCGCAGGGGTATTGAAAAGATTCGTTACCGTCATGACCATGCACAGGCCAATCAACTGGAACTCTGGCTGAATCACCTTATTCAGGACTACCAGGATCATATTCTGGATTTTGGCAGTACAGAAGCCCAGCTCTGGGGAAAGCTCAGAGTCCCCCACTATGAAAATGCCGTTGACAAACAGATTGCCGCCACTGCCCTGGCCTATGATCTGACCATCGTCACAAGAAACACCAGTGATTTTACTGCCACCCGAGCCAGGATTCTTAATCCATTTTTCGATTAGCCACAGGTCGTATTCAAGGCAAAGCACTGATCGGATCTATGTTGCTTGGCAGTCGGCAGTTGGAAGTTGGAAGTTGGAAGTTGGAAGGGCGGGGGCGAGTCAATATTGTCTTTATGAGTCGCAGTATCTTAATCCGACGTAGGCCAGCAACAAATACAGAGCGATTGGTGGTTATGAGATTGTCGGATGTCGGGCAAAGCCCTAATCCGAACTACGCCACTGGAGCGCCGGGGTGGGCATTCCCACGCGGGAGCGTGGGAACGAGACAACTACGCAACTGTGACCCTAATGATTATCTGCTACGCTGTTGATTCAGCGAACAACAATGGGCAGAAGTTATGTCACTTGAGTCACAGCTCCTGAATCTTAAAGCCAAACAGAGCTCCCTGGATGAGGCTTTCCACGAGTTTCACAAAATTGTACAGGGAACTCAGGATGTTGTGGCTCTTACGCTGAAGGAGCAACGGGAGTATTTCGGTAAAACAGACTATCGTCTTAACACCCTGGCACATTCAATAAACAACCTGGAGAATTCGATGAGCGAGCGTTTCCTGCAACAGGACAGGCGACTTGACAAAATCGAAGAAACGCTTATCCAGATCGTTAATCATCTCATCAAATAGTACGACACCTGTCAGAGTCAGACATTCTTGTTATGGCGCACGTATAGATATTCAAAACAGGCGTTCCCACGCGGGAGCGTGGGAACGAGTTAACTTCATTCTACTCCCCCTGTTTCAGGGGCGCTCACTCTTGATC
>JBPCXN010000131.1:0-8369 GCA_051008495.1 Endozoicomonas sp. | reverse complement strand
GCTGAGATTTTTCAGAAAACGACAGAGCGGAATCCGATTCACCCAAAAGGTGATTAACAGGTAAACCGCTAAGGCTTTGATACCAAGGTTTCTTGAAGAATTGGAGCGGCCAACTGCTGAATTTAGGCTGAACAGTGCAGTACGACGAAGTTTCGAAGAGGCCCGGCAAACGGGCCGACAAACCATTGCCTATGTGTTCACGGATGGGGAACCCACCGACAATGCATTATTCGAGACACCGGAGCAGAGTTTCAAAAACACCATCCGGAAAATCAGGGAGCAGGCCCGTCCGGCGTTTTATCCGATCACATTAATGGCGTGTACCGACAAGGAAGAGTGTATTCGCTGGATGAACGAACTGGATATCAGTGTCAGGAATGTCCAGGTGATGGATGACTACTTCTCGGAAAAAAAGGAAGTGTACGACCATCACGGAGGCTTTCTTCCCTACACGCTCGGGATGTACATCACAGCAGCTCTACTTGGCCCGATTGACCCGGTTCTGGATAACATGGATGAAAGCCGGATATACGAGAAGTGGCAGGTGGAAGATCTTATGGGGTATGTGATCAGCCAGCAACAGTATCGGGACTACAGATCCCAGGCACAACAGGCCCGGGAGGACAGAGTGCGCAGGGCCAGAAGCTGGTCGGCAGGGCAACATCCCCTTGACCCCATCAACCGCAGGCCGCTGGATGTGAATGGCCAGAAGCTCTTCAGAATCGTGGATGGTTATGTTCAGCCCGATTATGAGGTGGATCACAGCGCAACCGGCCAGACTGCAGCAACTCAGGATGATCTTCGAGAGCCGAACCCCTGTCCGTCCTGCACAATACTATGAAGCCAGTCAGCGGCTTCAGCAGAGCGCATGTGTCTAGGAGCCTGACCGAGAATAGACAGGTCGGCCTAAAGCTCAGGAAGATCGGCCACTTTTCGATAGAAAGCGGATGAGAGTCTCACTGAATTTGCTTAAATAGGGCAACTATTCGCACAAATCCAGTGAAAAATCTGGCTCGATCTACTGACTCTTGTATGAAGAGTATACTCGACCGCTATTCTCGGTCAGGCTCCTAGAGCTTTCTACACTCTCAGGTGTTCAGCTTCCAAGCAGATCGATAATCATGTGCTCTGTTGCAAAATACCTGGGACGGATTCATTACCAGGGATCGGTACAACCCACTCTTGAAACACTGAAGGCAGTGAATCGGGCGCAAATGCTATACGTGCCTTATGAAACACCCGATTTATTTGAGAACACCAATTATGGTCGGTCAAGTCGCCCTGACCTGTAAGGTTTCATGCCCAAAGCCACATTCTGTGGCTTTGGGTTGTGAGGTGATCAGGCTGCAGTACGGACATTCATCTGACTGCGGACTCTGGAAAGGAAGAATACCATGCTGGCAACAGCAGCACCGACGCCTGCCGGGTAGGCGATATCAGACGACAGTGAAAGACCTTCCGACGCCATCATGATGTAGGTAACACAGACAGCCGTCATGAACGTAGCAGGCAGAGACACGAGCCAGCCAGTCTTCGATGTTAGTTTTGAAGGCTGGCGTGAATTGGATTGGATTGAAAATTTACCATTGTCATAATTCTTTATGATTTAGCGCCTGATTTGGCTACAACTATACTGGGGTAGTCAGAAAGAAAGCTGTGTTGTAATCAGACTATATCAGGCAGGGTTGCAAGTGGATTCCAAACAAGTATTCCAATGTAACGTCAGTCGCAACTGTCCGCTGATCATTAACATCGGGCTGTTGTTGGTGATCCCTTTCAGCAGTTTGTTGATACAGGCTTCTGAACCGTTGACGCTGCCAGAATTACTGCGATCACCGATCTATACGCATTGTGGTTTTAACAAAAATGAGGGCGTTTATGTACCCCGGAACGGAGCGAGATTGAAGGAGCTTATTAATGAATCCAATACGTTAAAAACAACAAGGCAGTACCTTCTGCTACAGCCAGAATACACTGTGGGACCTCCAGGTCTGTTTATCGGTCACCCAGCCCGGTTTTGTGGACTCAATGATTGGCCGGCTCGAATACGGAATGAACTTTTTTCCCTGTTACCATTTAGTTCTGATGAAGTTAGTGGAAGTGGAAGTGGAAGTGACTCTAATAACTCATTAACACGAACACGCATTTTGTTAGAAGGGGAGTTTCTCCCTGAAACTCATGAATCAAAGAAAAAATATGCTATTGCCGTGGCTGCTACTGACGGTATCCAGACGGAACAATTCTCTGTTGAGTTCAGTCATCTCCATATGAACAGCACCAGGGCTGAGGGCCTGTACGGGATGATCGGGGTAGGGTGTAGAAGTCGGTTTGAAAATTGCTCCCACTCGTATCCTGAATATGCTTCTCTGAAGCTCAAGCTTAAGGGTATGGAAATGGTTGATAACAGTGGTGCAAAGTCATCTCTGATTAGGGTATTTCCCGGCTCATCATTTTCTGATGAAGCAGGGCGCTATCATTTCAAGCATGCCCGCCGTCCTGGTGTTTTATATAGTCGGATAGTGATTTTGGAGCATATCAATTCAGCCAATTTTAAAGATACCAAAATGACGAATACAGGAGCACATGGTGCAGCCATCATATGGTCTGGCACTGTATATAATACAAAAGAAGCCTCTAACTTCAGAAGCGTAGTTATCGAGGGGACGAAGGACGCAAATGATTTAAAAGGCATAGTGCTTGTATGCAACGTTGCGTATGATGTGAATACCTTGCCAGCTTTCAATAATATTCAATTTCTTGGTAGAATCGATACTGGTTTTTCTCTTAATCATGCCCATCTCAATACTCAGAACAATTTACGCAATGTCTGGAAAGGCCGACTTAACGGCCATCGGTGTCAGGGAACTATTGAAAGTGGCAGTATTCACTTTTCAGATGGCAAAATGTGTGGGGACTCAAAGGGAGGAAATGGAACCAACCCAACCAGTATGCAGCGCAAAAGTACGGGATGCAATTCAGTACAACTGACGCAGATCCCAAGCAGCATGCCTTCAGATGTGACACCATCAAATACAACCACAGTGCAGCCCGGCACCGTAACCTCTCATCCGGGTCAGGTCACGTCAGGTGCAGGAATGACCACCTTGAGCAACCTTGTTGCGAGCCTGCTTTTGGCTATCAGTTTTTTACAGTTGATGTATTGATAACTCGAGTTTAGAGTGAACAGGCTTCATTAGTTGCCAGAAAAGGCGCAAAATTTCGGGTCCGAACCCGTTAACGTTTGGAGCCGCCATGCTCACTCAAGAACAGAAAACCATCCTCGGCAAGCTGGGCTATTACATCTCTTTTCTGGTTGTCGCGCTACCCTCAAGATCAGTGCCAACGTTCTGTGAACTCCTCGTCGCCAGCATGATCACCGCTGAGGGCTTTGTCACGCAGTCATGTCATCCTGTGCACACAAAAACTCGGTTATCATGCCATTGGCCAGGCACCGCCATGATCTCGCGTTGTTCTTGCCTCCATTACCCGAGCCAAAGCGGCGCGGAGCTCCCAGAATTTACGGAGAAAAGTTGACGAAAGAGCGGGTTCAACAACTCCCGGAACACAAGGTGAAAATGCACCTCTATGGGCGGATACGCACTGTGTATTACAGAAGTTGCCGGTGTCGAGCCAGAATTCTCAAGGGTCAGGAAGTCATTGTTGTCTGGACAGAGTTCGAGCACAAGGGGAAACGTCGCAAAACCCGGCTAATATTATCCACTGACACCACCCTTGATGCAGCCACAATCCTGCGGCACTACGCTTTGAGATGGCCGATTGAGCCAGGGTTTAACCAGATCAAAAATCTGTTTGGAGCCCGGCAACTGTGGCAGCGCAAAAAGCAGAATGGGGCAGGTGCAATGGATACAGGAGACTGATTGCTCCTAGTAGAATAACACGGTTGTTATCCAGTCGACCCAGCAGGGCAAGGCCGTCCTCTTTACCTGAAAACTTAAATCTGGAAGGGGGCGAGAGTGCCGGGAAAGAGAGGTCACGAAAAGGGACTATCTAGGAGCCTGACCGAGAATAGACAGGTCGGCCTAAAATCCAGAAAGAACGGCCACTTTTCGTTAGAAAGCGGATGAGAGTCTCGATCAATTCGATTAAATAGGCCCACTATTCACACGATTTGATCGAAAAATTTGACTCGTTTTACTGACTCTTACCATGAAGAGCATGTTCGACCGCTATTCTCGGTCAGGCTTCTAACAAAGATTGATCGATAACAAACAGAGAGTTTGTCATGCATCCATTGTCTGAGCACATAACTTCACTCTGGAAGATCACGGAAGTGCCCGTCGATTTCAATGCGCCACACCTGGCGCATTATTCCACGATGAAGCTGGGGCTGGACAGAAGCGTGGCCTACTACTCTGCCTTGTTGTCTGAGAGCGTTGAAAAGTTGATGGCTGAGCACCCGGAATGCCAGGAGTGGGTGCTGACTGCGCCGCCCTATGAGAGCCTGCCTTCAGCAGCCAACCTGATGATGTGGTGGATTAATCGGGATTTGAGTAACCGGCTGAGTGAGAAGGAAAGGCTTTCTGTCGTTGATATACACCTGAGTGGTGACGCTATTCATTCATCAAATGATTTCAACAGCTACCATTTTTACAGCAAAGGCAGTGTTCGGCATCGTATTGAACACCGCCGTCGTTTAATGCAGACAGTCGATGATATTTCCCGACACAGGCAGCGCCTGTCTGGCCGGGGCATTGTCGTCGTCAATGACATCAAGGTCAGTGGCACCCAGCAGAAGTTTCTTGGGGAGTATCTCGGCAAAGCCGATCCTCTGTTCGTGCACAACCTTTATATTCTGGAACTGGCAGAGTCGATAGGACAGCAGTTTCCACAGTTTGAGTACGAGCTCAATAAGTCCCGAATCCAATCGTTAAAGGACTTCGGCAGGGTATTGGGCGCAGCCGATGTGCATTATACGGCCCGCTGTATTGGTGACCTTTTTGCTTGCGACGTGCCGGAGTTCAAGTCGTTGCTGAAGGCGTTAAGCACGGACCGGCGGCTCAGGATTCTGAAGCTGGTCCGCAGCGAAAGCCGTTATCTGGGTGACTATTTCTCTGACAAGATCCGCATTCTCCAGGAGCTGTGTGCAGTAGAAGCCCTGACAAACCCCGTTTAAGGATGAGCCATGTACAACCTGGATTACGCCATTCCGATTATTGATCGCAGCCAGCTTGAGGGCAGCCACCATTCCTCTGTGCCGCTGGACAGGGCTGACCCAAGGTTCAGTGAACCGCTGGTGAAACTGGCAGGCACAGGGCTTGCCTTTGAGTCGTACCACGCGAAGGACGACGGCAATAATCCGCCTTATGGTTTCCCTGTACAGGGAGGACGGCAGGAAGGCTGGCTGAGGAAATCCCTGGTCGGAAAGCTGATCCAGGTGAATGAACGACTAAGGCCTTTTGGTGTCGAGCTGTTTATCCTGGATGCCTATCGTTCCATGGAGTGCCAGCAGGGACTGTGGAAGTTTTTTTATGGCCGGGGCAGCCGGGAACTGCAGACTACCGATGATAAAACCTGCACCAATTACGCCCTTGGTTATGTTAGGGATCCTCGAACGTTTGATCCTCTGAATTCAAGAACCTTTCCAGCTCATGCTTCCGGTGCTGCCATTGATGCGACGCTACGCAGGCTGGACACGGGAGAACTGTTGAATATGGGTTCCCGTTTCGAGGAAATGATTGATGTCAGCTACACCGATTATTTCGAAAGGCTGCTGGACAGTGGCGAGATAGACGAAAGTGACGAGAGACTGCAGAACCGTCGTCTTATGCACTGGGCTCTCTCAGAAGAAGGACTGCAGAGTGACCCGCTGCTGTTCTGGCATTACGACTGGGGCAATCAGCCCTACATCAAGGTTAAGACAGACCTCGGTGCCAATGTGCCTGAAACGGCCTGGTACGGTTATATAGAGGTGCCTGAATGGGAGACAGAATGCCCGGCGTCACTGGAGGAGGTGGCTTATGCCTGAGCTGGATGATTTTGGTGGGCAAAGCTTTGCCTACTCTCAGAAAACTTTTTCACTGAGTGAAGCCCTGAAGGCGGAAATCGACCATAAGAACCGGTCTGTTGAAAAATCTGCCGACAACCCACTCGGACGCCTTGGCGGCAGCCTGGCTTTTCATTGCACTGTTGATGAAGAAAAAGGCAAGGTCATTGAAGCTGCAGCTATGGCAACAGCGTTCAGGGGCTACGAGGCTTTGCTGCCGGGGCGTGACCTGAACAAGGTCGGGCTGGTGAGCGCCACGGCATCGGGCATCTGTGGTGGTGTACACGCCACAGCCTCGGCTTTATGCCTGGAAATGGCCCTGGGGCTGAAACCGCCGCCTCTGGGAATAGTCATCCGCAATCTTCTATTGAGTTGTCAGTACCTGAACGACACGGTTATGCACCTGTACATACTGTCAGGGCCTGATTATTCACAGGACACAATTGAAAAGAGCAACCCGGAAGTCTGGGAAAAAGCCAGAAGGGCGCCGACAAAAAATGCCAGCCTGCATGGCTACCAGTATGTCAGTGAAATCATGACTGACCTTAACAAGCCCGATGGCATGCTGTACCGGCAGGCACTGGAAATGGTTCGCAAAGCCCGCAAGGCCTATGCCTGCCTGGGAGGCAAGTACCCTCACTCCGATTCCATTGTGCCGGGAGGCGTGACCATCACCCCTGAAGTCAGCAGCTTTGAAGACTATAAAAGCACGCTGAAGCCCTTTGGCAGTTATTCGGAGCAGACGATTGCCCTATGGAACGACATCTTTGATTTCATGCTGGAGGCGAATCCCCGTTTCGAGGACGTCGGCAGAAGTGCTGCCTCCATGGTGGATTTTGGTCAATGGGATCATGAAGACGTATATGATAGCAGTTATCAGAACTGTGATGAGTGGGGGGAACAGCGCTGGTCAACCCCCGGAGCTTTGATCAATGGTGAACTGGTGACGACCCGGCTGTCTGAAATCAACGCCGGTCTGGAAGAGTTCTGCCATCACTCCTACAACGGCAGCTGGGTTGATGAGACCGGAAAGAATTATCGGTTCAGGGAAGACCCGGCAGGAAACCCGCTTAGCCCCTACCACCCCTGGAACAAAAAGGTCATTGTATCCAGTGAAGCTGCCCGGAAAGAGCGGGCTTACAGTTGGGGAAACAGCCTGACCTGGAGACGTAATACCTTTGAGGTTGGCGCTTATGCAAGGATGTATATTTCGGCTAAGGCTGAAAAAATCCCTGCGAGCCGCTATCTGGCGTCGACAGGAAAAAGCCTGGAAATCTGTTTGCCAGGTATCCCTACTGAAATTATTTCCTGGGACGTGCCCAAAGTATGGAATGCTATCGAACGCAACCGCGCCCGGGCTTACGCTGTGGCCCAGAATTATGCCGCCACCCTGGAAAACTATGAACGGGCCTTGTCTCTGTTACAACAGGGGGAAGTAGAAGTAAGAGCTTCGATGGACACCCCTGATCCTGGTGTCCGGCTGGGTACAGGCCTTTGGGGAGCCGGCAGAGGATTCCTGGCGCACTGGGCAGTACTTGAGAATGGACGTATAGATAACTATCAGCTCGCCATACCTTCACGAATCAATGTCAGCCCAAGGACTCCCTGGGGAGCTTTGGGGCCCACAGAACAGGCAGTTGTAAACACACCGATACTGGAAACCGGGGAGTTTACTGGAATTGACATTCAGAGGGCCCTGCAGAGCTTTGATCCATGCATGACCTGTACGACACATATACTGCAGAAAGGCTCTGGAAAAATACTGAATGGCGTTGTTGATACCAGTTTTCCAATATAAAAGAAGGGGGAGCTGGTCCCCTTCCTGGTCAAATGCCGCCTCCTCGGAGGCTCATAAGACATCTGTCTTTTATTAGGAGTAATTGGCTTCCGCAAACTGCCAGTTCACCAGCTGCCAGAAAGCTTTCATGTAATCCGGACGAACGTTACGGTAGTCGATGTAGTAAGCGTGCTCCCATACGTCACATGTCAACAGTGGCTTCTGGTCGGTTGTCAGCGGTGTGGCGGCATTACTGGTGTTAACGATCTCTACAGAACCATCGGCATTCTTCACCAGCCAGGTCCAGGCAGAGCCGAAGTTGTTAACGGCCATGTCGGTGAATTTGGCCACGAATTCGTCGAAGGAACCGAAAGCCTTATTGATGGCTTCAGCCAGTTCACCTGAAGGAGCACCGCCACCGTTGGGGCTCAGGCAGTTCCAGTAGAAGGTGTGGTTCCAGATCTGGGCCGCATTGTTGAACATGGCACCTTCGGCAGCGGCGATGATGTCCTCGAGCGACGAGGCCTCGTGGTCTGTGCCCTCGAGCATGCCATTCAGGTTCGACACGTACGACGCGTGGTGCTTGCC
>JBPCXN010000130.1:0-17734 GCA_051008495.1 Endozoicomonas sp. | reverse complement strand
CAGCGGGCCTTTCTTTTTGTGTCTTTTGCCTGATAGCCTTTTTTCGTTTGCTTGAATCGAAAGCTTCTCTGATCTGGCGAAGTGTTCTGTTTCTTTCACTGATCGGGATACAATCTTATGCCATGCTCACCTGGTCTCGAGGTCCAATATACTCATTATGGGGCGGCTACATTATACTGTGGCTCTTGAGAAGAGACTGGAGAACGACCACCCTTGTAACTGTTCTTGGCCTTGCCGCTGCTGGTATCGGACTCTCCTCAGGCATGATTTCAATACAGCAAGAGAGTGCTACTGACAAATCTGAACAGGTCTCAACTCATGATATAAGCTCTGAAGACCAGTTGAATGAAACTTTCAATCAGAGAGGTTCGATCTGGTACGGTACATTCGAACAAAGCATGGAAGCTCCCTGGTTTGGACACGGAGCCAACTCTGAATTTAATGTTCCTTTTAATAATGGTAAAAATATCGCTCAACATGCCCACAACCTTTACCTTCAGACACTTTATGAGACAGGTTTTATAGGCCTGATACTTTTTATACTGCTTTATGCACTTTCTGCTAAAGATTGCTGGAAATTTCGTAAAGATACGCTGATGCAGCTGTCAATTGCATTTTTTGTGTTTGGCGTGCTGGGCTTTGCTTCTGATGTCAGTCGTATTTTCCGGCAGCCTGACCCCTATTGGTTGTTATTCTGGCTGCCTCTCGGCATAACTATCGGAATAAGGCTGAGAGAGCAGCTTGGCATGATAAAAATCATGCCAGACGTCAGTAAAAAAGAAACGGGACAATAGCACAAGTAATAATGTTGAAATAGTGGACTGCAGCCATCAGGCTGCAGTGGCGACAGTGTTGAAGACCCTATCCACGTCAATGTCCGAAATACAATTTTCCCGTCGGGCACAGGGTTTACAGTTGAAGTCACAAACACTGTAGTCACGGGTAATCACCGAACAGTTTTCTGAAAGTGGCTTCCAGTAAACCGGATCAGTAGGTCCAAAGATTGAATGGAGCCTGATCGGGGTGAGTGCCGCCAGGTGGGAGGGTCCACTGTCGTTTCCGATCAATACATCGGCTAGAAAGAACAAGTGATACAATTCCATGATAGAAAAGCAATTACACAAGTTGATAATCTTGCTTTTGCTTATCTTGATGATCTTTTCACACAGAGGTTGATCCGCTCCTGCACCAATCACTGCTACTTGATTTCCATCTGCAGTCAGTCTGTCAGCCAGTTCAGCGAATCTTTCCGGCGGCCAGATCTTGATTTTTTTGCCTGCGCCCGGATGCAGAAGCACCAGAGGGTTGCGGGCATCACGACCAAGCCCCTTAATGCGTAGCCGAATCTGATCCAGAATGGCTTCGTCACAGACAGCTTCTTTGTCATGAATATCACCGCATAAACCAGCTGCTGCTGCTATAAGGTGATACCCACCAACCCTGTGTGCTGGCTGCCCGAAAGGCTTAATTTTGTTTGTCAGGAAGCGGCTGTACCACCTGCTTCTCTCAGGGCCGACCCTCAGGTCAGCACCGCTTAGTCCAGCGACAACTGAAGGTTGTGCTGTACCATACAAGTCAACAGTCATTTGGGGTTTAAAGCTGCGAACTGACTTGATCAGTTGTTGTGCAGCACGGACTTTCTTCAAAGCAGTAGCTGTATTAAGTTCCCTGCGGGGATAAGGAATAATCAACTCTTGCCCCAGGAGCGCTTCCAGCAGTTCACAGAAAGGCGCATCAATCAGAAAACGAATGCTGATTCCCTGCTTTTGTGCTTCTTCAGCCATTTGTCTGATGACGGGAATTGCAACGACCAGATTGCCAAGGTGACCATCTGTCATGGTCACCAGCACACGCTGGATATTGGTGATATCGGTGACAACCGGCAGTTCTGGCCTTTTACTCAATAGCAAAGCTGGAATCTCTAGGCAGGATGGGGAACAAAAGATTATTGAAACTAGCGACGGTTTTCAATAGGTAGTTGACTTGAAGAAAAATACGAAAGTCTTTAAAGTTCCCGCCACTGAAAATTCATACAATGTATGTCGGCGATGCTGGCAGCATCGGGAAAGGTAAATGGCTAAGATTGACGAACTAAAATCCCTGTTGGCTGAAGTTCTGGAAGTAGATACCGGCAGTTTCGACGAGTCGACTGAGCTTCTGGGCGCACTGCCCGAATTCGATTCCATGGCTGTTGTAGGTGTTATTACAGCGCTGGAAGAGTCCTTCGGTATCAGTGTTGCTGATGATGATATCGACGCGACCATCTTCGAAACAGTTGGCAGCCTGATGGAATACGTCAATAAAGCAGCTGCGTAAGCCTGTCTGGCTACACCTCTTCAAGGTGTAGCCAGTATTGCAAGCTCTGAATAAGCTCCACTCACTTCAATCCCCGTCAACTCCCCTCTCACCTGTTTCGGCTGGGCGAAAGTCTTTTGCCGTGAAAACATCAGTTTCTCACCTGCCAGAAAGCGTTCATCGACCTGCAGCGTATCCACATCCATATCCTTGCATAATGCCCTCCTGAAGCCACTGATATTTTTCCGGAATAATGCCACATTACCTATCAGCTGGAAGTGTCCTCTCCCCAGTCTTCTCGTCATTAGCAGGTAGCAGTGTTCAAGGCCATCAGTGACTACCAGCTGTCGGACTGCCAGTCCTTTGTGATGCTCGTAAGTCAACTGTTCTGCGTCGCTCATCAACGGCAGCATTTCAGCCTCATCAGACACTATGCGCAAACCTGATTTGAAAGTCGGGCAGGGATAAATCACCCGACAGGAACTGTCCAGATCTTTGAAACCAAGTTTTTTGTATACCGCATAAGCCTCTGGAGACGAAGTCAGACTGGTCAGGGTAGTATTCTTCTGCCTGAGAAAGGGCATCAGCAACATGATGGAATTGCTGCGATAGTCATCCTCAACAATCCAAGCGGTAAGATTGCACACCCGGTGCGGCTCACCCCCCATGATAGTTTCCGAATAAATCCCGCCTAGAAACCCCACAATACGATCACCTGTATCCAGAACATAGCCCGGGCTCCAGCCTTCCTTATGCCACAGGTTGGTAAACAGCCGCTGCCAGATTTCCCGACTAAAGCGTGTGTTATTTAATTTCTGCATCAGCGGATAAACGGTATCGAAGTCTTCAGCCTTCGCTGGCCGCACCTTCGCTTTGGCAACAGCCATATCAGATCAACAACTCCCTAACATGAGGATGGCTGAGGAAATCCTGAGGGCTTGCCGTTGCACCATAGGCGCCTGACTGCAATACCGCAACAAAGTCGCCTACCTCAGCCACTGGCAGCTCCAGCTTCGCACCAACAATATCCAACGGGGTGCAGAGTGGCCCTACAATTTCCACTTTTTCCCGTTCACCTCCTTCCACACGATTGGCCAGAAGAACCGGGTAGTTCTTGCGGATCACCTGGCCAAAGTTACCGGAGTTGGACAGGTGGTGGTGAAGGCCACCATCTGTCATCAGGAATGCCTGCCCACGCGACACCTTTTTGTCAGTAACACGACAGAGGTAGTATCCAGCTTCGCCCACCAGATAACGACCAAGCTCCATAATGAAATCAGTTTTCTCGAGGCTAACTGGCAGAGAGAGCAGCAGGCGTTGTAGGTTTTCAGCCACCGGCTTCACATCCAGAGCCTTTTCACCCGGAAAATAAGGGATGCCTAAACCGCCGCCTATGTTAACGTGTTTCACAGCTGCCGGGGCTACTTCAGCTAACCGTGCAGCCAATTCGAAAGTCTTGTCATGAGCTTCGATCAGGGCTTCCGGTTTTAAATTCTGGGAGCCAGAGAAGATATGGAAGCCCTGGAAGTTGACGCGCTCAGTATCCAGATTCCGCAGAATGTCCGGCATATCCTCTGCATCAATACCAAACTGCTTGGGACCACCCGCCATCTTCATGCCGGATGATTTCAATTCAAAGTCCGGGTTAACACGAAAAGCAACCCTTGGCCTGGCGCCCATTTCCTCCTGCAGTTCATAAAGCCTTTCCAGTTCCAGTGGCGACTCCACATTAATGACAATGTCTGCGGCCACGGCGGCTCTCAACTCATTGACGCCTTTTGCTGGTCCGGCAAAACTGATATCTGCAGCGTGCACACCACTGCCCAGAGCAACCAGCATCTCCTTGTGGGAAGCAACATCAAGCCCATCCACCAGCCCGGCCATATGAGCGACCAATGCCGGCATGGGGTTAGCCTTGATGGCATAGTGTAACTTCAGCTGTCCAGGCATGACGGCACGGAGTTCTCTGGCTCTTTGGGACAATGCAGCGCGATCATAGACATAACAGGGAGTGCCACCGGCAATGCTCGTCAGCTCTGACGCTTTACGTCCGGCGATCTGCAGTGCGTTGTCCTTGACTACGACACGCTGCAAGCGGTCATGCTGCAGCTTGCTCATTCAGAACCTCCAGAGAGTGAAAACAGGTCCTGATATTCAGAGACCAGTATTTTACGGTCAATTTTACCATTGGGATTGCGGGCCAGGGCACTCTTTTCCATTACCCGCGCCGGCACCATGAAAGCAGGCAGCTGCTGCTGGCAGTATTTGACCATAGCCTTTTCATCCAGTTCCTCGCCATCATGACAGACAACCACCAGTACAATGGCCTGACCCAGGCGCACATGGGGAACTCCAATAGCCGCGACTTCTGAAACCATCGAAGAAGCATAGATAACTTCTTCAAGCTCACTCGGGCTCACTCTATAACCAGAAGTTTTAATCATGTCATCCCGGCGGCCAATAAAGTACAGAAAACCTTCTTCATCCTGCTTTACCACATCTCCAGACCACACCGCCATTTCAGGGGTAGGAATTTCACTGAAAGTCAGCGGTGCTGGTTTGAAGCGCTCTGCGCTCCGCTCAGCGTCATTCCAATACCCCATAGCTACGAGCCCCCCCCTGTGAACCAACTCACCCGGTTCATTGGGCTGGCAGAGTTCACCGGCTTCATTGATCACCAGCAGTTCGGCATTGGGTATGGCTTTCCCCATCGACATGGGTCGATTATCCACTTCTGATGGAGGCAGGTAACTGGATCTAAAAGCTTCTGTCAAACCATACATCAGATAAGGCAAAGCTTCAGGCAGACTTTTCCTGAGTGAAGCCAGGGTAGCAGTAGGCATTGCCCCCCCCGAATTGGTAAAGTACCTGAGGCTTTCGGCTTCCTCAGGCCACTCAAGCTCGGCCAATTGAACCCACAGAGGGGGAACCAGGGCAAGGCCGGTAATCTTTTCACGAGCCACAGCTTTAATGATATCTCTTGGCAGCAGGTACTCCAGCAGATAACAGCTGGCTCCTACAGAAAAGGCCGTAGTCAGCTGACTGAACCCGTAATCAAAGCTGAAAGGCAGAACACATAGCAGTCGGTCGTCGGGTTTATTCTCAAGATATTCTGCAACACTCAGTGCGCCTGTCACCATATTTCGGTGAGAGAGCACCACTCCCTTCGGTTTACCAGTACTACCAGAGGTGTAAAGAATCGCAGCCACGTCTGCATCAATACTCGTTATCGGCTCCCATAAATCTGGGCTCTGACAGAAATCAGCCCATCTCAAAACAGGGGTATCAGGTTCTGCCCCACCATCAACAAGAATCACATGCCTCAGGTCATGGCAATCACCCAGGAAGTGTTCAGATAACTGGTTGTAGCGAGCTTTGTTGGTAATCAGAACCCGTACATTGCAGTCCTTGAGAATGTGTTGAACCTGGGGAGCCTTTAGAACGGGATTGACGGGAACCATTACGCAGCCAGCGGCAGTAGCACCAAAAAAACTGAACACGGCTTCCGGCACCTTGGGTAGATAGATCGCCACTCTCTCATGGCGAACCAAACCCAAGTGCTGCAGGCCAGCGGCAACAGAACGAACCTGTTCTGACACACCAGAGTAGTCAAACCACTGTGATTTAGCCCCCAATGCAGGAGCTGAAGGCGTTTTTTCTGCCTGGTGCATCAGTATCTGGTGTAACAGCTGGCTCATCTACTTATCCGCTGGCGATTTCGAGGGTTGTAATACTACCAAACCTCAGTCATTTCTGTGCTAAAAACGGGAATCTCGCATTGAACATCTAGCTTCCCAAAGGCATCATGGGCCTCAAATTACTACGATCGTCCAATAAAGTGCCTGCTCAATTATGTTGAATGCCAAGTCCCTCATACTCAAAGGCCGAAAGACCCGAATTCTATGCTCAGGTAGCCCAGCAATTGAGAGCACCGTCAACCTTGACCATGGCACTAAACTACTACGAGAAGGGTATTATGCGGACGTCTATCAGAAAGAAGGCTGGGTAATCAAAGTCAACAAAAGACGCCATAAGAGCAAAGACACAATACGTAACCTTACGCTCCGCTCGAGGTCCATCCGAGAATACAAAGGCAACCGGATGTTGGCAAATCTGGGGCTTCAGGTTCCACGAACAGCTCTGCACGGTATATCCATAGACTGGACCAGCCCGGTATCAGACATACTCATCATTCAGTATATGAAAAGCTACTCCACCATTGAGAACAGTATCGTCAAGCTGCGTCAGTCTGGCAATCTGAAGGAGATTCTTGGCAAGGTAGCAAACGACATAAATAAAATGTCATCACACAATGTACTGTTCGGAGACCTGCATTTTAACAACATAATGGTTTCGGATAAGGGTGACATATGCTGGATTGATACCATGTCAAAAAGCGAATGGCGCTTGAAGAAGTTCTACGACAAGCTTTCCAGCAAGATAGAGCAACTGCATACTTGCAAGGGTAACCGATTAAATCCTGAAGAATGGAAGATATTTACAGGCAAGCTAAAACTCGGTTTGTCATAATGCAAGTTTGATACCTAAACTGCCCTGTAGAGAATTCTTCCTGAGTCATAGTACATGAGTATTTTGAAAGAGTTGCCAGTAATCAAACAAATTCGCTCATGGAAGCTCTATCGAAAAGGGAACTACAACAAAGGTGGCACAAATCTGCCAAAAAGCCAGCTACGATTTACAGGCTGAATAGCTACAATAGATGACAGTATAAGAATAGCCCGTAAAAATATCTTTGAAGTTAGAAAATACCGGCAGGATCTTGATCTAAAGGACAGGATCCTGGGAAACTAACTGATTTCAAAGGGCAAAAGCAAATAACTGTTACTTGCTTTTATACGTTCAGCTAAACGACTACAGAGAAGTATTTTTTAGCAACACATCGCCAGGATAAACTTCAACCACCTCAAAATCTGGCAATATAGATTTCAACGTATTGAGGTCTACCTGCCCCTCATATAGCTCTTCATCACTGTATTCAGTGAATAGATAACAGGTTTTCTTTAGCACATCCTCTGCGCCCCGAATCATCCTTGCTTCAGCACCCTGGATATCCGCCCAGATAAAATCGATGATACCCAGATTTGACTGCTCACTGTACCAACTATCCAAAGTCTGGGTTTTTACAGTGACAGATTTCTCAAACTTACACCATGGATGCTTTTCAAGGTGTTTCCTTGGGGACTGAATAGAGCTGGAGAGATCCCATCCTTCTGGCAGTTTCTCTTTCCATCCAGGGTCAGATGGATAACCTGAACTCATATGAAGCTCAGTTTCACCATTCTCATCAGATACAGCAACATTGAAAGAGCGAACCCGAGACGATACTACTTTTTCTTGAAAGTGTTGCCACGCCCTTGGATCTGGTTCAAATGTATAGATACTGGCTTCTGAAAATAATTCCAAAAACTTTAAAGTATCTGTCCCATCATTACATCCAACTTCGAGAATAACAGGATCATTTTTGCCAAGTAACCCTGGCAGTAGATGATGATCAAACTCTCGTTTCGAGGTCGCTTTTGAACGTTTTTTCCCTCCAAACAAATTCTTCAGATGGCTTCTAAGCCCCATAACAACCTCCTATCATCTATAAAATTGAAACAGCCACTTACAACTCAACCTCAACCTTAGGCTAGGAGTCAAGATACTAGCTTGCTGACAAGCCTCCTGACGGAATAGCCACTGACGTACCTTGCCGCCAAGATGAGCCTGGCCTGTGGCTAGAGAAACCAGAAAATCTGCGTAAAACGCTGTGCAATCACAGTACCGACAAAGCCATTGGTACAGATCATTAAGAAACTGAGTATAACTGTCAAACTCTTCAGAGGTTAGCTTTTTCCGACACTTTATAACGTTATAATGCTCTCTCACCAAGCTGAGGTCTACGCTCATACCTGCTGCATGCAGAACTTCAAAAACAACTTGAGTCAGCACATTTTTATTTTTTTCCACCAGCCGGCTGGAGGCCTGTTGTTCATGAACTCGATAGCTCACCAAGGACTCAGGAACATTCCCCAGCTTGGCATTCTTCTCCACGAAAGCACGTACCCAGAACGCATAATCTTCAGCAAAATCCAAGCCCTCATTGAAGAACATATTCTTGACAGACTCTCTACGCATCATCACTGTAGGACAAGGCAGAGATCTTCCGAAAAAGAGCAGATTAAATTTCAGCCTTGCATCCTCTTCTGGGTACATTGTGATTTTGTTTTTTTTGACTTCTCCAAAGGTTTCCAACCCACTGCCACATATATCTAGATGATGCTCGTTAATATATGACAATTGCCGTATTACTCGCTGAGGGTGGCAAACATCATCAGCATCCAAGAGGGCAATATATTCACCCTTTGCTAATGTCAGCCCTTTATTCCTTGCTGCTGATACTCCTTGATTTTCCTGCCTTACAGAAATAACACGACTATCTTTACCGCGATAGTAGCTAATAACATCGGGAGAAGAGTCTGTGGAGCCATCATCAACGATGATGAACTCTATATTCTCATACTGCTGCTTAAGAACAGACTCGATGCTCTCTACCAAGTAATTGTCTGCATTGAACACAGGCATTAAAAAACTAACCAGAGGAGGGTTAATCATTGAGTTACCACCCAAATTTCCAGCATATTCCTAGCTCAAAACCTTTAAATTACTGTTTCTTTTCCTTGACTGGTCAAATAGGGTCGTCAATTATACGAACCCATTCAGGTGGTGCAACGTCGGCATCACCAATATGTTCTTTCTGCAACCATGCATTGGGCAAGCACACAACTTTACTGGCCTTTTGGTTAAGGTATGCAGGCCAGCGGCTAAAGCCACTGTTCGCAATAATATGATGATTACAAGACAACATCAGATGGTAGTCTTGATAGCCATTTTCACTGTCATTGGCATCAACAAAATGTATTGGTAGGTCTGATTTCAGTTCCTCCTTCACCCATAACAAATCATCAGAAAACACAAAAATCTCAGGCGAGCTCACTTTTTCTTTGATGACCTCAATTGCCTTATGATAGTAGTCCAACCCAAGTAATCCGTGATGAGCTCTGGTGTGAGGATCATTAGCATAATCACCACGACGGATATGAAGGCTGACCGATTCGCAGAACTGGATTCGATCCTGCCAACTTCTGGTAGCTTCACTCAGAGGGTAACTTACCTGAAACTCATTATTAAGGATCTCCTTGATGGGTTCATAATAACGAATACTCATGAAGTTTCCCCAGATATACATGCTGTCAGGCAGATCAAAAAAGCCACCATCAAAAACCAGTGACCGCTCTTTGTAGACGCCAAAGTGCCACCCCAGTTTTTTCCTGAGTTTCTTTTTTAACTTGTTAACCAGTGGACTGCTGCTCTGCCTGGCAACCTCCCTGATTTCCTCTGGTGTAGCCAGGTCAGCTGAAATGCAAAGTTTGTCCAGCTCAAAACATCTCAACTTATCATTAGCCAGACCAGCCAGATCAAGCTTGAGCGGAACCCGATGATGCTCAGCAAGGGCCCTGGCAGCTGCGTATACAGACATCTGGTTGGCAAGGCCACCCACGGGACGGGCAATGATCATAGAATCTAATTCCCCTTACGGTCAGTCAGTGTCTTGCATCATCATAATGAGCACAATACCAGTCATAGGTGTCTTTTAGCCCTGACCTGAATTCGATCGAATGCTCCCAGCCCAGCTCTCTCAGGCGATCCACAGACAGCAATTTTCTTGGTGTACCCTCGGGCTTGGTGCCATCAAACAGTACCTGACCCTCATAGCCAGTGATTTCTGCAAGAGCCAGCGCCAGCTCTCGAATTGAAATATCTTCTCCAGTCCCCACATTTACATGCGATTCTCTTGGACTCACATGGTTCCAGTAAGTTTCTCTGTCCACACTCATGATGTGTATACAGGCTGACGCCATATCATCAACGTGCAAAAACTCCCTCTGCACATTTCCTGAGCCCCATACAGTCACTTCAGTAGCAGAGTTGATCTTTGCCTCATGAAAACGACGCATCAGCGCAGGAATGACATGGCTGTTTTCCGGATGAAAATTATCTCCGGGACCATAAAGATTGGTAGGCATTACCGAGCGAAAATCGACGCCATATTGCCGGTTATAGGATTCACACATTTTGATCCCGGTAATTTTGGCGATAGCGTATGGCTCATTAGTGGGCTCAAGCTCCCCACTCAGAAGTGCACTTTCCATCATGGGCTGATCGGCAAGCCTGGGGTAGATGCATGAGCTGCCAAGAAAAAGTAGTTTATCGACACCATTAGCATAAGACTGATGAATGATATTATTCTGAATCATCAGGTTGTCATGGATAAACTCTGCTGGATAGGTGTTATTGGCATGAATACCACCCACTTTTGCTGCTGCCAGAAACACTGCATCAATGGTTTCCGACTGGAAAAAGTCACCTACAGAGGCCTGGCAGGTCAGGTCCAGTTCTGTCCTGCTGCGAACAATAACATTGTTGTATCCCAGAGATTCTAATTGCCGGACTATAGCGGAACCGACCATTCCTCTATGGCCTGCCACAAATATACGACTATTTTTCGATAATTTTTGCATCTTTTTCATCTGTCTCTCAAGACCGCAGGATAAGCTCAATGATCACGATTTATTCCCTGCTCACCTTGATGTCATAGCCATGCGACTTTAGTAGTGCATGCCGTCTGGCTTCTTCCAGATCATGGGCAACCATTTCCGAGACCATTTCTTCCAGCGAGATCTCTGGCTCCCAGCCAAGTTTCTCTTTGGCCCGGGAAGGATCTCCCAGCAGGGTTTCTACCTCTGCCGGTCGGAAATACCCGGGGTCAACGGCAACAACTTTCTGACCAACTTTTAGAGCAGGCGCACTGTTACCTTCTAAAGCAACAACTATGCCCACCTCATCAACACCATGACCTTCCCACTGAATGGAGATCCCCAGCTCTTTTGCCGTCAGCTCTACGAACTGCCGAACTGAGAATTGCACTCCAGTCGCTATAACAAAGTCTTCCGGCTTGTCCTGTTGCAACATCAACCATTGCATTTTCACGTAGTCACGAGCATGACCCCAGTCTCGCAGTGCATCTATGTTGCCGAGATAGAGGCTCTCATCAAGTCCCTGGGCAATGTTAGCCAGCCCCCGGGTAATTTTCCTGGTGACAAAAGTCTCACCGCGCCTTGGCGACTCATGATTGAAGAGAATGCCGTTACAGGCATACATCCCATATGCTTCACGGTAGTTCACTGTAATCCAGTAAGCATATAGCTTGGCAACCGCATAGGGAGAACGGGGGTAAAAAGGCGTTGTCTCTTTCTGAGGCACTTCCTGCACTAAACCATACAGCTCGGAAGTGGACGCCTGATAGAAGCGGGTCTTTTTCTCAAGTCCGAGAAAACGGATAGCTTCCAGCAGACGCAAAGTACCCATAGCATCTACATCCGCCGTATATTCAGGGGACTCAAAAGATACTGCGACATGAGATTGTGCTCCCAGATTATAGACCTCATCAGGTTGTACTTCCCGAAGAATTCGGGTCAGGTTCGAAGAATCTGTAAGGTCACCATAGTGAAGATGAAACTTCTGATCCTTTACGTGAGGGTCCTCGTAGATATGATCAATACGCTCAGTATTAAAAGACGACGATCGACGTTTTATTCCGTGAACCTCATAACCTTTCTCAAGCAGCAACTCTGCCAGGTAAGAGCCGTCCTGCCCCGTTACACCTGTTATCAGCGCTATCTTATGACTCATTCTGGTCACTCACATCTGTCTGTTCAAAATCTGCAGCCACGGCTTCGTGCTTTCCGGTGATGATCTGGAGAATTTCGGCAGTTTTTTCCTCCATAAGAACCCTGTTTCCACGACTCTCAACGTTCAGTCGCAACACTGGCTCCGTATTGGATACCCTTATATTCATTCGCCATTCATCCATCTCAATACTGAGACCATCAGTGTAATCAATATTTCTGGCTTGGTGCTCGTAGCACTTTCGAACACTCTGGATAACACTATCCGGGTCTTCAACTTTACGATTGATTTCTCCGGAAGAAGGATATTTGGCAATACGCTCCTCTACAAGCATCGACAACGGCCTGTTTTTTCTGGACACGAGTTCTATCACCAGGAGCCAAGGTATCATTCCACTGTCACAATAGTTAAAGTCCCTGAAATAGTGATGCGCACTCATTTCACCACCATACAGAGCCCCCTCAAGACGCATTCTTTCTTTAATAAAGGCATGCCCGGTTTTGGACTGTACTGGAATACCACCGGCTTCCATTACCTGCTCCACGGTATTCCAGGTTAGCCTAGGGTCATGAATGATTTTGCTGCCAGGGTGGTTAGCCAGGTAAGTCTGAGCCAGCAGACCAACTATGTAATAGCCTTCTATGAATTGACCTTGTTCGTCAAAAAAGAAGCAGCGGTCAAAATCACCGTCCCAGGCAATGCCCATATCTGCATCATGTTTCCTGACCGCCTCGGCTGTCGCAGAACGATTCTCTGATAGTAGTGGGTTGGGGATTCCATTGGGAAAGCTACCATCAGGTTCATGGTGCACTTTGATAAAACTGACAGGAACACCAGCCTGACTGAACCTTGATTCAATAGCGTCCACCACATGACCAGCAGCACCATTGCCAGCATTAACCACCAACTTAAGGGGTTTAATGACATCTAGGTCTATGTAACCAAGAATATGGTCAATGTAAGCATCAAGGGTGCTCATTGTAGATATTGATCCAATATGTTCTGAATCAACAAACTCAGCTTCTTCTGCAAGTCGTTTGATGGTATGCAGGCCAGTGTCTCCACTGATTGGTTTGGCATCTTCCCGTACCAGTTTCATACCGTTATAGTCAGCAGGATTGTGGCTTGCTGTGACCTGAATTCCTCCATCCACTCCCAAATGAAATGTGGCAAAGTATATTTCTTCAGTTCCAGTCATACCCAGATCAATTACATCTACCCCAGAAGCTATAAGACCTTCAGCTAGAGCTCTTTTCAGTGACTCAGAGCTGTCTCGAACATCTCCTCCTAGAACGACTTTACCAGGCTTGAGATACTCACCATATGCCCGCCCTATTCTATGGACAATATCTTCGTTGAGTTCATCACCCAGTCTGCCCCTTATGTCATAAGCCTTAAAGCAGGAAAGTTCTTTCATCTGAGCTTCTCCCAAAGATATGTCCCCTAAGACAGAGCAAGCTTTACTTCCTGCCATAATTGTCTTCAAGGCGAACAATGTCGTCTTCTCCAAGATAAGAGCCACTCTGGACCTCAATCAGTTCCAGATCCACTTTTCCAGGATTTTCCAACCGGTGTCGTACTCCAAGTGGGATATAGGTGGACTCATTTTCAGCCAGAAGGATCTCCTCCTCCCCTCTGGTCACCAGTGCCGTTCCCGACACAACAACCCAGTGTTCAGCCCGGTGGTGGTGCATCTGTAGAGATAGCTTGCCACCAGGTTTCACGGTGATACGCTTCACTTGGAATCTATCTCCGGAATCTACAGAGTCATAACTGCCCCAGGGACGATAAACCTTACGATGGGCTATGGCTTCTCTACGGTTATGCTTAACCAGACTTCCAACAATACTTTTGACATTCTGTACTTTGTCGCGGTGAGCGACCAAAATAGCATCATCACTCTCGGCAATCACCAGATTCTCAACCCCGACGGTGGCGACCAGTCTGTCTCCTGCCCTGACATAATTGTTTCGGGAGTCTTCCAGCATCACGTCTCCAACAACGACATTCCCAGATTCATCCTTGTCCGATATCTCCCAAAGAGCGTGCCAGGATCCAACATCAGACCAGCCTGCAGCCAGCGGAACTACAACAGCATCCGATGTGTGCTCCATAACGGCATAGTCTATGGACTCAGCCGGGCAGGCAGTAAACGCCTCTTCCCCCACCCGGGTAAAGTCCATATCACTGATAAAATGTGAAGCTGCCTCCCGGCAAGCAGTCAAAATGTCGGGACGCCATCTTTTCAGCTCGTCAAGGTAACGCCTGGCGCTGAATAAAAACATGCCACTATTCCAGTAGTAACCTTCATCCAGAAGGTACTGCTCAGCAGTCGCTTTGTCAGGCTTTTCAACAAACTGCTCAACGCTGCAAGCTCCTGTCTCTGAACGGGTACCGGCCTTGATATAGCCATAGCCCGTTTCTGGATAGTCAGGAAGAATTCCGAAGGTAACCAGACGGCCAATTTCGGCAGATTTAGTGGCTACTTCTATTGCTCCGTGAAATGCGGAAATGTCCTCAATTACATGATCTGCCGGTAGCACAAGCAAAAGGCTGTCATCACTCTTCTCTAAAGAAAGCGATGACAGAGCAGCAATAGCCACTGCAGGTGCTGTATTCCTGGACGCTGGCTCCAGCAAGATAGTTCCCGAAACATTAGAGGCTTGCCTCATCTGCTCTGCCACCAGGAACCTGTGCTCTTCATTGGCCACAACGATGGGGGCTTTGACTCCTCTGAGGCCATCAAGTCTCTGCAGGGTATTCAGAAACATGGTTTCATTGTTCACCAGTGGGAGGAACTGCTTCGGATAGAGCGCTCTTGACTGGGGCCAGAGCCTGGAGCCGGTACCTCCGGCCATAATTACGGGAACAATTTGAGGCATGAGCAGTTAAATTCTCAAAGGTACGTTGAGGTGCAAGCTTTCGTTCTTGATCAGGCCAAAGGCTTAATCGAGCTCTGGTAACTCAGCATTTTGGCTATGATGGCCTACAGAAAAAAAACAGCGCAAGTATACCGAGTACAACGTAAAAGAAAACGGAAAATAGCTGATCTTGGATGATCCAGGCTTCGGCAGAACACACCTAAATTGACCTTTCCAGATAACCAACTATCTATAAAAGGACACAAAAATCAGTCAGCGCGGGAAACGTTGTTATGAAAGCTGTCAGTATGATCATACCGGTTCTTCTGGCCTTACTCCTTTCATCTGCTATTCATGCAGGTACCCCCCCCCCTAAAGCCTGTTGGGAAACCTATACAAAGAAGTCACCTGACGGTGTATTGTGCTGGTTTCCATCGGGAGTCAGCAACAAAACCAAGAACCTTGGCCACAAGCGCCGAAATCCTGATGACGATCCCAAATCGGAATGTGCCAGCAAAAATTCCGAGGGCCAGGGACTAACAAGCCCCAAATATTATTGGTTCAACGCCCCTATGAACATTGCTGAACAGGGTGATCACACTGTCATTTACGGGCGGGATGTTGATGCGTTTATTTCAGAGATCCCCTATTGCGTTTCTATCAAGGGGCGTTCCGACAAACCTGACGCGGCAGGCACATCATCAGATTCAAGTTTAGACCGGGTTTGCTCTACTACAGAGGACTTACCAAACGATCTTCGACTGATAAAATTTGGGTATCTAGATGATGGAATGTATTGCAGTGAAGAGGGCATGAAGCTAATCGGAGCGGAACATTATTACAATACTACTTCCGGGTCTATGGCGAGAGGCTACTGGGTAAAGTCTGGAAATTGCTGGCCTGACGAGGAGAAGGGTGTAAAAAAACTATCAGAAGCACAATGCAAAAAACTGGCCGAAGACGAAATGCACGAATATATGTGTCGTGACAACCGCCCGTGGTGTCGAACTGGCAACCAACAGGCAGGAAAGTGTGAGGATGTGAACAAGTGCTATAGAAACCGACTGCACCCCAAACCCTAGAAAAACTCACTCACAGTAGCCGGCATCGCCGGCTACTGGTTCATTCTCACGCCTGATATGTCTGTGCTAACAACACAGCCTTCCGCACCTGCTCCGGAGCAGTGCCCCCAACATGATTACGGGCACTGACCGAGCCTTCCAGTGTCAGTACCTCAAACACATCCTGTTCGATGGTATCCGAAAACACCTGCAACTCTTCCAGCGTCATTTCCGACAGATCCTTTGCCTGTTCAATGCCATAAGCCACGGCTTTGCCGACGACCTCATGGGCATTCCTGAATGGCATTCCCTTCCTCACCAGATAGTCCGCCAGGTCTGTGGCTGTACTGAATCCACGACGGGCGGCTTCTGCCATGCTTTCCTTTTTCGACTCGATATGTGGAACCATATCCGCAAAGGCGCGCAGACAGTCTTTCAGTGTGTCCACAGTATCAAACAATGGCTCTTTATCTTCCTGATTGTCCTTGTTGTAAGCCAATGGTTGAGACTTCATCAGGGTCAGCAGGGAAATCAGATGTCCATTTACCCTTCCAGTTTTACCCCGCACCAGTTCAGGAACATCTGGGTTTTTCTTTTGGGGCATGATGGAAGAGCCTGTGCAAAAACGATCCGGCAAATCGATAAAGTTGAACTGCGCTGATGTCCACAGAACCAGCTCTTCCGACATCCGGGAAAGGTGTGTCATCAGCAGTGCGCCAGCAGCGCAAAACTCGATAGCAAAATCCCGGTCACTGACGGAGTCCAGGGAGTTACGGGTTGGCCGGTCAAAACCCAGCTGCTGTGCCGTGAATTCACGATCGATCGGATAGGTGGTTCCCGCCAGCGCTGCCGCCCCCAGGGGCGACACATTCACACGTTTGCGACAATCCTGCAGACGCTCACGGTCCCGCACCAGCATTTCATACCAGGCCATCAAGTGGTGACCAAAGGTAACCGGTTGCGCCGTTTGCAGGTGGGTGAAACCGGGCATGATGGTTTCGGCTTCTTTTTCAGCCAGATCCAGCAACCCTGTCTGAAAACGTGCCAGTTCCGCATCAATAGTATCGATTTCATCACGCAGCCAGAGCCGGATGTCGGTCGCCACCTGATCGTTCCGAGAGCGGCCTGTGTGCAGTTTCTTTCCGGCATCGCCAATGCGGTCGGTGAGTCTGGCCTCAATGTTCATGTGGATATCTTCCAGCTCCACAGACCAGTCAATCCTGTCCTGCTCAATATCCTCGAGAATGCCTTCCAGCCCACTGATGATGGCATCCAGCTCTTCCGAGGTCAGAATGCCTGTCTTCTGCAGCATCCGGGCGTGCGCCATGGAGCCCTGGATATCATGACGATAAAGCCTGCGGTCAAAGTCGATGGATGCGGTGAAACGGGCCACGAATGCGTCCACACCTTCACTGAACCGGCCGCCCCACTGCTGATTGCTGCTATCAGACATCTCCAACCTCATGCTATTGATTTTTCTATTCCGGATATTTCATAAACTGCCTCGGCTATCGCGCAGAACCTTGCCGTCTCAGGGAATTTGGTGAGGAAGCGCCGTACCGGGGAGTACGGTCGACCGAACCAAACTTTCCTGAGGCGGCAAGGGGCAAGCGAGAGCCGGGAGCATGTTTATGAAATATCCGGGCTAAGTAATAGTATCTGAATTTGACAGACATGTGACGTTTAGCCGCCTTTTAAGGTGACGGTTCATTTCGCCTGTAGCTGTTAACAACTGCTAACAGTGGCACATTTGCTCCTCTACAATCC
>JBPCXN010000129.1:0-53593 GCA_051008495.1 Endozoicomonas sp. | reverse complement strand
GGCCCTGTGGCACTCAGGCCTATAAGCAGATTCTAGAGCCGGAGGATTTCGAGGCACACAGGCCGATCATTCGAATTCTCAGCAAACCCGGAGCTGACCCTATCGATATTCCCGCTCTGGTTGCAGACCTGAACGCACAACATGTAAGTAAGGAAGCTGCAAAGAAAAAGGTTCCAGAAGAAAAAGAGGATGAAGAAGACTCTGAAAAACCGAAACATGACTGGAACGCTATGGATTAGATGTGGCTGAACAGTCTTTATTTTGTCTAATCAGTCAAACTTTGGCCTATAGTGTGTCCTGTGCGTGTTGTGTTGCCATGTGGTAGAACTCAATGAACCATCTGATCAGGACAGTTGACAGGAGAATATGTAACAGGGCGAATGGCAACTCTCAGGCCCTGACTCTATGGTTGTCTGTCAGGCTGACGGTGATTGTCTTGATGGTCGTCTGGTATGGGACGGCGCTGGGAGCTGGCAGTATTGATACACCACTGGGCAGTATAAAGAGCACATTCACTGTAAAAAACAAGACTGCCAGCCATGCCGCTACAGCCAGTCTTGCATTTCACTGCTGAGTGTCGTATTCAGTTTTAAAGGAACCAGCGTCATCAGGTAGCCACTGGCCAGGGCAAAGACAGACAGCCCCGCTAACGGAGCAATAAAGCGCTTCATGATTTGCCCTCATTAGAATGAGAGCAGGAGAAATATCGGACTAGAATTATTAGGCTTGTTGAGTCTTGAGCCGTCTTTCGGATGAGAGTATCTCAGGATTTTTTTTGGCGTTAATCGAATTAAGAAGTTGTCCAGAAAGAAAAAAGCAGGCTGTTTGAGTTCACAATAATCTATTGCTGTGGAAGGCTGATTTTCTCTGCTTTCCCGAATTAATAATGATTTGCTATCGAATCATCCTTATTCCGGTGGGAACGTCATTTCCAGATTAAAATAGAAGGGCGCAATGCAACTGATCAAGTCGCTTTACACCCTTCCCGGTCAAAGGCTGAAACCGGATCAGCGAACCATATGCAGGAAGTGCATATGCTTCTCGTACTGGTCGATGATATCGCCAATCACCTGATCTTTGGCCCAGCCCATGATGTCGTAGTCCTGGCCACCCTCTCTCAGGAAAACTTCCGCCCTGAAGTATTTGCGCTCTTCTTCATCTCCTTCATCCAGCATAAAGCTTGGCTGCAGATAGGAACGAGGAAATACCTGGTAGAGAAAGTCGGTTTCTTCACCGTGGAGAATGTTCAGACTGGGGCTGCTTTTTTCTGTATTCAGTTCAACGGTGCACTCCACTCCCTGTTTGTGCAGTTCAGCAGCGACGGATTCCATGGCAGGAATGACCACATCCGTATTGAAACGGTTTACATGGGCGCGACGGGGAAAGTGCACCAGGTTGTTGAGCCGGCTTTGCCAGGGTATGGGTTTGTGGCCAAAACTCGGCGCCAGGTTGGTCTGCACCAGGCTCTCTTTTTTGGCGGTATCAATGGCCAGCGCCTTCAGTAGTCCATAAGTAGAGAACATCAGTATAATGGAGAACGGCAGGGCACTGGCTATCATTGCCGCCTGGAGTGCCTGCAGGCCGCCAGCCAGCATCAGGGCCATGGCCACTACACCAATCATGGATGACCAGAATGTGCGCTGCCACATCGGTGCGTTGGTGGCACCGCCGGATGCCAGGATGTCAATCACCATGGCACTGGAGTCGGAAGACGTCACAAAGAAAATCACCACCATCAATATGGCAATCAGTGATAGCGCTTCAGAAAATGGAAAGAGCTCCAGGAACTTGAACAGGGTCAGGGAGGTATCCTGATGTACGATCGTACTTAGTTCGTTGGCGCCCAGGTTCATGATAGCGTCAATGGCGGTGTTGCCGAATACGGTCATCCAGATGAATGTTAAAAAGGAAGGGACAAACAGCACGCCGGTAATAAACTCACGAATCGTTCTGCCTTTTGAGATCCGGGCAATAAACATCCCGACAAAAGGCGACCAGGACAACCAGAACGCCCAGTAAAACAGGGTCCAGCCGCCAATCCAGTTGTTGGATTCATAGGCATAGAGGTTAAAGGTCTTGTTGACGATATCCGACAGGTAGCCGCCGGTATTCTGCACGAACATCTGCAGAAGCAACACCGTTGGCCCCAGGGTGATGATCAGCAGCATCAACAGCAAGGCCAGCAGCAGGTTGGCCTCTGATAAACGCCGGATGCCCTTGTCCAGCCCTGTAGCGACAGACAGAGTCGCCAGGGCCGTGATGGCGATAATCAGGACCACCTGTGTACCGGTTCCCACGGGAATATCAAACAGGTAGTTCAGGCCGGAATTGACCTGCATTACGCCCAGTCCTAATGACGTTGCCACACCACAGACCGTACCAATAATGGCAAATATATCTATGGCGTGACCGATGGGGCCATGAATCCTGTCACCAATGATCGGGTACAGGGCGGAACGCATGGTCAGAGGCAGGTCGTGGCGGTAGCCGAAGAAGGCAAGAATCAAGGCCACAATGGCATAAATGGCCCAGGCATGGAGCCCCCAGTGGAAGAAAGTCAGCCTCATGGCTTCCTTGGCCGCATCCAGGGTGCCGGGATCGCCCACGGGAGGAGCGATAAAGTGCATGACAGGTTCTGACACACCAAAGAACATCAGGCCGATGCCCATACCGGCCGAGAACAGCATGGCAAACCAGGACCCGAAGCTGAAATCCGGCTCTGCGTGGTCTGGCCCAAGCTTGATGTCGCCATAGCGCGACACGGCCAGAAAGGTGACACAGATCAGGATCAGGGCGACAACCAGGATGTAGAACCAGCTGGCGTTGGTGGATATGCTGTCCTGTATCTGGCTGAAGAGGGCACCCGCTTCATCGGAAAAAAGAGCGGTATAGCTGGCCAGCAGGAAGATCAGCAGTGCTGAAGTAATGAAAACCGGCGGATTGATTTTATGACGGGAGAAGCTTGAAGTCTCGGGTTGTGACATGCTGCAAACATCGCTTTATTGCTTTGAAGTCATTGGGCCCGTGGAGGGCAAAGAGGTCGCAAATGTTACACCTCTAAAGATTAGTGGTCAAAACAGGTTTACATGGCCAGGGTTTCTGTGGCAAAAGAGAGTCCGCTCATTCAATCACTATCGGTAGAAGCTGATATGGCAGAACCCTGCTACTGGAACGATGTTCTGGTTTCACTGCGACGGATTATTCGCGCCACGGACCTGCACTCCAAACGGATGATAAAAGCCTGTGGGCTGACCATTCCCCAGATTATGGTGCTCAGGGCTATTGAAGACCTGGGCGATGTCACGGTACGGCGTATTTCTTCACACGTGTCCCTGAGCCAGGCGACGGTGACCACTATCCTGAACCGCCTGGAAGAGCGTCATTACATTCAGCGGGTCCGCAGCCTGGTGGATCGACGCATCGTCAATGCCAGGTTAACAGCCGAGGGCAAGACAGTGCTGGACGGCGCCCCGACCCTGTTGCACGAAAAATTCATCGAACGTTTTGAGTCCCTTGAGCCTTGGGAGAAAACCCAGATTCTCTCCTCATTGCAGCGAGTGGCGACCATGATGGACGCCGAGTCTATCGATGCAGCACCGATGCTGGACATAGAAACACCCCCCGCGTAACAGCGGGTGCGGCGTTCTTATCCAAACTGATTATTTGAATTAAAACCATTAGACATGTAAATTATTGGACAGTTTGCTATTTTATCCGGTCGCTAATAACAAAAAGGCTGTTTGATGTTCAAATACCTCACTGCCGCCAGCCTGGCAGCAACATTGTGTATTTCCCAATCCACTTTTGCCCAGTCTTCCTGCGGCAAAGTCTCCATCGCCGATATGAACTGGAACTCAGCCACGCTGATGGCCAATGTTGACAAGTTCATTCTCAAGCATGGCTTCGGTTGTGATGCCGAACTGGTGCCCGGGGATACCATGCCTACCGGCACATCCATGATTGAAAAAGGTGAGCCTGATCTTGCTCCTGAGTTCTGGAGCAACTCCCTGAAAGAAGCTCTGGACAAAGGCGTTCAGGAAAAGCGCCTTCGCTATGGCGGGAAGTCATTGTCTGACGGCGGCGAAGAAGGTTTCTGGGTGCCTGAGTATATGGTGAAAAAGAACCCTGAGCTGGCCACCATAAAAGGCATTATTCGCAATGCCAAGCTGTTTGAACACCCCGAAAATTCAGAGAAGTCCGGTTTTTATGGATGCCCGGCTGGCTGGAACTGTCAGATCACTTCCGGCAACCTGTTCCGTGCGCTCAAGCTGGAACAGGCCGGTTTTGAAATGATTGATCCGGGCTCAGGCGCTGCGCTGTCGGGTTCCATAGCCCGGTCCTATGAGCGGGAGAAACCATGGCTCGGTTACTATTGGGCGCCCACCGCTGTTCTGGGTAAGTACAAGATGGTGAAAGTGGACTTCGGCTCTGGCGTGAATGAACAGGAATTTGTGTCATGCACGACACAGGCTGACTGTCTGACTCCGAAAGTGACCATGTACCCCCCTGCACCGGTTCAGAGTGTTATTACTGAAAAATTTGCCCAGAGAGCGCCAGCAGTCGTCGGCTACATCAATCAGCGCTCATTCACTAATGCCATGATGAACGAGTTACTGGCCTGGATGGAAGATAACCAGGCCGATGGTGAAATCACCATGGAACACTTCTTCAAAAACTATGAGTCCACCTGGCGGCCATGGCTCGATAAACCTGTGGCTGAAAAAGTCAGCAAAGCACTTAAGCGTCTCTAGTCCGGTTGTTGAAGGGGTTACCTGATGTCTGAGAGCTCATGGCTGTACCAGTTTCCGCAGATGGATCGCAGTGATCTGTTGACCATACGCAAAACGCTGGACGGGGCTTACCGGGATTTTTCCCGGAGTTACGGTGAAAGCATTGAGGCTTTCTTTGATCCTCTGCTGAACTTCCTGGTCTGGTTCGAGCAGCTGCTGCTGCAATCTCCGTGGTGGCTGGTCCTGGGCATTATTGCCGGACTGGTTTATCTGGCCAGCCGCTCTTTGAAGCTCTGTGCCGGTGTGGTTCTGTCCCTCCTGTTGATCGGTTATTTCGGCATGTGGCAGGACACCATGCGCACTCTCAGCATCATTACCGTCTGCACCCTTCTGGCGATTGCTCTGGGGATTCCTGTCGGAATCGCCATGGCCAGTTCTGACCGGGTGCAGAGACTGGTGACGCCTATGCTGGACATCATGCAAACCATGCCGGCTTTCGTCTACCTGATCCCGGTGGTGATGTTATTGGGCATTGGCAAGATACCGGGGTTGATCGCTGTCATTATCTATGCAATTCCACCGGTTATACGACTGACCAACCTGGGGATCAGGCTGGTCGATAAAGAGGTGCTGGAAGCGTCTTCTGCGTTTGGCGCCAGCCGCTCGCAGCGCCTGTTTGGCGTCCAACTGCCGTTAGCCATGCCAACCATTATGGCCGGTATTAACCAGACCATCATGATGGCGCTGGCTATGGTCGTTATCGCTTCCATGATTGGTGTCAAAGGCTTGGGGCAACCTGTCCTGAAATCCATTACCAACCAGTACTTTACCCTGGGCCTGCTCAACGGGCTGGCCATCGTCGCCCTGGCCATCATGTTTGACCGGGTCTCCCAGGCCTGGGCCAAGCGTGCCCAGAACTATGGTGGAGGAAACGCGCATGAGTAGTAACGACAATCTTCCGTTAATCGAAATATCGGGTTTGTACAAGGTTTTCGGTGTCAGGCCGGAAACGGCACTGACGCAGGTTCAGCAGGGCAAATCCAAGGATCAGCTGCTTAATGATTCCGGGCATACCCTGGCGCTGAAAGACATAAACCTGAGCATCGGCCGGGGTGAAGTCTTCGTGATCATGGGACTCTCCGGTTCAGGGAAGTCGACACTGATCCGGCATTTCAACCGTTTGATTGACCCTTCTGCAGGCAAGGTGCTGGTGGATGGCGAAAACATCATGGAGTTGTCCAGCAAACAGCTGATGACTTTTCGACGACACAAGATGTCTATGGTCTTTCAGCGCTTTGGTTTGATGCCACATTTATCGGTGCTGGAAAATGTCAGTTACGGTCTCAAAGTGCAGGGGCTCGGCAAAGCTGAAATACAGCAGAAAGCCTGGGAGTGGCTCGATACTGTCGGTCTGAAAGGCTATGAAGATCAATACCCTTCTCAATTGTCCGGTGGTCAGCAGCAGCGGGTTGGCCTGGCCCGGGCGCTGTGTACGGATGCCGAAATCCTGCTGATGGATGAAGCTTTTTCTGCACTGGACCCGCTGATTCGCAGTGAAATGCAGGACTTGCTGATCGAACTGCAGGATCGTTTGCACAAAACCATTGTCTTTATCACTCATGATCTGGATGAGGCGCTGCGGATTGGTGATCGCATTGCCATTTTAAAAGACGGTGAGCTGGTACAGGTGGGCAAGCCTGCTGAGATTCTGCTGCATCCCGCTACAGATTATGTCGAAGCATTTGTTAAAGATGTGAACCGGGCCCGGGCCCTGACTGTGGAAACCGTGATGAATCCGCCCATCAGTCGTATCTCCGCCAAGACCATTGGCGAAGCGCTTGAACAGATGAAGAAGCTGCCGGCGGATTATGGTTATTACGTTAATGAAGAAGGCTACCAGGGCGGTTTGCTGCAGGAAAAACTCGAAAAGGCCGCCAAGAAAGGCGCCGATGCCCGGCTGGAGCCGGAGTTGTTCGAAGAGTGGCCGGTGGTCGCCCCGGATGACTTGTTGGAATCTGCCATTCCCGGCACACTGGAAACCCGTTACCACCTCCCTGTGGTTGATGAACACGGAGACCTGCAGGGGCAGTTAAGCCGGAAGAACCTAGTTGAAGTGTTCAGTGATCCTTCAGAATCTTCTTACTCAGCTAATCCAGGCTAGTGCTCAGACTGCCGCAGTCAGCAGAGGAACTTGTTTATAGCCTTGTAGGTCGGATTAGAATTGAAAATTTGTAATCCGACATTGAGGACCTCTAATAGCATGTCGGATTACGGGACAAGCCCTAATCCGACCTACGTAAATCGTTAATCTCATTAAAATGTTGTAAGAAGTCGGGTCAGGCTGCAGCAGGTACCAGATGAGCCTCCTTCATGGAATTCAGCTTCAGGCTGATCAGGATAACGCTGACCGCAAAGGTGATCATTTCACTGACCGGCGCCACGTACCAGATGCCTTCTGCGCCGTAGACCAGTGGGAAAACGGTCAGCAGGGCGATAGCCAGTGCGCCACCCCGCAGTACCGAAATGATTCCCGCTCTTCCTGGCTGCTCAAGCGCTGTGAAAAAGCCGGAAATCACGATGTTCAGCCCCATGAAAATAAAAGCGATGCAGAAGGTCTTCATTACCTGGTGTGACAGACTGATCAGCTCTGGATCGGTCAGGAACATGGAGGCCAGGGTATCGCCGAAAAAGTAAACGACGCCATAAGACGCAGAGCAGATGACGAAGGCGGCCTTCATTGTCAGTCCAACCACCCTGGAGATATCGGCGCTCTGTTGTCTGCCTCTCAGGAAAGTGACGATGGGCTGCATACCCTGGGTCAGACCAATCATGGTCAGCAGCATCAGGTTGTTGGCGTAGCCAATGACACTGAAAGCAGCCAGTTCCGTGGTGCTGAGATAGAGAAGAATGGCATTGTTGAAAGCCAGCAGTACCAGTCCGGAAGACATTTCCGTGATGCAGTCCGGCAGGCCAATCCGGACAAACCGGAAGACTTCCCTGAAAGAAGGCCATATTTGTATGAACTTCAGGGTGCCGGACTCCTTGAACTTACCGAAGAAGTGCGTCAGCAGCAGAACCGCCTGAAGCAACTGCGCACAGCCTGTTGCGATGGCCGCACCCCTGAGACCCATGCCCAGCTTTATTACCAGGATGTAATCAAGAAAAATGTTGGTCAGTGCCGCCAGGCAGATGGCCATGAGTTCACGCTTAGGAAAACCATCCACCTTGACAAACACCTCCATGGAATAGGCGACCAGGTAGAAGGTTTTAAACATCAGCAGGGTCGACAGGTATTCCACCACCAGGGGAATCATTTCATTCCTGGCGCCCAGCAGCCAGGCAATCTCTTCAATGAATACGTAGCTGAAGAAGCAGGCGGTAAGACCAAAAATCAGCAGTGCGTAAATGGTGGTTGAGAATACCCTGCTGGCACCCTCGTGATCGCCCTGACCTTTCTTGACGCCGGTGATAGTGGCTGCACCAATGGTCACCAGGATGGAGATGGCGAAGACAATGCTGATAAACGGCAGTGACAGATTAACGGCGACAAGCGCGTCTGCGCCAACCCCTTTGCCGACGAACATGCCGTCGACCATGGTATACAGGGCAAAAATCCATACCGCCATGGTGGACGGTAGTGCGTATTGAAACAGTGTCCTGCCAATGCTGTTTTTCTCTAGATCGATGTACTGAGACATTTTACTGACTTCTGAAAAATCCCATGACAAATTGTGGGCGCGAGCTTAAAGTCTCGAACAGTTCCAGAGTCAAGAAATAGTCATGAAATTATTCCGGATCGGTGAGATCAGCAAGTTGTACGGCATCAGTGTCGATACTCTCAGGCATTACGAAAAACTGGGCATTCTGAAGCCGGAGCAGATCAGTGACAGTGGCTATCGCTATTATTCGAACCGCCAGATCTGGAAACTCAATATTATCCGTACCCTGCGCCAGCTGGACGTGGGCTTGCCGGAAATCAGGGAATTCATGGTCAACCGAACCCTGGCGAAAAGCCAGCAGCTGATCGAGTTTCAGCTGCAGACCATCACGGAAAAACAGAAAGAGCTGGCGGCGCTGAAACAGGAACTGGAAGCTCGTCGGAGCTATCTCAAGGCAGCACAGGTAAATGAAACAGGTGTGATAGAGCGCAGGGTTCTGCCTGTAAGAAAGGCATGGACGCTGGAGCAGGAGGTGTCCCTGGTCTGGGATGTGGATCGCATTCACAAGGAGATCGAAACGAAACTGACCGGTCGGCAGTTAAGCTACTTTGCCTGGGGAAGGGCCGGTGCTGTCATCAGCGAAACGGATTTTCATGATGCAAATTACCTGCGCTATTCCAGCAGCTTCATTCTGGATCAGGAGGGCAGTGCTGAAATTGCCGGAGGGGACTACCTCTGTCTGCATTTTCATGGGCAGTACAGCAGTGAGTTGATGGAGGAACACTACGCCAGGATCAAGGAATACATGATATCCCATACCCTGGAGGTGTCCGGGTCAGTGATAGAAATTTACAAGCTTGATATCCATGAAACCGACCAGGAGCAGGAGTTCCTGACGGAAATCCAGGTGCCGGTCAGCAGCCGATAAGCCCAGGATCTGGCTGATTGATAAAGAAACGCCTTTTTGGTCGGTGAAACTTCGCCTGGGATGGTTACCTTCACCCGGGTTGCCAGGGACTGGGCCGCCTATGAACCAATTTACTCCCGTACGGTCAAAATACTTTAAATAAAATTCAGTATCAGGACCTTTCATGAAAGCAGCCAGCTGTACGGCAATCATTCTGGTCGGCCTTGTTTGTAGCCTGAACCAGGCTGTCGCAGCTGAGGACTCTTTCATCCCCGGCTATGACGATGGACTCCGGCCTTATCTTCTTAACTACCTGCAAACAGATGATCCGGTAAGAGCCATTCCCCGGGATACAAGGCTGGTTGAGGACGCCAGGAAAATGGTTGAGGCGGCAAGAAATCATCAGTGGAATGATGAATCCCTGCGTAGCAATAGAAGTTTTGACTTGCTGCTCTACGCCTATGTGAACAGGCTCATTGACCGTCTGGAGTTCCTCGATATTCAGGATTATCTCCAGATCCAGGCTGATTTCGCGGTGCCGGAAACAGCCGGGTTTGCCCATGACTCCGAACCAGCCAGGATTCCGGCCCTGTCGATGCGACGGATTCATTACAGTGAGTTAAGCCTTGACGATTTTTCCGGGATTCATTATCGGGCTTTCAGCTCAACAACGTTCTCCCCATTGGCCTGGGCCACAGAAATCATTGTCAATGAAGGCTTTATGAAAGAGTTTCAGGAGGAAACCAGGGATTCGGAGAAGTGCAGTGATATTGAACAGGGAGAGATGTTTCGCTGCCTGTCTCAATTGACCCGGGACAAGAGAAAGCAATTGCTGTTGTGGCTGGAGCTTCTCTCTGACAGCCTGACAGATTTGCACAGCTTTGAAGGTAACCGCCTGCTCTTTGGCAGCATCCCCCTGCATCTTCATGCCACTGCTGCCAGGCACTCCCCAGATTTCCTGCCCCTTTATGGCGAACTGAGCTGGGAGCAGGTGATCCGTCTCAGGGAGCAGGGCAAAAACCCTGGCACCCTTTACCACCCCAGGGTTCTGACCAATTTTCTTGAACCACACAACCTGTATGGTGGAGCCTCCCTGTTTGTCCGGCACGACCTGATTCACCAGCACAGGCTCAAAAACGTTCCACAGAATTATCGAAACTTCTTCGCATGGCTGCACAGGCAGGAATCAAGCATAGTGTCGCTTATGGACAAGGCACTTCTGGAGCTGGATTTCAGTACTCTGGATGCAAGGTATGAAGATATAGGGATACATCCGTCAATGAGCTTTCTATCCCAAACCTGCCAGCGGCTGCAGGAAGATATCTCATTCAGCAAAAGCCCCACGCCCATACAGCCCGTTACAGCATTCTGGCAAAAACCCCGGCAACACCGAAGTCTGTTTTCCGGGGTCTTTGCGGATATGGAAATCATTACCCGCTACAAGAAAGGTGGCGTCTATCTGGCGGATACCCTAATGAGAATGCTAGGGCGGCAGTGTAAAAATGCTGCGTTCAACTTCCCGTCCAGTTTCGAGCTGTACCACAGCCTGCTGGAAGGGGTTCTGCGTTCCAGCTATCAATACATCCGGGATGAGTTTGGTATCGAGATGGAGCCTGTCCTGGATGCCATGAGAAAAAAAGCTTGAGTAGAACCAGATTGATTTCACCACCGACTCGGATCAGGAAGAGTACTTCTTCCAGGTGCTGCTCTTTCATGGGAGGCAGGCTTCAGGGCAATGTTGATGGGCCGATGAAACTGTGAATCCCGGAAAACAGAAACCAGCCATGATCACAGGTCCCGATGGTTCCAAATCCTCCCACTTACCAACGCCGGAAAAGCCTGAAGAGTCAGTCTCGGAACAGTCCGACGAAGAGGTGAAGTCCAAGCCCAGAGAGTCTGATGGAACCAGAGTCAGTCACCGAACTGTCGATACAGCCATGCCCAGCCCACATGTCTCTGACATTACAGGCTCTGAACTCGAAGGTGAGGAGCAGTCGATTCCCAACGAAGAGCTGAGCCGGAGGCTGATTGAAACCCTCGATTCATTTACTGTGACCGGATCAATTCCGGGTGAGTCCGAGCAGGCCTTTGCCGAGCGAATGAACTCCCTTGGTATCTACCTGAGTCAAACGGTGTTAATCGAACTTGATACTCAGCTGGTAAGATCGCTCAATCGCAAAATTCCTTAGTGCCACAAGGTTCTGCGCGATCATCGCAGCAATTTATGAAATATCCGGGTTAGGCTATGGAGCGGCTGGTGGACTATTCACCCCAGGATCAGGGGGTTGATATTCTGAACAGCAAGAGCGATCAGCTCTTTGGCCCATCTGCCAATCAGCGAACTACCCGGGTCATGGTCACCATGCCGGGTGAGGCTGCTACCGATCAGAATATGGTGACCCAGTTTCTGCAATCCGGCATGGATGTGGCCCGGATCAACTGCGCCCATGACGATGCCAACACCTGGAGATCCATCGTCATAAACATACGCAGAATCAGCGAAGAACTGGGGCTGCCCTGCCGGGTGATGATGGATCTGGCTGGCCCGAAACTGCGTACAGGCCCGATGCCTGATGGTCCGCAGGTTGTCCGGGCACGAACCAAGAAAAACTCCCGGGGCCGAGTCTCGACCTGGGCGTGAAAGTGGGCTGGCGACATATGGCGGAACTGCAGGAAGAGATACTCTGGCTCTGCGCCGCCGCCCATATTCCCACCATCTGGGCCACCCAGGTTCTGGAAAATCTGGCCAAGAACGGTCAGCCTTCCCGTGCAGAAATTACCGATGCGGCCATGGCCCAGCGGGCCGAGTGTGTGATGCTCAACAAGGGGCCATACATTCACAAAGCCGCGCGCATGCTGAACTGCATTATTCGAACCATGGATGCCCAGCAGTACAAGAAAAGCGCCCGGCTGCCCAAGATTCGGATACTCAGCTGAATCGCACTTCGCCTGTTGAGCCCGCTATTCTCGGTCAGGCGTTTAGGAGCCTGTCGGACTTAAGGCAATTTCGACCTGAAATCTAGAAAGAGCGGCCACTTTTCGATAGAAAGCGGATGAGAGTCTCGTTGAATTTGCTTAAATAGGTCATCTATTCGCACAAATCCAACGAAAAAACTGACTCGCCCTAATAAATTTCATGCTCGAAAGCTCAAGTCCGACAGGCTCCTGGCTGCAGATAGCAGCAGAGGCTGCCTGAAGTATCGAAAAGGTTTGTGGTTGCCGATAGGCTTTAATGGGAAAAAAACTCTCGCAGAGCATGCGAACGAAGTGATCCGATTTTCCCCCGCTTCGTAAAAAGTGCTTATTTTGTGGCAAATACTTTTGTCAAAACGGGCTCATTTTGATAGATTAGCCGCCGTTCCAGTCGAGGTGCAAAGCTTTGTTCTTCGAGTGGAATACTATTCGGGGTATAGCGCAGTCTGGTAGCGCGCCTGCTTTGGGAGCAGGATGTCGGGAGTTCGAATCTCTCTACCCCGACCATTTTCACTCGTTCCGGAGTATAAGCGGACTCTTTTTATAAGATACAGTCGGGGTATAGCGCAGTCTGGTAGCGCGCCTGCTTTGGGAGCAGGATGTCGGGAGTTCGAATCTCTCTACCCCGACCATTTTTCACTCGTTCCGGAGTATAAGCGGACTCTTTTTAAAAGAGACGATCGGGGTATAGCGCAGTCTGGTAGCGCGCCTGCTTTGGGAGCAGGATGTCGGGAGTTCGAATCTCTCTACCCCGACCATTTTCAGAAAAGGCCTGCAGAAATGCAGGCCTTTTTTTATACCTGGCAGTGAGGCTACAATGGGCGCCTATTCCTAACCATTGGAGCCATTTGTGTTTACGCTCTTTGCGTATGTCTTCACTGCCCTGGCAGTGTCATTTCTCTGCTCAGTCTTTGAGGCTGTTCTTCTAAGTATCTCACCCGCCTATGTGGTCAGTCTGGAACAGAAAGGCAGCCGCTGGGCGCCGATCATCCGGGAATTGCACGACAACATCGACAGGCCTCTGGCCGCTATCCTGACCCTGAACACCATTGCTCACACTATTGGTGCTTCTGGCGCAGGTGCGCAAGCGGCAAAAGTGTACGGCGATGCCTATGTTGGTGTTTTTTCTGCGGTTCTGACTTTGCTGATCCTGCTGCTGTCCGAGATTATCCCGAAGACTATCGGCGCCAACTGGTGGCAGAGCCTGGCTCCATTCATGGCGGTCTGTGTACGGACTGTCGTCAAACTGCTGTTGCCCCTGATTTGGGTTACCGAATTTATTACAAGAAAACTGTCGCCCAGGGACAAGAAAAATCCGTACCTGCGTGATGAAATTCGCGCCATGGCGGACATTGGGGCGGAAGAGGGGGCGCTTCATGGCACCGAGTCCGATCTGATGAAGAATATGCTCCGTTTCCGTGATCTGAGAATTATCGAGATCATGACGCCACGTTCGGTGCTGTTCACGCTGCCGGAAACCCTTACGACAGAAGACTATATGCGGGAGTATCCGGAAAATGCCTTCTCGCGTGTGCCTGTGTACGGCGATGAACCAGACGACATCAATGGCTTTGTTATGAAGAACGATATCCTTATGGCGAATTACCGCGAGGGGGGATCCGTGAAACTGTCAGAGTTGAAACGTCCCATTATCGCCGTGCTTGAAAATGAGCCTCTGCCAAAACTGATGTCGACTTTGCTGGAAAACCGCTCTCACATTGCCATGGTGGTGACAGAGTACGGCGATATCCGTGGTGTCGTGACACTGGAAGATATGATTGAAACACTGCTGGGGCGGGAAATCGTCGATGAAAGTGACGAGGCTGTGGATATGCAGCAGGTAGCCCGGCAGAAATGGGCGCATCGTCTGTCGTCGCAACTGCACTGATGCTCTGAACGCTATCCGGTAGTTGGGTAGCGTTTTTCCAGAGCCACTATAAAAGGGTAGGAAGGATGCTTTAACTCAGCCGGGTAGGGCCAGTCGAGAGATTTGTATACTCTTGCTCGAGCGGCTTTGTCTGGTAAGCCTTTTATTTTGGTCTGTAATTCTGGTGTCAATTTTTCTGCTTCGGCGCTGACCGCCGGGTGATCAATATCCCGGAAAACCTGGTCATTTTCAGGTGTGATTCTGGCGTAATCCCGTAACCATTGTGCCCCTGTATGGTGGTAAACCTGATCGTACAATTGTACAAAATCCCTCAACTGATCATCATCTCTGGCCACCTCAAGCAGGGAGTTTATCCAGACAATCTGGCCGGTTCGGGTATACGATGACGGGTCTTCGAGTTTTTGTTCCATGCTGGGGTGGGCTTGAAATGCGAAGGTTTGACCTACAATTCTTATGTCTACCTTTTCTAGCATCCGATGTCCTTCCGGTGTGTCCAGTTCCATGGAGGTGGTTGTCACAACTTCGTGGCTTTTGCTTCGGCAGCTGCTCATGTCAAGGACGCCGTCGCGGTACTCATGGTGCAGCAGGCGTGCCTGCCTGGTGTTGCCATCTGCACCCTCGACCCTGCCGAGTGCGCATGAAGCGACGATGGCAGAGGCTTGTCTGCGCATCATGGATATATCCCTGGAGGGGGTTATCTTGAAAGCTGAAAGCAGGTCTGCGCACTCTTCAGTGCGCAACTTTCCTACATAAGCTTCAGCAAAACTTCTTGCCTTGATTGTGGAATCAGGGAATCTTCCTGTACGGGCGACATTCTGGAAATCCTTCAGGAAATGAATGCCTTCATCTAACTCCAGTTCTGCCAGCTGACTTGCAATGTGCTCCTGCTTGTCCCCCATGAGTTTATCTTCCATCAAGTCTATTAAAGCCTGACCGCTGGTAAAGCTCAGGCCCACACGTAATAGCACTTTGTCAGGTAATTGCTGGTCCAGGAGTTGGATCAGGTTATCTATTGCCCCTTTTTTCGCCAGCCAGATTTTTCCTTCGGCGTGAAGGTTTGCGCCATGCTGCAGGTATTCTTCAGAAAGCTGTTTCAGCTGCAGCATTTGTTGCTGGAGGGCGGGAAAGTCTTTAGCTTTTTTCAGTTCGTGGCATCTGGTCAGTTGGGCATGAATATGTCTGGAAGCCTTGTCCTTGCATCCGTGCATCTCATGGTCAAACTCTTCTACTGTCAGTTCATCCAGGTCTTTAGCGAAAAAAGCAAATCTGGAATGGGTAGGTGGCAGCAAGTGGGGTTGATTGGGAGCATGTTTTACCCTGAATTGAGATAATGCTTTCCGGCCAAAAAACTCCCTGGCTTTGGCCTCTGGAGTCTGGCGCCGGTCTACAGGCTGTGCGACAACTTTTCGGCCATACTTCCTGGCAACGGTTTTTTTCAGAGTCTCAACAGTGTTGTGTACGGCAGTAACAAGGAGGGAGATAGGTGAAGTAGCCATGGTTTCTTCCTTGAACTGGCTGATTTTGTGTATCTATGTTCCAGTATAAGTACCCCGCCCTGTTCTTGCTCCCGGCTGTCTATATTTGAGAGATGATCACCTGACAAATCAGAAGAAGGCAAATGGCTCTATTAACGCTGGTGGATGAATCCAATCCCGTACTCAGAACCCCGACCAATCCTGTTACCGATTTTGATGAAGCCCTGCAGAAAACCATCGATGACATGCTGGAAACCATGTATGAAGTCAATGGCGCAGGCCTGGCAGCGACTCAGGTGGGGCTAGACATTCGCGTTGCAGTGATAGACGTGACTGCGGATCGCGGCAGCCCGCTGGTTCTGGTGAATCCTGAAATCATTGAGAGTTCTGGTGAGCAGAAGATGGATATGGGGTGTCTGTCACTGCCCGGATGCTGGGCTGCCGTCAAGCGGGCAGGACGGGTGAAAATAAGGGCCCAGGATCGGCGTGGGGAATACTTCGAGATGGAAGGCGAGGGGGTTCTGGCTGAGGCCTTTCAGCATGAGATTGATCACCTGGACGGCATCCTGTTTATCGACAAACTCTCGCCCCTGAAGCAGAAGATGGTTCGTCAGAGGGCTAAAAAGGCCTTGAAGAAGCACGCGCGGCAGCAAGCCAGATAAGGATTCCATAAGGGCATGCATGGCGTGGCTTCGGCCACTCCAGGCCTGACATCAGGGTTTCAGCTGCCTTTTAAGAAATTCCATGGACTTCTGGTAGGAATCCACCCAGACAGAGTGCCTGAGGAAACTGTGGACCTCATCCGGGATGGCCATGCCCTCAACCTCTACACCTCGTTTTCTCAGTTCGTCATAGAGCCTCTGGGACTCCTCAAACTGCACGTTGCGATCGTCATCGGGGTGAATCAGCAGTACTGGTGATTTCCAGCTGTCGAGATAGTGCCAGGCGGAACTCTCCAGGGCGGTCTGGCAACGCTTCTGCACTTCGCCAACGTCTTCACCGGCAAGGCAGCTGAAGTTTTCAGAATCCCAGTGCTTCTGCCTGAATTCCCTTGGGAAGTGATGGCAGCCCTCGATATCCACTCCCGCCTTGAAAAGGTCACTGTTTCGGGCCAGCCCCATGGCTGTCAGATGACCGCCATAAGACTTGCCCCAGAGACCGACCCTGGCTTTGTCCACATCCTTACGTGCTGCCAGCCACTGCCCTGCTGCCACCACGTCCTGGTACTCACAGGCGCCTTTCCAGCAATAGGGGCCGGGCTGCCGAAAACTTTTCCCGTAGCCGGTACTGCCCCGGTAGTTAACAGACAGAACCAGGAACCCCCTGCTGGCCAGGTACTGGCAGCAGGCGTAGACGTATGACAGGCCCAGGAGGTTGTTGAAGCCGGCAACGGTCTGGCACCAGGGGCCGCCGTGAAGTGTGAGCAGCGCCGGAAATGGGCCGGCCCCTTCAGGCCGGAACAGCTGCCCGGGAATCTCAAGGCCATCACCGGAGGTCAGTGAAACCTCCTCAACAGGAACGAAATGTCTGCAGCCGGTTTCATAGGCAGGCTGGCCAAAGCAGGACAGGTTCTGGCTGCCGGGTCTTAACAGGGCTGGAGTCAATGGCTGCCGGGCCCCGCCAAGGATCAGGCCGACGGCGTTGCCGGAAGCCACAGGCGCTGGAGTATAGGGAGTGCTCTCTGCAGGCAGTATGGTCTGCAGATTCTCGCTCGCGCCATTATTGAGGTTCAGGCGAGCCAGGCGGTAACCGTGCGGTTCATTATCGTTGTGGGTGTAGTACAGCCAGCCACTGTGACGGTCTGCCGCATAGCTGTGAATGATAAACTCCCCTTCTGTCAGGGTTTCCACCTTTCTCCGGTCCAGGTCAAGCCGGTAGATATGGTTCCAGCCGGTGGCCTCGTGGCTGAACAGCAGCTGGGTGTCGTTGACCCAGGAGATGGGGCGGCTGCCTTCCTGCATGGACAGGCCGTAACCTTCCGGACACTGCCAGTAAGAACGGGCCTTCATGGACTCGATGTTGGCCACCATCAGCTCATAACGGTCGGAAAAGTCACTGAACCAGGTATCGGCAATATCTGGCTGTACCCCGTGGCAACGCAGGAAGGCGATCTGCTGGCCATCTGGTGACCAGGTCGGTTCGATATCCCGGTCGAAACTCGGTGACAGCCAGTCGACTTTATCTCTGCCGGGTGAATGGATACCGATAAATCCGTGACGGTAGCGGCTGACGGACAGGGCCAGCCGGTCTCCCTGTTCTGACCAGCTGAGGCAGGTGATTTTGCCCCGGGTTTCAAGCACTTCTTCCGGGGTGATGTCCTGATCCCCAGGCGTATTGCAGTCAGCCCTGAACAGTTTGCCCTTGTTGCTGAAATAGAGTTCGCCCGAATGCGGCCGGAAACAGGCCAGGTCGGACTCGGCCACCTCTCTGGGATTTGAATTTCTCAGTGCCAGGTTGATGAACCACAGTGTCTGCTTTGGTGGCTGGTTCAGAGCCAGTGGGTTGGGGTATTCCCCCAGTTCATTCTTGCCTTCCCCACGGATGAACAGCAGGGATTGACCATCGTCAGATATTTTCAGGCCGGACAGCATCTGGCCGTCGTCATCCCGCCAGGCCGTTACCTGCACAGGGTCAAAACCGGGCGCTATCGCAGTGAAAACATTGCGCACTCCCTTGGTAGTTTGAATCCAGGCCAGGCGATCCTTGTGTCTGGCGCTGACCATGTCCTGGGTAAAGGTAAAACCAAGGTAGTCGTCGAGAGTTTGCATGAGCGTTGGGCTCCCGCTGTTGCTCTTTATCCGGTTGAAGTTGTCTCAGGAAGTTAAGTTTAGGGGATTACAGGGGGTTTATAGGTATTTGCCCTGAATCCTGTGCCATAGCGGTTCTATTTGCTGTGAACTATTTTGAATTGGCGTTCATCATCTTACCGGGGGAATATGTTGCTACCCCACTTTCATTACCGGCCTTCGCAGTGGATTCTGGCGGTTATTCTGGCTGTGTCACTGGTTGGCCTGACCCGGACGGCTCTGGCTTCTCCCAGTGAGGAGCAGATTATTCAGCAGCTGGCCCAGGATATTCTCCTGAACTACGTCAGTGGATCCGGCGGGTATTCAACAGACAGGCAACTGACTGTTGGTATAGATGGCCCCCCAGGCAGCGGTAAGTCCTGGTTCATTCAAAAGTTGAAGAAAGAACTGGAGCGGCTTATCCAGGAGCTGGGTCTTGGTCTAACCATTGGTGGTTTCGGAGGTGACACCTGTCTGCGACCACGTGCGGATAGGCGCGAACTTTTTGAAACAGAGCATGGCCTGCTGGGTGTCTCCGGTAACTGCGACGGCAGAGAATATCGCTGGAAAGACTTGGAACAGGCGGTAAAGGCGATCTCGCTTGGAATGTCCTTTCGCATCAGACCCTATGACAGGGACACTGGAGGCCTTGGGCTGGCAACAACGTTTCATCTGACCGAAAATATCGTGATCGTGGAAGGCACTCACACCCTGGCAGAAAGGCTGTTTCCTTATATCCAGTATCCGATTTTTCTCGACATAGACGACAATCTGATGGCCTGGAGTCGCAGGCAGAGGGATCACAAGAGGGGGTGGGAAAAAGTACTGGCGACACTCAAGGTGGTTTTCGACGGGCTGCAGCTGGTTCAGTGGCGGACAAGGTATAGAAACCAGGCATGGGCTCAACTCCGTTATGTTCCTGTCGTCGAACTTCCCGAACTCACAGAACAGAATTTTAATGACACGCCTGACAACCTGGACAGGGAATTAAGGCTCCTTTCCACTGGAGGTGCTTTCAGGCTTCTCCAGACACATCATCAAGGTGAAATGTCAACAACCCTGAGCCCTGCGGTCAATAGGTTGCTCAGCGGTGTGGGGTTAACAGAAGCGACTTCTGCCCTGTCAGTCCACGGGTTCATGAGTCAGTTGTTGGTCATACTTGGAAGACTGGGTCTGAATCTTCAGTCCCTGGCCCATGGCAATAACTGTCTGTTCCAGGCTCTAGGTCATGTGCTGGGTGACAGGTTTTCCAGCAGGAAAAAGGTAATAGCGATATTGAGCCGGTTATTAGAGAAAATTCAGGCCGGGCAACTTTCTCCAGCCCAGTCACGCCTTCTGGAATGGCTGGCCAATTCACTGGACAGTGAAATCCAGCACCTTGTGACAGACCAGTGGGGAGGCCTGCCTACAGTTATGTACATCTGGGCTTCATTACTGGGATATACCCAGATTCCGCCATTTGCACCGCTGGTGCTGCTCATCAATACCGGTGCCCAGATAGAGACCTGGCAGTTCAATGCTGATGGTTCGATAGCCCAGCTGAATGCCACCCCTGTAAATACGCCATTATTGATCTTCGATGGCTTTGGCAGCTGGCATGCTGCAACCCTTCCGGAAACCGTGCTGCAACACACGAACAGCGTGCCTGACTCGGGCTATCTTGATGGCAGTGATGAGAGTTCTCCACCGGCTCCCGGTTCACCATCATTAGATCAATCCCCCGTCTGCCTGGCAGGAGATGAGTGCCAGTATGACCTTGGAGGGCATGTACCTCCGGATGTTCAGCCATTGAATTTGCGTGAGCATCTGATTGGTGAGAGTCTATTCTGATGGTTCGGTCAGGTTGACGCCAAACAGCGTACAGCAGTTAAAGGCTGTTTGCTTGGCAATGGTCTTGTCCTCTTCCTTGCGCAGTGCTGCCAGCTCACTGGCAACTCTTGCCACCATCACCGGAGAGTTACGCCTACCCTGGCACCCGTACAACGGCATATCCGGCGAGTCGGTTTCCAGGACAATGGCCTCCAGCGGCAAAGTGGCTGCCAGGTGTCGTGTTTTTCTGGCTCGCGGGTAAGTGATCACACCGCCAAAACCCAGCTTGAAGCCAAGTTTTATGTACTGGTGAGCCTGTTGTTCACTTCCAGAAAAGGCGTGAACAATACCACCCCTGGCCAGCTCCAGTTGTCTCAATATTTTAAGCGCATCGTCGTGTGCTTTACGGACATGAAGGATCACCGGCAGGTTGAAAGATTTGGCGATATCCAGCTGTTGCTGAAACAGTTTCTTCTGGGCATCCCTGTCGCTGTTTTCCAGGTAATAATCGAGACCGATTTCACCCACCGCCACAACCCCGGGTGTCCTGGCCGCCAGTTGCTCATAAAGCAGCTTGAGGTGTTCTTCCCGGTGTTTATCCATGAAGCAGGGATGCATGCCCAGTGCGGCATATTGTCGCACTCCAGGGCCTGACCTCTCTATGGTTTCCATCACTCTTGACCAGGTCTCCGCTTCGGTGGCAGGAATGCATATCGCCTCAACACCAGAATTCATGCACTGTTCAAGCACATCCTGGCGATCCGGGTCGAAATCCGGGAAGTCGAGATGGCAGTGGCTGTCGAATAGTTTCATGTCCATCAGCCTATCATCCAGCAGAATCCTGCTCCAGATTGATAGGGGTTTGTGCGTATAATGCCGGTATGAAAATAAAGCAGTACACAGGGGTGCTTCTGGCAGTAAGTGCCCTGGCAGGATTGGTTGCTGCCCCGAAAGTGCTTCGCAGTCAGCCGGCAGAAGAGCTCGAACAGCTCAGCTTTCAGCAGCATTGCAAAGTGCCTGACGGCTGTCGTGCGGAACTGGACGAAGGGCTGGTTACTTTGAGGATTCTTCCCGGAGACCTTCCTCCCCTGCAGGGTCTGGATATAGAGCTCAGCCTTGATGGTGTCGTTGCTGAAAAAGTCACAATGGAATTTGTTGGGCGGGACATGTCCATGAGCCTGATGCCGTTTCCACTGTTCGAGCAGAAAACACCGTCAACACCTGCCATGTATCGGGGCACAGGCAGCATTTCTGTCTGCACTTCGGATAAAAATATGGTCTGGCTGGCCAGGCTGATCATTTCATCGGAATCCGCGGTACGAACCGTGGTGTTTGAACTGGAGACCTAGTGGATGAGTTCTGTGATTTCAAGCTGGAAGGTTGCTCTGCTGGCATTACTGGGGGGAGTCCTGTTGTCAGCCTGCTCAGGTGATCCGGAGGAGATGAAAAGTCATGATGGAGGGATGGCAAAGCGGAACGGTATCGAGTTGATTGAAGCTACTGCCAGGGCCACCACACCGGGCATGAGTACTTCTGCGGCTTACATGATTATTCGCAATACCGGCAGGGAAGTGCTGCAGCTTGAAGCGCTGGAAAGTCCGGTAGCAAATAGAACCGAGCTTCATACCACTGTCATGCAGGACGGTGCCATGAAGATGCAGCAGGTGGAAGATTTCCAGGTGAAACCCGGCGAGGAAGCTGTGCTGAAGCCCGGAGGCTATCACGTTATGCTGATGGGCTTGAAAAAGGCCATTGCGGCCGGTGATAAAGTGCCCGTCACACTGACCTTCACCAACGGCAATAACATTACCGTCGAAGCTGTGGCGATGAAAGAAATCAAGGGGCAGGGCATGGCCCACTGAGGGAAAGGGCCGGGATTCAGCAGAATCCCGGTTACTGTTTTTTATCAGCCCAGAAGCAGAAGATAGAGATAACGGGCAGCGACACCGGCGCAGATACCGCCAATCGTATGGGCCATGATGGCTTTGGAGGTCAGATGACGGAAGCCCAGTGAATCCAGCATGGCGGTGTGGGTGCTCAGGTAGCCGCTCCAGCACATGCCCATGGCCGTGAAGACAGCAATATCACTACCGGTGACAATACCCTGGCTGATGAAGTTGGGAACCAGCGACATGGCCGCGCCCACTGCACCCAGGGAGGTGATTGGGAAGGCAATCAGTTCAGGGTGTTCGAAACCAAACAGCAGGCTGAACAGTCCCGACAGGTGGCCTGCCAGTTGTGGCAGCAGGGCAACGCCTTCAAAAGCAGCACCGGTATAGCCGCCATCTGGAGCACCAAAAGTCATGATCATCACCAGGGTGCTGATGATCAGTACGCCGGGAATGATGGCGACACCCATTTCCACCCCGCTCTTGCCACCATCCAATACTGCATTCAGAAATCGCAGCCAGGCCGGGTCCCTGCTGTGGTCGCTAAGCAGTTCGTCCGCCGCATTGTTATCAGCGTCTACCCTTTCCAGTCCGACATCTCTGCTGATCATATGTTGCATCAGGCGGGTGGATACCACCGCCCCCACTACAGCTCCCAGAAGTCCAACCAGGGCAGGCTTGAAGAAGCTCATGGAACCATCGCCGCCTTCCAGGGTGGACATAAAGGTAATAACAATCAGCCCCATCCCGAAAGCGGTACCGAAGTTGGTCAGAGAAATGATCTCATGGGTTTTGAAAGAAGAGTTAAAGCGTTTGTCCCGGGCCAGGCCGATAATCGCCGGGTTGTCGGAGAAGAAGGTCATCATGGCCGCCATGGCTGCACGCCCCGGCAGATTAAATACGGGCCTCATCAGGGGGACCAGGAGGCGTTCCAGCAGGCCGATGACGTGAAACTCCAGCAAAAGCCGCCCGGCGGCGCCAGCCAGTACAGTGATGCCCATCAGATACAGCACAGTGTTCAGCAGCAGCTGGTGAGCGGTGTTGAACAGGGTGTTGAACATGTTGGTCAGCCCCATGATCGAGCTGACATAGCCAAACAGCAGCCCCAGAAGGCCCAGCAGGACAAGGGGTTCTACAATCTGGCGCTTGCGGCTGAAGCTCTCCGATTTGGTTGAGACAACTTCACTCATGGATACTCCGGAGGGGGGGAAGGAATAGTTAGATTAGACAAGGATAGGCCAGCTAGTGGAATTTGTACTTTCGTCTATCTCGGTCGGGAAGAGGGTGGCCGGATCAGGGATAACCCTCTGATCCGGCTGTAGGAGTCTTTATCAGTGCTCGCGGGTGGTCCGGAACTCAACATCCGGGTAACGCTCTTCAGACAGGGACAGGTTGACCCGTGTAGGCGCCAGGTAAGTCAGGTAACCACCACCGTCGACGGCCAGGTTGATGGAACACTTGCGCTTGAACTCTTCCAGCTTGCGCTCGTCGTCGCACTCTACCCAGCGGGCCGTGTTGACATTGACTGGCTCGTACATGGCATCGACCTTGTATTCATCCTTCAGGCGTCGCATAACTACGTCAAACTGCAGGACACCAACGGCGCCGAGGATAAGGTCATTATTGTCCAGAGGCATGAATAACTGGGTGGCACCCTCTTCGGACAGTTGCTGCAGACCTTTCTGCAGCTGCTTCAGTTTCAGAGGGTCTTTCAGGCGTACCCGGCGGAACAGTTCGGGTGCAAAGTGAGGAATACCGGTGAAACGGATCTCTTCACCCTGGCTGAAGGTGTCGCCTATCTGGATGGTGCCGTGGTTGTGCAGGCCGATGATATCGCCCGACATGGCTTCTTCCACATGAGAGCGGTCACCGGCCAGGAAGGTCACGGCGTCGGCAATTTTCACATCCTTCCCAATGCGCACGTGCTTCATCTTCATATTGCGGGTGTACTTGCCGGAGCAGATACGCAGGAAAGCGATCCGGTCACGGTGTTTCGGGTCCATATTGGCCTGGATCTTAAAGACGAAGCCGGAGAACTTCTCTTCCGCAGGTTCCACTTCGCGCTGGTCTGTAGCACGGGACAGAGGGGCCGGCGCCCACTTGGCGAAGTCATTCAGCATCTCACGGACACCGAAGTTAGCCAGTGCCGTACCAAAGAAGACAGGCGTCATACGACCGGTGCGGTATTCTTCCAGGTCAAACTCATGGCTGGCGCCACGCACCAGTTCAATCTCTTCGACGAACTCGTCGTAAATGTCGCCCAGCAGCTCTTTCGCTTCATCAGTTTCGATACCCTGGATGCGGATATCGTCGGGAACTATATGCCCCTGCCCAGGGGTGAATACATGAACTGTGTCGGTGTAGAGGTTGTAAACACCCTTGAAGTTCTTGCCCATGCCGATCGGCCAGGTAATCGGGGCGCACTGGATTTTCAGGATGTCTTCCACTTCGTCCAGCACTTCAATCTGGTCGCGGACTTCCCGGTCCATCTTGTTGACGAAGGTGAAGATCGGTGTATCACGCAGACGGCAGACTTCCATCAGCTTGATGGTGCGATTCTCGACACCCTTGGCGCCGTCGATCACCATCAGGCAGCTGTCCACGGCCGTCAGGGTGCGGTAGGTGTCTTCGGAGAAGTCTTCGTGTCCCGGGGTGTCCAGCAGGTTAACGGTGCAGCCATTGTAGGGGAACTGCATCACGGAGGTGGTGATGGAGATACCACGCTCCTGCTCCATCTTCATCCAGTCCGATGTCGCCATGCGACCGCTCTTGCGGCCCTTGACGGTACCGGCCATCTGGATGGCGCCGCCGAGCAGCAGCAGCTTTTCGGTGATGGTGGTCTTACCGGCGTCAGGGTGGGAGATGATGGCGAAGGTACGTCGCTGTTCAACCTGGCCGGCTAATTCGCTGATAGACATATATGTGTTTCTTATCTGTATGCAGATTTGTACACATGGCTGCCACAAACCCGCATGAAAAATTCAAAAGTGGGCCATCGTAGCGAAATACCGGGCGTTTGTGCAAGTTGGGGAAGTTTCTTCTGGCGGCCTGACTATTCTAGGTCAAGCTCCTGGGGTCAGCGCTCAGCGATACCGTCGGTGGTCAGCGCCATGGCGTTCAGTGTGCCCTGCCAGGCCGGGCAGCCGAACTCTCTGGCAAGGTTTGTGATTTCAGGTAGCATTCGGGTGTGGGTTTCAAGATGCTCATTGCGGACATCCCTGAACTTTTCCAGCATACCCTTCTCAGCAGGATCGTCAGTCATGGCAATTAACTGCTCCAGGTACTGGTTTTGCTTTTCGGCAGCTCCGGTTCTCATGCTTCTACCGACTTTTGCGTTATCCATCAAGTGATCGAACGCATTACGGTTCATCATGGCACCTGGCTGATTGTTTATGCCGGCCAGCAGGAAGTCTCCGAGAACGATATCGAGTTTCGGATCCTGTGTATTCTCTTCGCCGCTGGCCTTTAAATAGGCCGTGACCAGTGCTACCGGCAGCGGTCTCCTGTCAAGGCACTCCGCCATGTTCTTCTCCGGGTCGGCAACACACTCGTAGACCTGATTTTCAAGTTCCTCCTGCTGCTGTGCGGTGATGGGCTTGCCAGTGGCTTCGAGAGTTTTTCCATTGAATTGAGCCAGCCCTTTGTCCACAAGGGCGAGATCGGCAGCTGTATTTAACAGCGACTCATTCACCTCGCCGGAAAAGGCTAGACCTGCTCTAACCTGCTCCATCAATGTTGTTCTTGCTGAAGCAAGGCCTATGGGAGGACTGGATTTTGTCGTTGCGACAGGTGTTGAGGGTGTGGTTTGCCTGATGTTACGGCTGGCAATGGACTTATCCTCAAAAGGTTTGGGTCTGGCCGCTTTTGAAATGATGGGCAGACCTCTGACCAGCTTGACCTTGAGTTCTTTTACTCTTGACAAGGCTTCCGGAAGGCTGATGGAGAAGATCTGGCGAATACTGTTGAAGGTTGGCAGTTTCATAGTGTCGTGCTGTTGTATTTACTGTTGGATACAACAGCAGTCGACTGGTTGAAGAATTTCTGAATGATGCAGGTACACCCGGTCATGAAACAGGACATCTCATGACCGGGCAATTTCGGGATGGGAATACCTTAAGCTATTTCAAACAGGGCTGCGGCGCCCATGCCGCCGCCCATGCACATGGTAACGACCACGTACTTCACACCGCGCCTCTTGCCTTCTATCAGGGCGTGGCCGGCCAGACGGGCGCCGGTCATACCGTATGGATGACCAATGGAGATACCACCGCCGTTGACGTTGTACTTGTCAGGATCGATGCCAAGGTGGTCGCGGCAGTAGAGCGCCTGCACGGCAAAGGCTTCATTCAGCTCCCAGAGGCCGATGTCATTGATGCTGAGGCCGTGCTTCTTGAGCAGTTTAGGAATGGCATAAGTGGGGCCAATGCCCATTTCTTCCGGAGTATTACCTGCTACAGCCATGCCCCGGTAGATACCCAGTGGCTGCAGGCCACGCTGTTCTGCCAGTTTGCTGTCCATTACCACACAGGCGGAGGCACCATCAGACAGCTGGCTGGCATTGCCGGCGGTGACACAGCCATCCTCAATGACCGGGTTCAGCCCGGTGAGGCTCTCCATTGTTGTGGAGGGGCGATTTCCTTCATCCTTCGACAGAGTGACTTCTTTGTAGGAAATCTCTCCGGTTTCCCGATCCTTCAGCATCTGCGTGGCGGTGATGGGAACAATCTCGTCATCCAGCCTGCCTTCGGCCTGTGCCGCAGCAGTACGAAGTTGTGAAGACAGCGCATACTCGTCCTGAGCTTTACGGCTGACGCCGTATTTTTTGCCGACAAACTCGGCAGTTTGCAGCATGGGCATATAGGCATGCTCTGCCTGCAGGATGACATTGTCGTCCTGGGTCTCGGCTGCATAGCCATAGTAATTGGCCTGTACCGCAGAGATATTTTCCTGGCCGCCGGCTACTACAACGTCCATGCCTTCTACCATGATCTGTCTTGCGGCAGCGGCTATGGCCATCAGTCCGGACGCACACTGGCGGTCAATGGTCTGGGCGGCAGCGGTGAAAGGCAGCCCTGCGGCAAAGGACGCATTGCGGGCAATATTGTTGGCGGCGGTGCCGGCAGTGAGAACCGTGCCCATTATCACGTCTTCCACTTCAGCGCCTTCTATTCCGGCACGCTCCACGGCATGACGAATGGCATGAGCGGTCATGGTGGGTGACTTGATGTTGTTGAGAGCGCCCCGGAAGGCTTTACCGATGGGGGTGCGGGCGGTTGATACTATTACTGCTTCACGCATGACGGTTTCCTGTTGTTTTGCGTTTGTTATTCTTGGGTCGTTCCTGCCCTGAGGCAGCTTTTGCAGGCCGGATTAGGGCTTTGCCCGTAATCCGACGTTTATATGAAACGGTTGTTGGCTTCGGTTGTCATCATTGCAGCGCGTCGATTCTAATCCGGCCTTGTCAAATCAGAGGAAATGCTACTCAGAGGATGCAATAAGCATGAATATGCCGACAAAATGTGTCAGCCGAAAAAATAGCAGAGCGAGAAGCTCGACACTTTATGAAATTTCCAGGCTAAGCTCATCGGGCAAGGCGCCAGCGAAAACGCCATTAGAGTAGTTGTCGTTCATAAAGATCAACGCCTTCCCTTCATCTGCAGGGCTTCTATTCAAGCAGTCAGGCTCATGCCCTGGTACGGGCTGCTCAAGACAGGCCGATACACTGAGGAACAGGAGCAGAATCACAGGGTAAAAGGCAGTGTTTGAGCTTCCGGGGCAGGGCCCCAGGGTTTCCGGTGCTTACGAGAGATCAGAGTCCGGTTCGGCGACAAAGGAATTGCCGCCGTCTTCAGGCCACTGGAAAGGCCGTGGGGTGGGTATCGGGCCGCTGCTCGAAGACCCTGCTCATCAGACTGGCGAGGATTTGAAGAGAGCCATTGGCCGACGCTACGGGACCTTTATCCAGGGCAGGGTATCGAGCAACCTGTCTGCAGTTAAGAAACTCAGTGACTACCGTATTCGAATTGTTGATGGCAAAGCCCGCTCCATGCTGCACAAGGTTCGTAAAGCCAATGCCGAAAATGTCCAGAAGTGGCTGAAGGAAGGGCTTCTGGTCAGGGAGTTTGAAGCCGTATCGGGGCTTCGCTGGCAAATGATTCCTGCACACGAAAAACGTCATATGCTGGACGGGGTTCGGGCTGAGCTGGCGCAAAGCAAGGATACCCTTAACCTGAACCAGGCCGGTTACCTGGTCGGTCGTTACCTGGAAGGTCGTAATCTGGAAGGTCACCGCACGCTGTTCAGCCACAGCTCCCCCAGGACTGCAGATTTTCTTGAGCAGTATGCTGAATTTGATCCTCCGGTTCTGTCAGGGCACCTCGCCATCTGGGCAGAGCACTGCCATCACCAGTTGCTGCCTGGTGAAGAGGGTCATATCAGTCGCTACGACCTGGCCCTGGCGCGTAATGTCAGCTGCTACAGTCATCGGAGCGCCATTTTGCTTTCGGGTTCGCCACTGGAAAAGCTTTCCGAGAAAAGTTTCAGGATACAGATTGATGAGGCCCGCCAGCACAGGCGTGACCTGGTTAAAACCATTCGGGACATCAATCGCTATGCCAAGGCGCTGCCAGATGAACTGAAGCAGGCCATGCTGGAAGATCTTGTGGATCAGTGCAGTCATGTGAACGGTCATATCACTCAGCTGGAAGTGATGCGGGACAACAGCCCTCTGCGACGGGAAAACTGGAAGAAGTTCAAGCTCAATGAACTGGCTGCGGCTATAGACGTGGTCCACTCCAGATCCAGGGTCTTACTGGAGAAAGAAAAAAAAGAAGGACTGTCGGTTAAAGAGGACCGAAGGCTGGATCAGCTGACCAGGTTGCTGGTTGAGCTCGATAATCATGCTGACCTGGTGTTAAAAGGGTTGGATGGCGATATTCCTCCGGGCCTGGTCAAAAAGGCTGGCGAAGGTTTTCCAGGCTTTGAACACCAGCCTTTAAATACAGCCAAGGCTTATGCCAGGGCTGTGGAAAAAAGGCTGGTAGATGCGGGGGTGTTTCACGACCCATCCCGAGAGTCAGCGCCTCGCCTGGCGGTACAGGTGAAACAGGCCAGGAAAAGCCTGAAGATAGCCCGCAGCGAGAGAATGTCCCGCCTCGAGTGGAGTCAGATCCGGAAAAGCCTGAACGTGCGGATTGATGGCCAGCTCCGCAACTACAACAGCCGAATTACGCCTGCTTCTCAGCTGCAAATGCACACCGGAGACGAAGCCGGGACAGAAGATATTTTTCCTGTTCATTATGCTGGCAGGGGACGACCCTCCACCGCTACCCGGGAGCGAGTTCATGCGGTCAACCTGGCAGAAACGGAGATCTCAAGCCAGAGGGGGCGTAAACGGCAGAGACTGTTCCGGGGGCTGCGTTCCGCCACATTAAGCGCCTATGGCATCAGTAACGGCAGGGACCGTAAGGAAGCAACCAGGGCCCGGGCCCGGGAACTGGTGACGGCGGCGCTCAGGGTACAGCTGGAAAGACACCCTGAATACCTTGAAACGGTCACTCCCATACCAATGAAAATGTTCAGCACATCTCTGCTGACACCTGACAGGTTCCGGCATGAAACTCATATTCACGATGATGAGCTGACCATGCAGAGAGAGCAGGTCGAAGCTCTTGAAGAGGTTCAGAGAGAGCTGGCTGCAGGTGGAACGCTGAAGATTGTCAACAGCCAGGGGCGGTTGCATGAGGTGCCGGTCCAGCTTGACCTGATCGGTACCAACTATGGCGTTAACAGCATTTCCCTGGATAAAGGTAAGCGGAACCTGATGAGAGCCTGGGGCGCTGCGGAGCGGAGCAATCACACAGCTCTCAATACCCTTATGGGTTCAAGCAGGCCGGGAGCCATTGTCGGGGGGTGGGTAAAGGATTACCTGGATGGTCCGGTCACTGAAGAAGATCGCGATATTGTTCTGACCCTGGTGGAGCAGATTCGAGACCTTCACACGACAGGGGATTACCGTGAAGAAGGAGAGGACGCTTACAAAATGGTTGAACGGCTGCAATTGCTGGCCTTCCGGATCGGTGCGGTGCCCCACTTTAACTGCAAGAGTGGCAAGGACAGGACTGGAGAGGCGGATGCCGGGATCAAGCGCCTTGCGGCTGAGACAGAGGCTTTGGGCTATGTGCCTGACCCACGGCAGCCGGTGGGTCAGGAGGAAAGGAGCCTGTCCCAGGCCTTTCTGTTCGGTACTGGCAATATCGAACTGCAGCAGCAAAACATCAACCTGCCGGGTTACAAGACCAAAACCGGCCGGGACAGACTGGGCGACAAGGTCTATCAGATGGTGCATCACCCGGAGTTTGACAGCGCCGATGATGAGGATATCGATTTCGATACCGACTTGGAGTAACTCAACCCTCTGAATCAATGGGGCGGCTCAGACCATCACAGGCCTTTTCCAGGGAAATGTTTTCGCTCATCTTGCGGTAATAGGCTTCTACCTCGGACCAGTCACAGAAAGGGTCGCTGGGTTCACAGCTGTCGATGGGAAAGCGGATGGATTCTTCATTGAACAGCATCCTGACCCTGAAAACATCCGGGGTTTCATTGCCCTCTCCGCTGTTACCGCAGGACCAGGTTTGCCAGATCAGGTTGCCGGCCATGGGAGCAAGACCGGAGAGTTTCCAGGTGACTTCGCCCTTCTGAGTACTGTTTTCTTCCGTGATGATATTCAGGATCTGCAGAAACCGCAGCAGGGTGGAGTCGTGGGCAAATCTGAGACTCAGAACCGGCGCTTCCGGATCTCCAATGGCCTTCCGGGTGGATTCAAGAAAGGCGTTCAGCAGGTTGATCATCATCAGCCGATTGATACCTTCAAACTCTTTTGCCGGACCGGTCTGGTAAAAGATCCTGATATCCGCCGCCCTGTTGTGGTTCTGAAATAATGAGACCATGGACGAATAACCAATTCTGGTCGAAATATAACTGCACAGTCCGAGGCGGTAGCTGTCGTCAGCATCCATTTGGCAGAGGCTGTACAGCAGTGATGCGAGATCCTGCTGCTGACTGTTGGTGGCCTCTTTCAGGAAAATGCCTGAGATGCTCTCGCCTTCTTTCAGTGGCGAGCGCATGAGGAATTCTTCAGCTTTGAGGTTTCCCAGTTGATTCAGCCGGCTTTTTTTTGTCAGGTGTTTGCTGCAGATGTTGTAGGGCTGTAACTGGGGATCGGGCTCTCCCGATGTTGCGGTGATGAGTTCCAGCTGCAGCGCCCCGGGCTGTATATTGAGGAACTGTCGCATACCTTTGAGAAAGTGATCACGGCTGGTTTGAGTCCTGACCAGTGAAGTTGTTGCTGCTGTAATTTTCCGGCTCCGGACCAGTTTAACCGCGGCCTCCCTGTCCAGCCCGGTATAGGTGAACAGTCGCTGTCCGAGCTTTTCCAGTTCCGCCTTGCCCAGTTCCGTCAGTCTGCCCGGCAGTTGCGGGTTGGCTCTGTATAACAGTGTCAGCCTCATAACCTGTTCGGACAACCATTTTGCTTCGGGGCTGTGTGGCTTTTCGGGTGTTGACAGATCGGCTGCCAGCAGTGACTTCTTGGTTTCTTTCGATTGGGTCTTGATCAGGCCAAGCCGGACAGCCCTGGCCAGAATTTCCCGCTCAAACTTTTTGATGTTGGCAATGTGTCGCGAACCGTGCCGGCCCAGGTGGTTGATATGGATCAGGCGACAGTTTTCCGGAGCGCTGGGGGGCGTAGCCCTGGGCGTGGAAAAGTAGGGGGTTTTGATGCTGAGCAGCGGGGCTATGGAGCGGGCAAGTTCAGCAGGGAGTTCAGGGGGAGTAATGTTGGCTTCGGATCGGATGGGGAGAACAGCCAGAAGGCCAGGGAGCAGAACAAAGGATAACCGAAGCACTCTTGCCATTGTGTTCATGGAGAAAGGTTCGTTCAGTACCTGTATCAGACCAAGAATAATGGCACAAAATGTCAGATGTGATAGGTAAAAAGCAGTTCCGGCATCCAGTGTTGGAAACTGCATTTAACAGCGGACTCTGGGAGCAAGGGATCGGTCAGTAAGTTCTGGCGACCGAGAACCTGGCCAGGTCTTCCATGGCGGCGCGGTGTTCTGATTCAGGAAGAACACTGAGACAGGCAATGGCTTTATTAACCTGTTCCTGCGCCTTCTGGGCTGTGTAATCCAGTGCGCCACAGCTGCGAACTGCCTGAATAATGTCGTCCATCTGCTCCAGCCCGCCCTGTTCAATAGCGTTTCGGATCAGTTCTTTCTGGCTGGAAGTTCCTTCAGAGAGAGTAAAGATCAGCGGCAGCGTCGGTTTGCCTTCAGCCAGGTCGTCACCGAGATTCTTGCCCATGGCTTCGGAGTCACCGTCGTAATCCAGCAGATCGTCTACCAGCTGGAAGGCCATACCAAGGTGGTTGCCATAGTTGGCGAGAGCCTGTTCTGTCTTCCTGTCGACACCGGAAAGGATGGCGGCGGTATGGGTGGAAGCTTCGAACAGCATGGCGGTCTTGCAGCGAATAACATCCATGTACTGGCTTTCTGTGACGCTGGCGTCGTGAATGTTCATCAGCTGCATCACTTCGCCTTCGGCAATAACATTGGTGGCGTCAGCGAGGATGTTCAGAAGTCTGAAATTTTCCAGCCCGACCATCATCTGGAAAGCCCGCGAGTACAGGAAGTCGCCGACCAGAACGCTGGGTGCATTACCCCAGAGAGCATTGGCCGTATCACGGCCTCTGCGCAGATCTGACTGGTCCACCACGTCATCGTGCAGCAGGGTCGCCGTGTGCAGGAACTCAATGATGGCGGCCAGGGGGATGTGGTTTTGGGCTTTATAGCCGCAGGCTCGGGCGGTCAACAGAACCAGTAGTGGGCGCAACCTCTTGCCGCCAGATTGAATGATGTACTGACCAATCTTGCTGACCAGAGCAACATCAGAATGCAATTGCTCCCGGATGCACTGGTCGACCAGCACAAAATCTTCACGGACTGCCAGTTGGAAGGATTGTTGTTTGCGATCAGGCATTGAGGAGATTGCTGCAGATGATGGAGATGTTGGCATCCTATGGAGTGACTGGTGTGCTGTCAATAGCCACTATGGCTGTAGCAGAAACACCTATCTGGCTGTCAGTCAATTTCAACCCGCTTCCAGGCTGGTTACCCCAAAGACTCTCTCCAGGTCCAGGTCAGGCTGGTAGCCTCGGTACATACGCATGGTCTCGTAGCCCGAAGGCTTTCCCTGCAGCTGCTCGGCCAGTTTGAGTGCTTCCTGGTTAGGTTCGGGGATATCGCAGTAGACGGGTTGGCCTTTTGCCTGGTCCAGCAGGGTTGTGAGCAACTGGCTGGCATAGTCATTGGAGTCAGCGAACCAGGGACCTATCTTGAACCCTTCCATGCAGGGGCGCATCAGGGCGTAACCCCTGATTTTCTTATCTTTCCAGATGCACCAGGCAAGGGCTTCCGGCTGGGTGACCCAGGCTTTCAGGTAGCCTTTGCGCTTACCGGGAAAGAGTCGCTGTTCATATTCAAGCAACTCTATCAGTCTCATGTCTTTCAGCGGCTGAAGGGATTCCGGGAATGGGGTGTCAGCGGCGGGCGCATTTTGAAACTGGTAGCGAAGTGTTCTGTGGGCCAGCCGAAAGCCGATTCTGCGGTAGCGCTGATACTGTTCCATGACACCGTCCAGTGCGATATTACGATATCCGGCTTTGTTCAGACGGTAGCGGGTCAGCTGGATACCATACCCCTGGCCCCGGTATTCAGGCTTGACGATATAGAGCCCGAAATAAGAGAAAGCGTGGTTATGATTAAAGGCGGCTGCGACAGCAATCAGTTCATTACCCCGTTTCAGTCCGACCAGTGCTCCGGGGCAGCTTTTATGGAATGTCGCGGCGTCATGAACGCCCGGATTCCAGCCTTCCTGCTGTACCCAGTCAAACATGACCTGAGCCTCGTCTGCGGTCAGGGGGGTAATCAGAGGGTTAGTGGTCATGAAGTTGTCCTGATTCTGGCCGGCACTGATCTTTCCAGCTATTGGCGATTGCCACACGGGTCATGAATGAGGCCCTCCTGTGTTCCAAAACATAATCGATGAACTGCCTGACAGCTTCACATCGCCCCGGATGACCTGACAGTCTGCTGTGCAGCCCTAGAGTCAGCATGTTTGGTTGAGAATGGCTGTGGCGATAGAGTCCGTCAAAAGTCGATTTAAGGTGAAGAAAAAAGTCATTGGGGGTGTTCCAGCCCGGGCTGGTGCAGTAACGGCAATCGTTGTTGATAAGGCTGTAGGGAATGATCAGGTGGTGCTGATTACCTGTGCTGAGCCACCAGGGGTAATCGTCACTGTAATCGTCGCTGTCATAGATCAGCCCTGCTTCAATGACCAGCTTGCGGGTATGAGGGCTCTTTCTGCCTGTGTACCAGCCAACGGGATTCTTGCCCGTCAGTCGGGAGATCGTTTTCAGGGTTTTCTGCATATCTGCCCACTCTGACTCAATGCTGAAATTCTGGTAATCAATCCAGCGATAGCCATGGCCGGCCACCTCATGAGGAGAGTTGCCCAGTGCTCCGGCAAAAGCCGGGTTGCGTTCCAGTGCCTGTCCACAGGCAAACACGGTTACCGGTAAGTCATATTCCTTGAAGAGGCTCAGCAGTCGCCAGCACCCGCTTCGACTGCCATAAGCGAACAGGCTTTCACTGGAAAAGTGGCGCTGCCCTTTTCTGGCAGGTAACCCGCTGAAACCACTCAGGTAACTCTCCGAACTTTCATCTCCATCCAGGATATTGCGCTCAGAGCCTTCCTCATAATTCAGCACCAGGTTGACGGCCAGAACCGTGTCGCCAGGCCATTCAACAGAAGGTGCCTGCCCTGCATAACCCTGCCAGTTTCTGGGATTGTACTCGGTCACCGCGGTTAATCTCCCCTTATATAGCGAAGCTCATGTAAGTAAAACAGGGGCCGTTGTCGGCAGTAACCGAGAGGATAGACAATCCGGGCTTGCCAGATGCTCCGGGTTTCCTTAAAATTTCGCTCCTGTCTTAAAATCTGGCTGAGAATCCGGGGCGGTGTTCCACTTTGTCATGGCTTTCCTACAGGTACTGCCTGCAGATGAAAGCAATGAGGAACCGCACCATCAGTATTGAAGCGATTGTCAGATAGAAGTAGATAGATTGAAAATTCCGGTGCCAAGGCCTGGCTCTTGCTCCGGATGCCTTTGACAAAGAGGCTCATTAGGATTTTCGGAGATTTATTATGTACGCAGTTATCAAAACTGGCGGCAAGCAGTACCGTGTTGCTGAAGGCACCACACTGAAAGTTGAAAAGCTGGAAGTAGCCGCCGGCGAAAGCCTGGACATCAGCGACGTTCTGCTGATCGCCAATGGCGAAGAAGTAAAGATCGGTGCTCCTGTTGTTGAAGGCGCAAAAGTAACTGCCGAGGTAGTTGCTCACGGTCGTGGTCCAAAGATTAAGATCATCAAGTTCAAGCGCCGTAAGCACCACCGCAAGCAAATGGGCCATCGTCAGTGGTTCACTGAGCTGAAGATCACCGGTATCGCCGGTTAATTCGAGTTTAACAGCCATGAGCGGAAAATGTTGCAGGCCTTATTGTTATAAACTGGCAACATTTTCGTGGTAAAGAACACTGATGGGTTCCTGTTGACCCATTTCCCATTTCTAGGGACTGCTTCTGGTGTGGTAGCCGGCTGTCGGTCCGGGATAAAAGGAGAGCAAGATGGCTCACAAAAAAGCTGGTGGTAGTACCCGTAACGGTCGCGATTCAGAAAGTAAACGCCTTGGCGTCAAGCGCTACGGCGGTCAGGCTGTGCGCGCTGGTAACATCATCATTCGTCAACGTGGCACCCGTTTCCACGCTGGTGAGAACGTAGGTATTGGCAAGGACCACACCCTGTTCGCCAAGGCCGACGGCAAGGTAGTCTTCGAGGTTAAAGGTCCTCAGAAGCGCAAGTACGTTCGCATCGAAGCCGCTGCGTAAACGAACTGCCTTTTGACGGTATGCCCGTTATCTCTGGATGACGGCAGCCGGCAAATCAGAAAGCCCCGTTTTTGTGCGGGGCTTTCTTGTATCTGAAGTATTATTAGGCAGGCAGAAATAATCGTCTGGTGTCTGGAGATAAGTTCTGGTGACGAAGAATTTATGTGCAGGCATTGGCGCGTTAGGTTGATGCTGCAGGAGGTTTTGCATGAAGTTTGTCGATGAGGCCACCATTGCGGTCCAGGCGGGAAAGGGCGGTAATGGCTGCCTGAGTTTCCGTCGTGAAAAATATGTCGCCAAGGGTGGTCCTGATGGTGGTGACGGCGGTGATGGCGGCAGTGTTTATGTTGAGGCCAAGAATGACCTGAACACGCTGGTGGACTACCGCTATCAGCGTCGCTACCAGGCGCCAAGCGGTGAGCCTGGTCGGGGCAGGAACTGTTCCGGCGCCAAGGGTGAGGACATCATTCTGCCGGTGCCAGTAGGTACAACGATTGTCGATGATGAAACCGAAGAGGTTATCGGTGACCTGACTGAGGTGGGTCAGCGCTTGCTGGTAGCCCAGGGCGGATTCCATGGACTTGGCAATACCCGTTTCAAGTCCAGTGTTAACCGTGCGCCAAGGCAGACTAGCAATGGCTCCCTGGGTGAAGAGCGGAGCCTGCGCCTCGAGCTGAAAGTGATTGCGGATGTCGGCCTTCTGGGAATGCCGAATGCCGGTAAGTCCACATTTATTCGCTCTGTTTCCCACGCCAAGCCCAAGGTTGCTGACTACCCGTTCACGACCCTGGTGCCCAACCTCGGTGTGGTTAGCGTTGAGAAACATCGCAGTTTTGTCGTGGCTGATATTCCAGGGTTGATCGAAGGCGCTGCAGAAGGTGCTGGCCTGGGGATTCGTTTCCTCAAGCACCTGTCACGATGCCGTATCCTGCTGCATCTTGTGGATGTAGCGCCTTATGATGAGACTGACCCGGTAGAATCTGCCAGAGCGATCATCAGTGAGCTGGAACAGTTCAGTCCGGCACTGGCCGGTAGGGAGCGCTGGCTGGTGTTGAACAAGGTGGATCTGCTGCCTGAAGATCAGCGGGAAAAGGTTTGCCAGCATATTATTTCCGAGCTGGGCTGGACCGGATCTGTGCACCGCATTTCAGCGATAGCCAGTCAGGGTACTGAGCTGCTCTGCCAGGAAATCATGACCTATATCGAAAAGAGGAGTTTCCAGGAAGAGGGTGATCTCGAACTGGCCGAGCAGGAAGTTGAGATTCGCTCCCGCATGGAGTCCGAAGCCCGTGCCCGCATGCGTCAACTCGCCGAGGAGCGTAAAGCACGACGTCTGGCCAAGAAAACGGCCGATGCGGAGGATGATGATTTTGACGACGACGATGATGAGGATATTGAGGTATTCTACGCACCTTAATATCGTACTCTGGCTGTCTTTGGGGGAGTGAATGAGCGAGCGGGGAAGGCTGAAAAAAGCCCGGCGCTGGGTGGTCAAGATTGGCAGTGCCCTGTTAACGGATGAAGGGCGGGGGCTGGACGACAGCCGTATTGATGACTGGGTGGATCAGCTCTGCCAGATCAGGAAGCACGGGATTGAACTGATCCTGGTTTCTTCCGGGGCTGTAGCCGCGGGTATGGAAAGGCTCGGCTGGCACGATCGACCGGATGCTCTCAATGAATTGCAGGCCGCAGCTGCCGTGGGGCAGGCCCGGCTGGTGCAGACCTGGGAAACCAGCTTTCGCCGGCATGGGGTTCAGCCAGCACAGGTTCTGCTGACTCATGCTGACCACAGCAATCGCCAGCGCTACCTGAATGCCCGCAGCACTCTCAACACCCTTGTCGGTATGGGGGTGGTTCCCATCGTCAACGAGAATGATACGGTTATCACCGATGAGATCCGCTTTGGTGACAACGATACTCTCGGTGCTCTGGTGACCAACCTGGTGGAAGCAGATGTACTGGTGATCCTGACAGACCAGGACGGTCTCTTCACCGCTGACCCAAGAAAGAACCCTGAGGCCACTCTTGTCGATGAAATGCCTGCTCACGACGAGAGCCTGGATGCTATGGCTGGCGGTGGCGGCGGGCGACTGGGGCGTGGTGGAATGCAGACCAAGCTGCGTGCCGGAAGGCAGGCAGCGGCTTCAGGTGCGGCTACAGTGATCGCTGGTGGTCGCATCGAGAGTGTCATTGAGCGTCTCTATGCTGGTGAATCGCTCGGAACCCTGCTGTTGCCAAAGCATGAGCGTATGGCTGCCAGGAAACAGTGGCTGCAGGGGCATATGCGAACTGCTGGCGAGCTGGTACTGGATGCCGGTGCTGTCAAAGTGGTGAAGAACCAGGGTAAAAGCCTGCTTCCTGTTGGTGTTAAACAGGTAAGGGGTAAATTCCAGCGGGGAGAAATGGTGGCCTGCGTGGACGAAGCCGGTAATGAAATTGCAAGAGGTTTGGTCAACTACGGTGCTGATGAATCAGTCCTGATTATTGGCAAATCCAGTCATCAGCTGGCAGAGGTGCTTGGCTATCAGGGAGAGCCGGAGCTGCTGCACAGGGATAATATGGTGCTGACCTGATTGTCAGGTGTTTTCCAGACATAAAAAAAACCGGCAGATGCCGGTTTTTTTATGTGCTCTAAGAGCTATCAGGCAGCCAGGGCCTTGACCTGGGCGTTCAGACGGCTCTTGTGACGAGCAGCCTTGTTCTTGTGAATGATGCCCTTGTCAGCCATACGATCGATGACTGGCACAGCAGCAACGTAAGCTGCTTTAGCTGCTTCAGCGTCTTTGGCTTCGATGGCGCGTACTACCTTCTTAATGGAAGTACGAACCATGGAACGCAGGGATGCATTGTGGACGCGACGGCCTTCAGCCTGACGGGCGCGCTTCTTTGCAGATGGAGAGTTAGCCATTTAGGTGCTCCTTGAAAGTCGAAATAAATCGGTTTCACTGTATTTAATTACAGGGCGGCTTCGGGCACCCTGTTGCAGGAGTATGGTGTTTGCCGCAGTTACCGGATCAATCCCCGGGCAAGGATCGGCCGGAGCCATACCCATACAGTCAAGTCGCGGAATCATGCCGATTTGCCGGGAGCTTGTCAACAGCGGAAGCTGTCCGTGACCGGCGCTTTCAGAAGGCTGTGGCTGTGACAGAGGCTCTTCGGGTTATTGAGTGAATAACACCTAGCTGCTTAGGTGTATTTTTTTCAGGGATGCAGGGATTTTCGGGCGGCGATGAGCCGAAAAAATCTTCGCTCTGAAAGAGAAGGCTTCAATGTGTCTGGCGGCAGGCTTGGACAGGTTGATATCATAATCGATTAGCTTTCAGGAAATGTGTTATGTCTTCAACCGAGTCGCCGGACCGGGAAAAATCCCCCGGTCTACTGCGCTCCAGTCTTATCGTCGGCGTTATGACTATGTTCTCCCGGGTGCTCGGCCTGGTTCGGGATGTGGTGATTGCAGGCTATTTTGGGTCAACAGTGGCAGCGGATGCTTTCTTTGTTGCCTTCAAAATCCCGAATTTTCTCCGTCGGCTTTTTGCTGAAGGAGCTTTTTCCCAGGCCTTTGTCCCGGTGCTGTCAGAGTATCGAACAAAAAGAAGCTTCGATGAAGTGAGGGAGCTGGTCAGTAAGGTCAGTGGTACCCTGGCGGCTATTCTCATGCTGGTCACCATGATTTGCATGCTGGGAGCGCCACTGCTGATTCGGGTTTTTGCTCCCGGCTTTATTGATGAGCCGGAAAAGCTGGCGCTGGCCGGTGATATGCTTCGCATCACCTTTCCATATCTGTTGCTGATCTCATTGACTGCGCTGGCTGGCTCTGTGCTCAACAGCTACAGCCGTTTCGCTGTGCCGGCTTTTACTCCTGTTCTTTTGAACCTGAGCCTGATTGGTGCGACTCTGTTGATGACCCCCTGGTTTGAGGAGCCGGTTGTCGCCCTGGCATGGGGAGTGGTGATTGCCGGTATATCTCAACTGCTGTTGCAGCTTCCCTTTTTGCTGCAGATCCGCCTGTTGCCCGCTCCCCGTTGGGACAGGGATCATGAAGGCGTGAGACGCATCATGAAGCTTATGGTGCCGGCTCTGTTTGGTGTGTCTGTCAGCCAGATCAATCTCTTGTTGGATACCGTTCTGGCGTCATTTCTTGAGACCGGCAGCATTTCCTGGCTCTACTATTCCGACCGGTTGTCGGAACTGCCGCTCGGCGTATTCGGGATAGCCATTGCCACTGTGATTCTGCCCAGCCTGTCGCGCAAGCATGCCAAGGCGTCTTCCGACCAGTTTTCCCGGACACTGGACTGGGCATTGCGACTGGTACTGCTGATTGGTATTCCTGCCGGGATAGCCCTGTTTATTCTGGCGGAACCGCTGATTGCCACGCTGTTCCATTACGGTGAGATGCAGGACCGTGATGTGCTGATGGCAGGCATGAGCCTTCGGGCTTACTCCCTTGGTCTCGTTGCCTTCATGCTGATCAAGGTGTTGGCGCCCGGTTATTTTGCCCGGCAGGACACCAAAACCCCGGTGAAAGTTGCGATTATCGCCATGGTGGTCAACATGGCTTTCAACCTCATGCTGGTGTTCTGGCTGAAACATGCCGGACTTGCACTGGCGACAACTCTATCCGCTTTCCTTAATGCCGGTCTGCTCTACAGAGGGCTGAGACACGCCAAAGTATTCAGGCCTGAGCCCGGCTGGTGGCTATATGCCTTGCGCTTGACTTTGGCCAGTGGCTGCATGGCTGCCGTGCTGCTGTTTCTCGAAGGGGATACCCAGCAGTGGTTGGACTGGTCGCTATGGCAGCGTGCCGGACAAATGGCTCAGATCGTGGCTGCCGGCCTTGCGGTCTATGGCGTTACACTCTTGTTGAGCGGTGTCAGGATCCGTCATTTTCGCCACTAGTTTGACGCTTTTCGCCCACTGCGGATGTCTGCAATCTGACGTAAAATGATTGTTATAGACGCATGGAGGGCAGAATGTGGGTCAGGGATCGGTAGGATCTGTACAGGTCCAGTCAAATCACAATACCGCAGGCCTGCACGAAGCAGGCCGCACGTCGAAGCCTGGCAGGTTTGGCCTGCGAAGAGTCAAAAAACACACCAGCCAGCTGAGTGTCAGGCTGTCTCAAACCCCCGGTCGGTCGAAAGCGACCAGAAAGCCGTTGTTGAAACGGCTGGTTGCCCATCTCTCTTCAGGCCCCAAACCTCAGATCCGGCAACAACCTTCCGCAGCAGCCATTTGTGCCAGGCTGGTTCAAGCGCCCGATCAGCAGGGAAAAAAGGCGGTCCTGGATGAACATGCCCACTCGGTGGGAAAGCTGGCTGAGATTTCCGCATTAATGTCTGATGAAGAGTTGGCCGGATGTTCCCGGGCCGTTTGTGAGAGGCTCAAGGGTCTGGAAGTAGGTTACCATTTCGGGCATCTCACTCGCGGCAGTGATAGTAAGGAAGACAGGTGCCGGGCTCTTGTTCAGCAACATACCTATGGTCTGGAGGTTGCTGACAGGCCGATAATCAGTGACACCGCTAACTATATGGAAGCTCATCTGACGGATGCATTTACCAACCCCGGTTGTGCAGATCTACTTGCCCGCCTGAGTAAAACCAGTCCGGAAGATCTCAAGCTGGCCTCTCACGAGTATGTAAAGCTGCTTGATGAGGGAATGATCAACAGAATCAAGGCGGCAAAAAAACAGAGCCCGGAAGCGTTGGAAAAGGAAAAATTGTCGGTTTCAAAAGACATTGAAGCCAAGCTGTCTCCGGAAAAGCTCAAGGGTATGAAGTTTGTGCAACTGACTGCCAAGACAGTAAATGCAGAGTTGATTGGCCGGATGATGGAGCCTCTTGGTCAGGAAGATCGGCTGGCATTGCGTGATGCGCTTGTTGAGCAACTGGTCAAGGATCTGGAAAGTGGTAAATTTGGCAAGGATGGTATGAAATCGGAAAAGTTCAGGGGCAAGGTGAAAAAAGACGGGATGCTGCTGGCCAGGCTTTCTGTTAACGGAGCAAGCACTGGCCCCAGGCATATTGCTCCCGCTATCAAGGAGTTGTACGCAGAGGTCAGGGCTGTTATGGCTGAAAAGAACTGACCAGTTTTACGATCATATCCGCTTCTCTGTGTTTGGTTTTTCTGCAAGACTTAGACGGTTATTTTCCGCAGATCCCTTAAGTCCTGAAGACTCCTGAGATATAATCCCTTTCTTTTGCCAGCCAGAACAGAGAATAAACCGCCCAATGCAGTTGATTCGCGGATTGCATAATATCAGACCTGAACATCGAGAATGTGTAGCCACCATAGGGAATTTTGACGGTGTTCATCTCGGGCATCGCACAATGCTGGCCGCCCTGAAGCAGCAGGCTTCAAGACTGGGAGTCCGTGTTTGTGTGATTACTTTCGAGCCCCAGCCCAGGGAGCTGTTTCAGGGGGATAAGGCGCCGGCCAGAATTTCCAGCCTCAGAGAAAAACTGCTGCTTCTGGCAGAGGCTGGTGTTGATCAGGTGCTCTGCCTGCCTTTCGGGCCCAGATTTCAGAGTCTTACAGCCAACGAGTTCGTAATGAAGGTGCTGGTTGAAGGCCTGTCTGTCCGCTACCTGCTAGTGGGTGATGACTTTCGCTACGGTTGCGGCCGGGAAGGCGACTTTAATCTGCTGAAAACCATGGGCGATGAGTATGGCTTTGAGGTTTGTAACACCAGTACTGTTTGCCTGGAGAGTGAGCGGATCAGCAGTACCCGCATCAGGAAACTGCTGGCTGAAGGTGATATGGATGCCTCCAGAGAACTGCTTGGATGGCCGTACACTCTGGTAGGGCGAGTGATTAAAGGGCAGCAGTTAGGGCGTCAGCTGGGTTTTCCCACCGCCAATATCAGGGTTCGCCGCAAGCGTCTGCCCCTGGAAGGTGTATTCGCCGTGAGGGCCTGGGTGGATGGCAGCTGCCACGATGGCGTCGCCAACCTGGGTACCCGGCCGACGGTGGATTCTGTCAAGCCTCTTCTTGAAGTCCACCTGCTGGATTTCAAGGGGAACTTGTACAATGAAACGCTGCGGGTGGAATTCATCCACAAGATTCGCAGCGTCAGGAAATTCGCCTCCCTGGATGCCCTGCAGCAAGCCATTGCTGATGATATTCTTACGGCCAGGGACGTTCTGGCCAATTAGCTTACTAACATCAAGTGTTGAGATCTGTCTCTGCACTGATCAGAGGAGCCGTTCCGGCAAACCTTGCTCAGTGGTGATGAGATCCCGGTAAAAGACTATGACCGATTACAAGCACACTTTGAATTTGCCAGAGACCGGCTTCCCCATGCGCGGTAACCTGGCCAAGCGTGAGCCCGATATGCTCAAGCGCTGGTATGACATGGATCTGTATGAAGAGATTCGCAGAGTCAGCCAGGGTCGTGACAAATTCATTCTGCATGATGGCCCTCCATACGCTAATGGCGATATTCACATCGGTCACGCTGTTAACAAGATTATCAAGGACATCATCATCAAGTCGAAAACCCTCAGTGGTTTCGACGCGCCCTATGTGCCAGGCTGGGACTGTCATGGCCTGCCGATTGAACACAAAGTGGAAGGCATGCTGGGCAAGGCTGGCGACAAGGTTGACTTTAAAACCTTCCGGGCCAAGTGCCGTGAATACGCCGACAAACAGGTGAATGGCCAGCGTGAAGATTTCAAACGCATGGGTATTCTGGGCAGCTGGGATGAACCCTACCTGACCATGAACTACCAGACAGAAGCCGACATTATCCGCGCCCTGGGCCGTATTGTTGAAAACGGTCACATGGTTAAAGGCTACAAGCCGGTTTACTGGAGTGTGGTCGGTGGTTCTGCCCTGGCCGAGGCTGAAGTTGAATACCAGGATAAAACGTCCACCCAGGTAGACGTCCGTTATGTTGCACTGAACGACGAAGACCTTCTGGCTGCCTTTGATTTTGAAGGTGAGAGCCAGGGCGAAGGTGAAGTGGCTGTTGTTATCTGGACCACCACACCCTGGACTTTACCGTCATCCCAGGCTGTCACTCTGGGCGCTGAGCTTGGCTACGCCCTGGTGCAATGTGAAGTCAATGGTGCTCCCGCCCGCCTGATTCTCGGTGAAGCTCTGCTGGAAAACGCCATGGAGCGTTACGGCATTGAAAACTACACCATCATTGCCCGCACCCTGGGGGCACGGCTGGAAGGCCAGAATGTTGTACATCCATTCTATGACCGTGAGCTGCCACTGATTCTTGGCGACCACGTCACCACGGATGCCGGTACTGGCTGTGTGCATACAGCGCCTGACCATGGTGTCGACGATTTCAATGTCGGCAAAAAGTATGGCATTGGCACTCTGAACTACCTGGACGACGCCGGCATTTTCCGCAGTAATGTCGAGCTGTTTGCTGGAGAGCATGTTTACAAGGTTGACCCCAAAGTGGTGGAGGTCCTGATCGAAAAAGACCGCCTGCTGGTCCAGGACAAACTGATTCACAGTTACCCTCATTGTTGGCGGACAAAAACGCCGTTGATCTTCCGTGCTACCCCACAGTGGTTTATCAGCATGGAAAAAGAAGGGTTGCTGAAGAGTGCCATGGCTTCTCTGGAAGGGGTTAAGTTCACTCCGGACTGGGGGCGCAACCGATTGGAGTCCATGCTGGGCCAGAGTCCGGACTGGTGTATCTCCCGTCAGCGTACCTGGGGTGTGCCCATTGCCCTGTTCATCCACAAGGAAACTGAAGAGCTGCATCCGGAAACGGCTGCACTGATCGAGAAGGTAGCCTTGAAAGTTGAGCAGGAAGGTATGGATGCCTGGTTCGATCTGGATTCGGCTGAAGTTCTTTCCGCAGATGATGCAAAGAATTATGTGAAAGTGACGGACACTCTGGACGTCTGGTTTGACTCCGGTGTGACTCACTACTCGGTACTGGACCGTGTTGAAGGTCTGCAGTCCCCTGCTGACATCTACGTGGAAGGTTCTGATCAGCACCGCGGCTGGTTCCAGTCTTCCCTGAAAACCGGCATTGCCATCAAAGGCGTTCCACCTTATAAGCAGCTGCTGACCCATGGTTTCACTGTAGACGCCAATGGTCGTAAGATGTCCAAGTCTCTGGGCAACGTGATTGCACCTCAGAAAGTCTTCAAGTCCCTGGGGGCCGACATTCTGCGTCTCTGGGTTTCCGCCACTGACTACAGTGCGGAAATGACTGTTTCTGATGAAATCCTCAAGCGTACGGCTGACAGCTATCGTCGTATCCGTAATACGGCGCGCTTTCTGCTATCCAACCTCAGTGGTTTTGATCCTGTCAAAGACGCTGTGGCCTGGGATGACATGATTTCTCTGGATCGCTGGGCTGTGGACCGTGCCCTGCGCCTGCAGGAAGAAGTGCTGGAAGCATACGACAGCTACAACTTCCTTAACGTTTATCAGAAAGTTCATAACTTCTGTGCCCTGGATCTGGGTAGCTTCTACCTGGATATCATCAAGGACCGCCAGTACACGACACGGGCTGATAGCCTGGCGCGTCGCAGCTGCCAGACTGCCATGTATCACATCATCGAAGCTTTTGCCCGCTGGATGGCGCCGATCACCAGCTTTACGGCAGATGAAATCTGGCAGGCTATTCCCGGTGAGCGCAGTAAGTCTGTGCTGCTGGAAAGCTGGTATGAAGGGCTGAAGAGCCTCGAAGGCGATGAGCTGGGTCGCGACTATTGGAACCAGGTCATGGCTGTAAAAACTGCCGTGAACAAGGCACTGGAAAATGCCCGTAAAGAAGGTTCCATTGGCGGCGGTCTGGAGGCGGAAGTGACCCTGTATGTCAGTGATGAACTTCAGGCCATGCTGGACAAGCTGGGTAATGAGCTACGCTTTGTTCTGATCACCTCCCGTGCTGACCTCAAACCTCTGGCTGATGCTGCGGACGCAGTTGAGACAGAAGTTGATGGAATGAAAGTAGCAGTAGCCAAATCAGAGCACGAGAAGTGCGAGCGCTGCTGGCATCGCCGTGAAGACGTTGGCACCATCGAAGCTCACAAGACTCTCTGTGGCCGTTGTGTAGAGAACGTTGAAGGGGCGGGGGAAGTTCGTCAGTTCGCCTGATTTTAACTGATCTGGTTTTCCTTCAAACGCCTGGCTTTATGTCGGGCGTTTTTATAGCTGTAAGGAATTTTGTATTGCTGTTATTAAAAATTCTGGTGTCCGTTGCCGCTGTTGTTTTGCTGTCTGTTGTGGCTGAAAGGGTCAGCACCAGGGCAGCAGGTGTATTATCGGGCTTTCCCCTGGGGACAGGCATCACTCTATTTTTCATAGGGCTTGAACAGGGAACAGAGTTTGTTGCCCAAGGCGCTTTTCACACCAGCATCGGTTTTGCCGCGACCCTTATGCTGGCCTGGAGCTGGTACCAGATGACCATCAGGTTTGAGAAGATGCAGGTGCTGCTGGCCGTACTGGTTTCAATTGGCATGTTTTTCCTGACAGCAGCCGTGTTGAGGCAGATTCCGGCCAATGCTGTCACGGCTTTGCTGGTGCCTGTTTGCGCTATTTTTCTGGCTATTCGCAAGATGGGCGCTATTGAGAATGCCGTTGTGGAAGGGAGCGTGAAAGCCGGGTGGCCAGTTCTCTTGATAAGAGCCTTCCTGGCGGCCATGGTTGTGGTGACCATTACCGGGCTGGCTAATCTGGTGGGACCTGAATGGTCAGGGCTGCTGAGCGCTTTTCCGGTCACCGTATTCCCCCTGTTGCTGATTATCCATATCACTTATGGCCCCAGGCAGCTGAATACCATCATCAAGAATTATCCCTATGGCCTCGGTTCCCTGGTGCTTTACGCTTGCTCGGTGCACTGGACCTACCCGTTGCTGGGGGTGTACCTGGGAACAGTGGTTTCGCTGTCACTGGCGGTGATTTATATCCTCATTTATTACCAGCTCTCTTACCGGTGTCAGTGAATCTGAACGACCGAGGTATTCCGGACAGGGTTCGGTTTGTTACCATATCCGGTTCGGGCCAAGTCGACATAACATGACTGGGATATCGCCACTCTCCTGACAGTAAAACTGCTGTGCATGGAGTGGTTTCAAGGCCAATGGATTTGCGGAAAACAGGACTGTGACATTATGAAGAACAGGTCGTGGGGAATGCTGCACTGGTTGTGGCTCAGTGGTGTCATCCTGCTGCTGGACCAGGTAGTGAAGTACCGGATTGCAGACACCTTTTACCTTTATGAACAGGTTCCGGTGATTCCTTCGTTTTTCTCCCTGACCAAGGCCTATAATACCGGCGCAGCTTTCAGTTTTCTCAGCGACCAGGGCGGCTGGCAGCGATGGTTTCTAAGCGGCGTGGCGGCGGTCGTCAGTGTTTTGCTGGTGAGCTGGCTCAGCAGGATGGATCGTGGTGAGCACTGGCAGGCCTGCTCAATGACACTAATTCTTGGTGGCGGCTTGGGGAATCTCTATGACCGGGTAGTGCATGGTTACGTGGTTGATTTCCTGCTGGTGTATTATGACCGCTGGTACTTTCCGGCTTTCAATATCGCTGATGCCGCCATAACCCTGGGTGCTGCCATGCTAATACTGGATATGATCCGGGAACGGCCAGGGAAGAGCCCGTCAGCGAAAGCCGACAAATCCTGAGCAGACCGTCTGAGAGCAGGGAGGGGCAGGCAGCCCTTCCACAACAACGAGAATAATGAACCATGTCTGATGTTGTAGTAGGTCCCGGTTGCCGTGTGACCATGCATTTTTCCGTGAAGCTGGCCAGTGGTGAAGTTGTCGACAGTAATTTTTCCGGGCAGCCGGCCATGTTCACGGTTGGCGACGGCAACCTTCCCGGTGGTTTTGAACAAACCCTCTACGGTTTGACGGAAGGTGCCGAGGGGGTTTTCAGAGTGCCACCGGCCAAGGCGTTTGGAATGCCAAACCCGGAGAACATCAGGGAGTTTCCCCGGGAGACATTTGCGGCCGACATGGATCTGCAGGAAGGTCTGGTGGTCTCTTTTGCCGATGCCGCCAACTCGGAGCTGGCCGGAGTGGTCGCCTCCCTGGATGGTGAACAGGTAAAAGTGGATTTCAACCACCCTCTGGCGGGTAAAGATCTGCTGTTTGAAGTGAAGATTATTAAAGTAGAGTAATACTCCGTTTGCCTGCATATGATGAGTTCAGTGGAACGTAAAGCGGTCATATGCACGGCAGACTTGTTCAGAAGTAGTGCAGATGTAGTCATTCTACTTCAATCAAGTCTAACGCTGTCAGATGGCCGCTTTTCGTTCCACCCGGAGGGCTCAAGCCAGAGTGTTCATTTCTGCGTTCCAGCTGATTGAAATACGTCAGGTATTCCTGCACAGCAGCGCCTTGATCTGAACACTCTGGCTTGAGCTGAACTTATCAATTGCAGGTAAACGGAGTATGTATGAAGATCAGGCTGGCCAATCCCCGTGGCTTCTGCGCAGGCGTCGACAGGGCCATTGAAATCGTCAACCGGGCGCTGGATGTGTTTGGTCCGCCCATCTACGTGCGTCATGAAGTGGTGCATAACAAGTTTGTCGTGGAGAATCTGAAAGAGCGTGGCGCCATCTTTGTCGATGAGTTGGATCAGGTACCCGATGACGTTATTGTTATCTTCAGTGCCCACGGGGTGTCCCGGGCAGTTGAGGAGGAAGCGGGTCGACGCGCTCTGAACGTGTTTGATGCTTCCTGTCCACTGGTGAAGAAAGTCCATATGGAAGTGGTGCGTTATTCACGTTCTGGCAAGGAGTGCGTGCTGATAGGGCACCACGGGCACCCGGAAGTGGAAGGCACCATGGGGCAGTATGACAACTCCAGGGGCGGCAGGATGTACCTGGTGGAAAATGCCGAGGATGTTGCCAGGCTTGAAGTGAAGAATCCTCAGAATCTGACCTACGTTACCCAGACCACCTTGTCCATGGACGACACTGCCATAGTGATCGATGCACTTCGTGAGAAGTTTCCTGCCATCGAAGGTCCCAGAAAAGACGACATCTGTTATGCCACTCAGAATCGTCAGGATGCTGTCCGGGCCCTGGCTGCTGAATGCGACACAGTACTGGTGGTTGGCTCTGTCAACAGCTCCAATTCCAACCGGTTGCGGGAGCTGGCTGAACGGTCCGGGGCCGATGCCTACCTGGTGGATGGTGCGGAGGATATCAAACCGGAATGGTTTCATGGCAAAGCGGCAGTCGGTATTACTGCCGGAGCCTCGGCTCCCGAGGTGCTGGTTCAGGGTGTGATAGGACGGCTGAAAGAACTGGGTGCAGAAATGCCGGAAGAGCTGGAAGGCCAGGAAGAGAATGTCGTCTTTTCCATGCCTAGAGAGCTTCGAATCGTCGAGGCCTGACGATTTAATCAACTATGGAATCGCCCAGGCCGCTGTGGGCGTTTTCATCGCGGCAAGATAGCGGCAAGATAGCGGCAAGGCAGCGCAAGATAACGGCACGGTTGTTCCCAAAATCCTTCAGCATCAGTAAACTTGTTTTTCTTACAATAATGACCTGGTGACAAGATGTTGAAGAGTACCGGTACGCAGATTACCCAAAGGCTGATCCACAAGCTTCCCGTTCTGGATATAGAAAACCCTCATGCCCGTGCAGTGGTTTCGCTTCATGGTGCGCAGGTGTTGAGTTTTCAACCCAGTGGCGAAGAGAAAGTCTTATGGCTGAGCCCAGACTCAATGTACCGGGAAGACCAGGCGATCCGTGGAGGTATTCCTGTCTGCTGGCCATGGTTTGGAAAAAGGGCTGAAGAAAGCCCCGCCCATGGTTTTGCCCGCACGGAACTCTGGAGACTGGAGCAGCAGGAAACCCTGGCTGGTGGTGAGACCCGGTTGCTGTTGTCGTTGCATAATGCTTCACACTCTAAATGGTTGTCTCAGGGAGAGCAGGCCACCGCCAATCTTTCACTGGAAATCATCATTGGCTCCCAGCTGCAGTTAACCCTTACAACGGAAAACAGCAGTGACCAGAGCATTGAAATCAGTCAGGCGCTGCATACTTATTTTGCCATTTCTGACATTGAAAAGATCAGCATTTCCGGGTTGGATGATATGCGTTTCCTGGATCACCTGGATGACAAAAAGGCTTACGTCCAGAAAGGGGATGTGACTTTCTCGGGCGAGGTGGACAGAACTTATCTGGACAGCACGGAAACAACGATCATTCATGATCCTGGCATGGAAAGGAACGTTGTCATAAAGAAATCGGGAAGCAACAGCACTGTCGTCTGGAACCCCTGGAAAGTTCGCTCAAAAGAAATGATCGATATGCCGGACGAGGGTTATAAATCCATGGTCTGTGTGGAGTCAGCAACGACGCCAGACTTGCCCGTAGAGCTTGAGCCTGGCGCAAGTCATAAGCTGACAGCCAGGATTGGTGTGGAAAGGGCTAATTAACCGGAATCAGTCCCACTTCCCGACTCTCTCTCCCAGAGAATTAATGGTCAGGTTGCCGTCAGCGGTCTGGCTTCTCTGGGGAGTGGCGGTAAGAACATAGCCGTTGGCACAATCACCGACACAGGCAGCGGAGATAATATACCAGCCGTCGTCTGTGGTGAACTGTGCTGCATTCAGGCCAATTTGTCTCAGGTCAGTGGCGTAGACTTTGTTATCCAAAAAAAACTGTTCCTGTTTGGCGACAATATCCAGCAGAGCGGTATGCCCTTCTGACCTTCGACCATTGGTCAAAGAGGCCTGGTAACTGGGGTAGGCGATTGCGGCCAATATGCCGATAATCGCCACCACGATCATCAGTTCAATCAGGGTAAAGCCCGTTGTTCTTTTCATTGGTACACCTTGTTTTTTCTGTCAGGATCAGAGCTCCTGGACCCAACCGTGTTTGTGAGTACCTACCTCGTTGCCAACACCGTCGTAGCCGGTATTGAGGTCAATGAGGTTTTTGCCTTCACCCAGGGAGATGATTGTTGCCTCACCCGGAGTACCAACAACCGAGAGCAGGGAAGAACGGTCTTCAGCCTTTTTCTTGCCATCTTTATTCACATCCCTCAACGCCGCTGCAGTATGAAGGTTCACCACATAGAACCGGCTGCTGCCGATCCCGGGAACACAGGCGTTTTCAGCGGATTCCCGTGTTGGTGAGTAGGTACTGAACAACAGCTGACTTTTCAAAACCTGGGCTCGGGTGGTGGTTCGTTCACCTTTTATGGGGAGATCAATATACCAGCCGGATTTATTTCTCAGCTTGTTTAGCGCACTCTGGCTGGCGGCGGCGTTGCCCTGTTGAATCACGTTGGAAGTGGCGTTAAACAGTTGCTCGTGTTTGATCTGAGCGGGAGGTTTTATACAGCCCTTTTTCTTACAGTTTCCAAATTTCTGGTAGGAAATGAATTTATCGCGTAAAACATAGTAGCGATCAGCGTTGTTCTCGTTCAGGGGATGCGCTTGGTTGCCGCTGCCCAGAACCACGGCATCGTAGCTTACGCCGTCGTAGATGGTGCGCACCAGCTCTGGTTGAAACATGAAACGTCTGTCGTTTGAAGAATCTGGTGCTGGCCGGCTGCCAGCCTCGTCAGCTCCCAGGGCCGCCAGCTTGATCATGGACCAGACGGCTGATTCCTTATCACCGTTTTCACCGTTGTCGATGCCGATATCAATCCGGAAAACATTGCCTCCGGTATCGGCAAAATAGACCCTGTCTGTAAAGCCATTGCCATTGCTGTCCATCACTGCCGGAGAGGCCACAACGCTCCACTTAAGGCGCTGATCCCGATAATTCAGTTTGGTCTTTTCATCCGCAGTAAATGACTTAATCAGCTCACCTGTGCCTGCATCGACAAAAAACAGCCCACGACCACGAGTGGATAGCTTGCGTTGTTTCAGCTCTTTGCCATCCTCGTCCTTTAAAGGGTTACCATCCGAACCGATAACGGGTTCCCCCTGCCGGTCATCATCCGCACCGCCATTGTTTGGGGCATGTTCGATCCCATCATAGCCGGCGCCAAAAGCCAGAGCGATTTTATAGTGATAACGGGTATGAGTGTTTCCTGAGTCTGTATTGGGTTCTGGTTTACGGTGTCCAGGCAGAAGCAGCGGCACAGGAGTGGACCAGCTTTGACCAAGTTCTTCAAAACCAGGTGTATTGTGGTCAATACGCCAGAGCAGTCTAGGTTTTTTGTCCGGGTCAGTGACATCGATGGCATAATAACTGCTGCCACCTCTTCTCATGCCAAAAAACAGCACCATACGATCCTTGTCTGCGGCTTTGATATTGCCGTCGTCATTGTAATCCAGCCGAATTACACTGACCTGGCCGTCCAGACCATAAGGGTGTTTGACATCATCCAGGTCTTCATAAAGTCTGGGCACATTGGCGGCGGTTTCTTTGGCAAAGAATGACCAGTTCTCCTTGGCTGAATTGCCTTCATCCTGGATAAAATGCAGTAGCCCGTGGTTGGTGCCAAACACCAGTCGTATGTCGGGGTTGTCCTGGCTGTAATCAGTGGTGCGGGCGCCATAGTTCAGCGTCACTGGCTTGGAGTGCAGTATATCCCCCAGTACCCAGCTTCGGGTTTTGCCATCCTTGCCTTTACCCTTGATCCAGTTAATCAGGTCCGTTGCGTTATAATCTTTTCCGCCCGGGATGGCGAATCTGCTGGTGTCGAACTGATCCAGGGTTTTCAGGGACTCATCCCCTTCGTCATTAATCACAACGTTGGTGTAAAAGGTGCCCCTGCTGTTCAGCAATTTGGCGCCAAGACCGCCTTTTTCCACCTGATCGCCATCCTTATCCTTGCCTGTATTCCAGTAGGTGGATATTCCTTTGGCAAGTTGGCTGGTTCCAGTCTTGAGTGCTTTTTTGCAGTCTTGATCAACAACCGTACCGGGTTTATGCTGTTTCTTTTCTGTACAGCCAGGTGTTTTTTCCAGAGAGGTAAAGATCTTCACTTTCTTCAGATTACCAGTCCAGCTTGAAGACTTGGAAGGCTTGAACATGGCGTAGTAAGCGTTATCCAGAGTTTCTGTGCGATTAAAGCTGTTCACAGCAACCGCAGGAGAGACGAATGTGCTTGTACGATCAAGAATCTCTTTTACCGCCCCTTTAAAAGCTGCAGCAATGTTGTCGACAACGACACAGCCGCTTTTCGAGTCACTATTGCTTCCAGCTGTGGTGTAACATATCCCGCCACCCTTGTTGGCTGTGTCCCAGAGCAACTCCTGATCAGTGGCGAAACCGATGGTGTAGGTGAAGGCTTTCTGGTCGCCGGTAGCCGGATTGTCATCCAGTCCTCCCTTACCGGGGTTAGCGAGGTATTCGGCCAGCTTTGGCAGGCAGTTTTCGCTGCGGCCATTTTGCTGATTGTTATCGTATGTTTTGCAGCTCGTTATTGGTGTTGTCCCATTGATTTTCAGGCGGCTGTCATTTTTTACGACACTATTTACAGTCGACTCAACACTGGGCTCACCATCTGTGACGAATATGATATAGAGATTTTGACAGGTCTTGACCACGGGGGAGTCGCCATATTCAGC
>JBPCXN010000128.1:0-9546 GCA_051008495.1 Endozoicomonas sp. | reverse complement strand
TCAGGGGCGTCACAGCGAACACAAAGCCTTCGATATAGGCCATCATCGCCCGCATGCTGCTGAGGAACAGATGTTGCTCGCCAGCCCACTGAGTATTGCGCTGCAGAATGGCCTGCTGGGTCATGATGGCCGCCTGGGGTTGCTGCATATCCTGCAGTTTCTCAATGGTGGCGTCGTGATAGATCGGGAGCAGGGCGGAGGCCATTAGAAAGTTGCGGCTGGATTCTGCGCTCTGACTTAATGCCTGCAGGGCAGAACCTAAAGTCGAATGCCGTTCGGGGGAAGCGTTCTCTCTTTGCAGCTGTTGGTCGAACCATGCGGTCATTCTTGGCTTTAGCCAGGCAAAGGCTTCGTTGCAGGTGACAGGTGTAGGCTGACCGTTACGGTAAATCAGGGTGCCGAAGACTTCGGAAGGAAACTCAAGAACGGTTAGCACATCAGCCTGACTGAACACGTCATGCACTGTCTTGTAGTTCAGGTCGATGCCAATCAATGTGCATTCCTTGATGTAGTTTTGCCAGGATTGGGACAGTTCCGGGTTCTCTTGAAACCGGTGCATGGCGTTGCTTCGGGCTTCCATCAGTTTGGTCAGGCTGGACAGATAGCCATTGCGTGTCAGTCTGGCTGCATCTGTCGTGTGAAAGGTCTGCTCGAAGGTTTCAGTCAGTTTCCAGGTCAGGGTAGAGAGCATGCTGGCGGTCAGGGCAATACCGAAGGGAACATTATCGACCTTGCGATTGGTGTCGGTGTAAACATCGTAGATATCCACGTCGATCCCTTTGTAACTCCTGCCAGCAGTGGGTAACCCAAACAGAGCCGAGTAAATCAGCAGGCTCAGTAACAAATGCTGAAACGCTGGGAATTTCCCGGCCATCAGCCCCTGCAAAGCCAGATAGAAGGCGCCAATGGTAAATCCGATCTTGATGGTGGTCAGAAACTCAGGGTCATTGACGATCATGACCAGCCCGTTCAGGACGGTGTAAAGAAACTGGGCATCGCCAATGGAGTAGAGAGTTTGCATGTTCAGACTGCGGTGAGCAGTTGCTCAGGGAAGTAGAGAACTTCCCTGCTTAGCAGCCCAGATGCTTAACAGCAGACCAATAAGCTTTGGAAAAATGTCCGGTGTGTATAGCTGATCGGCTACCTGGTCTGACCAAACTGCCGGGGGGGGCGTCGGCTCAGTCTCACCCAACTGTGCGGCATTATGTTGCTGCAGGTTAACTCCAGTCATCTGGCCACCTCCAGCCAACCAATGGCCCTGTCCGTTATGAATAAGAAGAATGTCCTGATCGAGAATGATATTGGGCAAGCTGTCAGCTTCTATTGCACTACCATCCGGATTCAGTATCAGTACTTTTACCTGGCCACTTTGGCTGTGAAAATACATTAGAATTACCCGGCGGCTAAAAATCCATGCGATAAGGAGCGCTTGTCCAGCATCCCCCCAGGACCCTTGCAGCAGTTCGGCCAGTAGCTGATGAAACTGGGTACCTGAAAATTGTGGAAATGTTGCCTGAATAGTCTCTGCATTAATTATGAGATGATTGTGAAGCGACGCCCGTAATTCACTCTCGTGAATATGCAGCTGTATTGCGGCAGCGTGAAAAAAGCACAATCCATCCATTGGTGTTGGCAGTAGCTGTATATGATGGCTTGATAGCTGTCGCATTAAGCCTTGATGATAACGAGGAAGCAAGTGGGCTGAAAGGTAGCCGCTGTCTATATCCTCTGTCCAGGCGGGCCGATCTCGAAACACTCTGGGTTGACCTGACATGAACTCTACCCGTTGAACAGGCATATCTTTGTAAAGGCCCAGCAGTCTCGCGGTATCGGGCTCCAAAGAAGGAAGCTCGTGCCGGTATTTGTTGTCTTTACGCCGGAGAAGTCTTAGTTGGCCGGTACCAGCAAGTTTTTGCTCGAACGCCATGTACCAAGGCTCATGCCCCGAAACTATAACATGGGTCAGCGCTGGAAAGCCGGACAACAAATTAATAGTGGTATCCAGCTGATGTTCTTCTAAAAAACTGTAGCTAAGGTCAACCAGGGTAATGTTCAGGCTAAAAACCTTCTTGATAAAATGCTTAAGAGCTTGTATTGGTAGCCCACTCAAACTGAGGTCCAGTGTTTGAAGGCCCTGCTCAATCTGTAGCCCATTCTCTGTGGAGCTTACTTTCTGACTTCGAAGCAGGCTACGCTGTTCAATTTTTTGCCATTCTGCCGCTCTGTCATTCGGGTGAGTCAATACATAAGCCGGCACCGATCGTCGGGCTTGTCCACCGACGTTCGGTGGGTAGTCGTATTTTGTTATTGCCTTGGAGTGGTAAATATTGACCTGCTCTACTGACCAACCAGCCGCTGATGCTATTCTCTCGTTAACCAGAGGGTGGTGTACTCCGCTGATAATGACCATGTCGGCCACGCCGGGCTGAATCAGTTGGTGGAGAATTTTCAATGCGTCGTAGGGGCCGGGCAGAACCTGGTGCACAAGAAAATCCTCTGCCACCACAACAGTAAGCCCGCTACCCTTTCGGTTCTTGCGGATCAGTGCCGCCGCCTCATGAGCGTCGGCGCGTATAAAGCCCACCTCGTTTCTCAGTGATCCGCTGTCAACAATGGCGTTCCAGTGCAGTAAATCCAAAATCTCGATGCCGAATGACTGGCTTTGAAAACCCTGTTGTTTAAGCGCCTTGTGGAACACTCTGACATCTTCACCGCTGCCACAGCCCAGACAGAATAGATGCACTCCCCGCTGTTTGGCCCTTGAGAATAAATCTGGAGAATCATTCAGGGCAGCCGTCATCAAACGGGCGAGTGCTGGGCGGTGCCATTCTAGAAACTGCTCAATGACCACGTCATCTGGAGGGATGTGAAATGGCAGATAAGGCTGGCCAATTCCCTGGAACACCCAGATGGGATCAGCCGTGTTTTCTATATATACTGGATCAGAGGGTATTTCCCGAGTGCCCCAATATCGTTTCAGAGGTTGACTCTTGGTGACACGGACAACTTTTTTCCTGGGCAACTTGGGAGCGGAGCTGGCAATGAGTTCGGCAATGGTTTCGTCAAAACGGCGTTCCCTGAGTTCCTTTCCATCCCATTCCATAAATGTTTCTGCTCTTGGCTGAGACCATTGTACGGTGGGTCTCTTTTTCCGGTCTTCAGAGGTCAATGCTGATTCATACTCGTTAAACACCAGCTCGCGATGGGCATTCTCATAGAAAAAAACATGATCTACCCGAACGCCTAATGGTATTGCCTGATCCATATAGGCGAACCAATCTTCCTCATTCCCGACGGGGCCAACATCAAGATAAGGCGTTCGCTGGTCAGGGGTCGTGCCCGTAAACAGAACATAGAGAATGTTGGCATCCAGTCTGGCATCCAGGTTCGGCTCAGCAATGAAATCTTTTGACAAAAGAAAAGACTCTATTCGGGTAATTTGTTGATTTGCAGGGTCGTACAGTTTGACATCATCGGGAATATCCAGGGTAATGCGCAGAACGGCCTGATTGATCAGCGGTCGGCCAGATGGCTTGAAATGCCCTTTCAATTTATTGATCCGGTTCTGCAGCCTGGGGGCGAAGGCCGCCCAGCTGGAAGGAGAAAAGTATTGGCGGAAGTTTACCGAGACACCGCTGTTCGGAGAGTATACCTGCTGTATTGACGCTAAATTGCCTGGCAGAACTTTAGCAACATCTGCTCTGCGCCTCATCAACTCCGAAACAACCGGAATGAAACCACCATCTGCTGCCATGTTTAATGGTGTACCTTCGGCCGGGTGCTTGCCTTGGCTGGATGCATCTGCTTTGAGTAGCTGCAGAGCAAACCCCCTCATGGCGAGATCTCTGGCGCCAAGTGGTTCTGATTCTGAATCCTCTCCCTCAATATTTGCCCCGGAATCCAGTAATAACCTAGTCATCTCCAGGTCGCCAGTCATTGCCGCAGAGTGAAGAGGGCCTAGGCCTAATACGTTATGAGCATTAACCATAGCACCTGCCCGGATCAGTTTTCTGGCAGCATCCAGCTGATGATTTGAGGCTGCCCCTTTCAATGCGCTTCCGCCACGATAGCCCTGGTTTGGGTTGGCATCCGCATTAATCAACATAGTAATTATGCTGCCATAACCCCGTTTGGCAGCAGCATGAAGTGCTCCCTCACTTTCATTTTCCGGTGAGGCTATAGCACCATGATTCAGTAGTAATTCAACTACCGCAGCCTGGTTATGTATCGTGGCCAGTATCAGAGGGGTTCCTTCATCTTCGCCCAAAGCCATATTTACCCACTGACCGAGATCTTCACCAGCTGACTGAAGATCTTGAAAAAGTTCTTTCAGCTCTTCAGCTTTCCCCTGTTTAAGTAATGTTTTCCACTTCTCTTTATCACTGTCAGAGGGGGGCCAGGCCCAGAGAGGAAGCGCCAGGAATAATACTATTGCCAGCAACAGACTCAGCGTTATTTGGGCGTAACCTTTCATCTGATGCTACCCAGCAGGGCTGACAATACAAAGCTATCGGAATCGAAGGCCTGTAGAGTTCCAACCGTTGAGACTGTTACTTTGAGACACCTCACTTGAAATTTGCCCGCCAGGCTAGCAGCAGCAGGGCCAGAAGCTTTGGAATGATATCGGTGGAATAGAGTTTGGGGGCAATATTTAGATACAGTTGCTGTGCTAATTGCTGTGCCAGGGGCAGTTCTGGTTCAGCAGGGCTAAGCAGAGCCTGATTATGCCCTAGCAAATTTATGTCCGGGGTAGCGCCGAAAGCGGCCAGCCAGTGCCCCAGCCCGTTATGCACCAGAATAATATCGTGGTCGTTTATATTATCCGGAAGCCCTGATTCTTCCTCTGTACTGAGGCTTTCTGAACCACTGCCATCCGGATTATAGACCTGGACTGCCACTTGCCCGGTCTGGCTGTGAAAGTACAAGACAATCACCCGCCGGTTAAAGATCCAGCTCAGCAGTTGCGCCAGCCCGGCATGTCCCCACTGGCCTTGCTGCAATTCTGCGATCAACTGATGGAACTGCTCTCCGGCAAATGCCGGGAAGGCTACTTCCAACGCTGCCTGGTTAAACTGAAGATAGTTGATCAATATGGCCTGCAAGTCCGGTGTACTCAGGTCCAGTTGCTGGGCAGCAGCGTTAAAGAAACAAAGATTGTCGGCGGGTGTTTCCTGCAGTTGCAGGTTATGGACGGATAAAACCTGTAACAGTTGTTGGTGATAGTGTGGAATCAGGTGTGATTGAAGAAAACCGGTTGCCTGCTCCTGTTGTTCATATATTGATGTCTTGGATTCACTCGTCCGACCCATAGGTGGTGCATAAACTAGCCGGTTAGGGGTTGTTTTATAGTGGCCTAATAACTTGGCGGTGGCGGGGTCAAGGGATGGTAATTCGTGCTGATATTTGTTGTCCTTGCGCTGAACGACTTTTAATCGCCCTTGGATTTCCATTGCTTTGACAAATGAGGAATACCAGGGTTCAAAGCCTGATGCCACAACAAATTTTAAAGCCGGAAACCCCATCAACAGGCTAACAGTTCGATTTAGTTGGCCTTCTTCCAAATAGCTGTAACTAAGGTCGATCTGAGTGATTTTGTAAAATTCATCATGGTTAAGAAAGTACTCCAGAGCCTGATTGGTCAAGCCAAACATACTGAGGTCAAGTGTTCTAAAAGGAAGAGGGTAGGATGATGTCAAGCTAACACTTCGGCTTAAACTGCGTTCATAGACCTGTTTCATTTGTTCGTTTGGCTTTCTATGTGTTAGAACAAAGGCAGGAGTATAATCTCTATTAGGGCTGCCGATATTGGGCGGGTTTTTAAAACCACTGACTGCTTTAGAGTGATACAGATCAACTTGACGCACCGACCAACCCACTGCCCTGGCAATTCTTTCACTGATCAAAGGATGGTGGAGTCCACCTATGATCACCATCTCCGCGGTTTCTGGTTGAATGAGTTGTTGGAGAATTTGCAAAGCTGTATAGGGACCAGGCAAGATTGTGCGCCCAAAAAAGTCTTCAGCAACAACTATCACAGGATCATCATAGTGTTTTTTGACTTTTCGCCAACGTGGTATGAAGTCCTGAACTGTCGAAGTGGCAACCATAGGAGGAATTTTGCTTTTCCCCATTACAGGGTCTCTATACAGCGCTTGGATTCCAAATTGCGATATAGAATGTTCTGCATCAATGCCTACTGTTTTGCTTTCAATACCCTGTTCGTAGAGCGCCCTATGAAATACCCTCATATCTTTTCCATCGGCGCAGCCAAGGCAATACAGTTGAACTCCCTTGATTTCTCTTTCACGGGTAGCCCACTCTTTTATTTCAGGGTTGTCTTCTAAAGCAGCTAGCATCAATCTGGCCAAAACAGGCCTGTGCCACTCCATATAGAGGTAATTGTCACGTTCACCTTCCCATAAAAAAGGAGCATTGATTCCAGGGTGTCTTTGAGGACCTGGAAACTCCATCATGTACGGTTTTATAGCGGGGTAGTAAGCACTGTCATCTACTCTTGATCCTAATAGAGAGGTTGTTTCCATTTCTCTCATCCAGTGATTAGGATCACCCTTATAGTAAATATATGGAGATCGCTCCCCTTTTGTGTCGGTAAAAAGTATTTTCAAATGATTGGCATTCGCCCGGTCTTTCTTTTCGGTGATCTTAAGGAAATCATCTGAAATGAAAAAAGATTCGATACGGGTGATTTTATCTCCATTCTGATATCGAAAATCAATGCTCTCAGGAAGGTCGAGTGTTGTGATAACCACGGCCAGATTAAGTAACGGAGTAGTGGGGGGGGCAATAGCAGCCCTTCTATCAGAAGCCATGGATTGGAATTGAATATTCAACCAATCAGAGAAGCTAATCTCTTCAGATAGTGTTTTAGGAATATAGAACATGAGATTTTTAGGCTGATATTGGAAAAAATGGTCATTGATTCCACCAGTATCAGAATGTATTTGTTGCAAAGCCGCCCAACCACATGGCATTACCCTTCCAACATCAGCTCCACTCTCAAGCAGCAACCTGACGATATCAAGATGACCATTACAGGCAGCCCTGTTTAAAGGTGTGCCTGCTACAAATTGAAAGTCACCGTCATCAACAAGGATACCACGAACTCTACCCCTGTCTAAAAGCTCCTGATCTGTGAGAGGAGGTGCATCCAGGTCGAACCCTTCAAGGTTGGCATCGTGCTCAATCAGATACTTTACAACGGAAAAATGCCCATGCTCAGCGGCAGAACTTAGCGGTGTATCCTGAAGGTAATCTTGCAGGTTGACTTTTGCCCCTGCAGCCATTAATGCTTTAACAGCGGCTAGTTTACCAGCACTGGCTGCATACTCTAGGGGGCGGCTGTAACTGATCTCGGAATCACCATTAGGGTCAGCACCCCTTATTAACAGTTCCTGGATTATTGCTGTATTGCCTACCCGGGCCGCTTCATTCAGTGGACTGGCTGGAGGCCTGGGGTGTACAGAAGCTCCATAAGAAAGCAAGGTAGAAGTCATCCCTTCATGATTTGCTCCGATTGCTGCTGATAGTGGCGTTGCACTCTCTGGATTGTCACCATCAATCTGAGCCCCCTGGCTGAGTAAAAACGTCAACATTTCAGGTTGGTTACTGTGGACAGCTTGGTGTACAGGGGTGTAACCCAGCCAATCCCCATTTAATATTGCCCCGTTATCAAGGAGCAATTGGGCAATCTCCACTTTTCCGGTAGAGGCAGCAAGTTGTAAGGGCCGTTTATATATATACTTTTTACTCAAATTTCGTATATCCATATTCGACCACTGTGCAATGTCTTCCCCTTCCGCTCGTAGCTTATTGATGAATGCTTCAAGAGCTTTCTGGTTACCCTGTTCGATCAGTTCGAACCATTTTTTTCTGTCTTCTTCAGAAGGTGGCCAACTCAAAGCCGGTGTTGCGAAAAGGAAAATAGCAACCCAGAAAAGCATCTTTGGTGCCTGAAGCATGACTACTTTCCTCTACCGGTTCGAAAAGCTCATCTAAACGGCGATAAAGTATAGTTTACTGCAGCTTGGGGTTCTTTATTCGTAATAGTTCAAGTTGAAGTCGCTGATACTGTTTTAGTTCCGCCACAGCCAGCATCTGGCGATAGTCCTGAATCAGCTCTCCAAAGCGACCATAGCGTTCACCCAGTCGCTGAACTTCATGGCGCAGCTGAGCTCCAGATGTCTTCAACGTATCCTGCATCTGCTGAGCGAAAGGGTGATAGTCACCTTCCATATTGACCAGCGATTGTGTGACGTGATGCAAGTCTTCCATAAACCGGTGAACGATAAAGAAGGCAATATGCGGTGCAGCCCGGGCGATAAACAGTTTGGCCAGTGACACGTCAGCAGTCGTTAAATTGCGGATCATAGCGCCGGTACCGACAGGAAGATTTTGCAGCAAGGCAGTAGCGGATACACCATTGACCGTCTGCAATGAATCTTTGGCATTGCGGTGCCAGTGGTCTGCCAGCGTGTTCAGCAGCTGGGTCAGGTGATCAGCCAGGCCTGAGAGCTTTTGCTTATCGCTCAGTGACAGGGATAAACAGCTTGGGTGATCCCGGCATCGATACAGACTGACCTGCTCTGAGCCATAAATCAGGTCGTCCACTTTCAACTGGTTGCCGACATAGTTGAACAGGCGAGGTTGTGAATCGCCAGAATCCATGGAAACCACTATGGTACCCGTCAGGCTCATCACCGCTTCCCGGTACTCATTGCCGGTTATGACCGACGATTTCTTCAGGGCGTTCCAGACCAGGTTGCCCAGTAATTGCTCTTGATCGTGAGGGCTGGCCGACTGTCGCCAGGCCTTCACCGGATCTCGGTTGGACAATCCTGTGCCGGTAAAGGACTGAAAGGTGTCGGCGACATTGGCGCGGCTGATATTAAGAGAAGCGTCAGTCTGAAACTTCTTCATGGCGGCAGGCATCGGCAGGCTGTTTACAAGGCCCTGACCCATCTGACAGGAACTGGAAAACAGGCTGTTCAGATGCATGATCTTCTCCTGCAGGGCTTCGATATGCTGATAGGCCTTCTCATTCATCGCGCTGATGGCCAGACCCAACAGATAGCCTGAAGCGTTCCCGGCGATGTCACGGATCAGCTTGTTGAACTGCTCACTGTTGATGAAGGAGAAGGAGCCGCCATATAGGTCAATGCCGCCGCAACCGGCAGAAAACTCCGGTGGGACAAAGCCGGTCAGATGGGTTTCATTGATTCGATTCCGGGCATGGAAAGCGCCTCCGGAGATCACGCCTCTGCGTTGGGTCTGATAAACAGCAGGGTCGGTGTTGGAAGACAGGCTATTGAGCATTTTGTTCAGCTCGTCCTGAAGAGAGCCTGCATGCACTGAGCCAGCAAACAGCAAGACGTTTAGGAGAACTGTCTGATATACCAGCAGTTTACTGGGATTCCGCCACATGTCCGGCTTTCGGTTTGTCGGAAGTATTGTTTGACGATTTGTTCTGGCTGTTCTGCCGTTGGCTATTGATCATTTCTTGTCGAAGTCCCCAGTACAAGCGTGAGC
>JBPCXN010000127.1:0-98604 GCA_051008495.1 Endozoicomonas sp. | reverse complement strand
GCTGGCGATCACCAGGTCATCCAGAGACAGGGTGAAGGCCAGCAGCCAGCCTGCGGCCAGCGCTGGAGCAATGGTGGGCAAGGTGATCAGGAAGAATGTTTTGAACGGTGTTGCTCCCAGATCCATGGCCGCTTCTTCAATGGATATATCCACTTCCCGCAGCCTTGAACTGACGACCACTGCCACATAAGCCGTAGAAAAGGTGACATGGGCGATCCAGATGGTCACCATGCCACGCTCAGCCGGCCAGCCAACTAGATCCGCCAGGGTGACAAACAGCAGCAACAGAGACAGACCGGTGATGACATCCGGCATCACAAGTGGCGCGGTAATCATACTGGAAAAAGCTGTTTTCCCCCGGAAACACTTGAAGCGAACCATGATGAATGCCGCCATAGTGCCCAGCACTACAGACATGCACGCCGTGTAAAAGGCGATTCGCAGGCTCATCCAGACGGCTCCCATCAGTTGCCGGTCCTGGAACAGCTCGACATACCATTTGGTGGAAAAGCCCGCCCAGACGGTCACCATTCTCGAGGCGTTAAACGAGTAAAACACCAGGATCAGCATGGGCAGATAAAGAAAAACCAGCCCGGCTACCAGCATGATGTTGGAGAAGGAAAAGCGTCTGTTCATGCGCCCGCCTCCAGTTCCTGAGCCGATTCTTTATTCTGGACATGATTGAAATAGGCGATCGGCAGGCACAGGATCAGCAGCATGATCATGGCGAGAGCGCTGGCAAGAGGCCAGTCCCGGTTGTTGAAGAATTCCTGCCAGAGCACCTTGCCGATCATCAGGCTGTCCGGTCCGCCCAAGAGTTCAGGGATGACGTATTCACCCACTGCCGGGATAAACACCAGCATGGAACCGGCAATAATTCCTGCACGCGACAGCGGCAGTGTAATCTGGAAGAAGGTTTTCCAGGGCTTGGCCCCCAGGTCTTCGGCCGCCTCAAGGTATGACCGGTCCAGTTTCGACAGGTTGGCGTAGATCGGCAGGATCATAAACGGCAGATAGGCGTAAACAATACCTATATATACGGCGATATTCGTATTAAGAATTTGCAGTGGCTGGTCTATCACGCCAAGCCAGAGCAGAAAGTTATTCAGCAGCCCGTTGTTTCTCAGTATGCCCATCCAGGCATAGATCCGGATCAGGAAGGATGTCCAGGAGGGCAGCAGCACCAGAAACATCAACAATGTCTGGGTTCGGGCTGGGGCGCGTGACATGGCGTAAGCCATGGGGTATCCAAGCAACAGGCAGAAAATGGTGGAAAACAGCGCCAGCCGAATCGAGGTCAGATAGGACAGCAGATACAGTTCGTCATCCGCAAGAAACAGATAGTTGCCCAGGTTGAGATGGAAGGACAGCATCTCATCGGCGTATTCAACAATGGCCGTATAAGGGGGGATGGCGATGTCGGCCATGGAAAAGCTGATTTTCACGACAATGGCGAAGGGAACCAGGAAAAACAGCAGTAACCAGAGGTAGGGGGCGCCTATAAGAAGACGGCGTCCCCATGCGGCCTTGAAGGCGGATAGCCTGTGATGCAGTTGTGCTTGCATGAATAAATCCAGTAATGATGAACGGGAGCTGTCAGCTGTTCAGGACTACGCCGCTGCGATCGTCCCAGCATACGTAGACCTTGTCGTCCCAGGTCGGGTGGTCGGCGGTGCGTTCGATATTGGCCATGTTGGACTGCACCACCATGCCGGACGGCAATTTGATGTAGTAGACCGAGTGCGCGCCGAGATAGGCTATGTCGTGAACAATGCCTTCCGCCCAGTTGAAGTCACCTTCCGGTTTCGCCCTGCTGATCAGCGTTTTTTCCGGACGAACGGCTACCCAGACTTTACGGTCTTCCAGGGCGGCTGTGATGCCGTGGCCGATGTACATCGGGGCAGAAAGGTTTTTTGACCGGATGATGACATGGTCCGGAGCTTCTTCGTCGATCTCACCTTCGAACATATTCACCGAACCGATAAATTCAGCGGTCATGCGGCTGTTCGGGTTTTCATAGATATCCACAGGCGTACCGGTCTGGACAATCCAGCCTGCGTCCATGATACCGATGCGGTCGGCCATGGTCATGGCTTCTTCCTGGTCGTGGGTGACCATGATGCAGGTCACGCCAACTTCTTCCAGGATCTCCACCACTTCGAGCTGCATCCGGGTTCTCAGTTTCTTGTCCAGTGCACCCATGGGCTCATCAAGTAAGAGCAGCTTTGGTTGTTTTGCCAGGCTGCGTGCCAGCGCCACGCGCTGTCGCTGGCCTCCGGAAAGCTGATGAGGTTTGCGTCGGGCATAGGCGCTCATGTGAACCATTTTCAGCATTTCCGCTACCCGCCGCCTGATCTGGTCCCTGGGCATGCCATCCTGATGCAGGCCAAAAGCAATGTTCTTTTCCACACTCATATGCGGAAACAGTGCATAGGACTGGAACATCATATTGATCGGGCGCTGATAGGGGGGCAGCCGGGTGATGTCCTCCCCGTCCAGAATAATGCGGCCTTCTGACGGCTGCTCAAAACCCGCCAGCATCCTCAACAGGGTTGACTTGCCTGAGCCCGATCCCCCCAGAAGAGCAAAGATCTCACCCTGGTGGATCGACAGTGAAACGTTGTCGACCGCGACAATGTCATCAAATTTTTTGATTATCCCGTCAATCCTGAGCAGAACATCCCCGATGTTTTTGGCATCTGTCCAGGATTTCTGGCTTGAGCCAGATGCATTGGTCATCTATTCATCTCCAGCCCCGAAAAAAGTTCGCGCATTTTCCATGTTTTTGCAGGGCTTGAAAATGCCTCTGCGACAAACCGCAGTTGGCGGGCTATCTACCTGTTATTGACAATGTTGACGGAGTTTTTACATAGTCAGCTGCAGAATGTACTTGAAGATTTTCTGTCTCTGCCATAATCTCTCGCACCCCGCAGGTGCTTCTGTTAATGCAGCACAAGCAGGGTCAGGCTCCTATAGATTGACTGAGTGTCAGAAAACAGCTGAAACCATGAGAAGCAGAAAAGAAGTTGTCCGCCAGCTGGACCGGATCGATCGCAATATCCTCCGGACCCTTCAGGAAAATGGCCGTATCTCCTATGTCGACCTGGCTGACCGGGTTGGCCTGAGCACCACCCCGTGCATGGAAAGGGTCAAGCGCCTGGAACGCGAAGGCATTATCCAGGGGTACTATGCCCGCCTGAATCCCCAGTATCTTCAGGCCGGTTTGCTGGTGTTTGTCGAGATCAGCCTGTATACCAAGTCGGCGGATATTTTTGATGATTTCCGCAAGGCGGTGACAGCCCTTCCCAATGTCCTTGAGTGCCACCTGGTGTCGGGACACTTCGACTACCTGATCAAGGCCAGGATTTCGGAAATGGCTTCCTACAGGGAATTGCTGGGCGATATCCTGCTGAAATTGCCGGGTGTACGGGAGTCGAAAAGCTATATCGTTATGGAAGAGCTGAAAGAGACGCTGAGCCTGCCTATTGTGGAGTAATGTGTGAAAGCCAGGTTTTTCGTTTATTCAGGAAGTGGTGCATCCGTCAGTAGTTCGTCTATTAACTGCTGTGCAAAGGTTGAGTCCAAGCCTTCCAGAGGACTCTGAATCCAGAAGGAAATACGATTTGAACTATCGACAAATGCACCCTTTTTAACAAATTCATCAGTAAACCCAGTCATTCCCAGTATCCTGCAATAATCTTCGGGTGTGAGATTGTCAACCTGAAAATCCAGAATTCTTGAAAATACAATGGTTTCTGTTTTCTTTTTAAGGCTGATATGAAAAGAGTTGCTATCGTCAATGGAAAATGAATGAAGGTCAGATGGCTCAGGTTCTGGCAAGCCAAATGATGCATATAATTCGGAAACCAGAAGATTAAAGTGTGAAATGGTATCCATTATTAGCTGAGTCCTTTCGAAATTGTTTTTCCAGCCAAATGAACTGCAATTCCGACAGCTTTACCTCGTAAATTAGACGATGTTTTTTGTCCAATCTTTCCGATGGTGCTTATGGTGTCGCCCAGCATACGTCCATACTGTCTATGATTACTTTCAGCTTCATTCTCTGAGTTCATGAACAAACTTGCATGATTGCTGTTTCTGGGTATGGGTGTGAGCCTTTGAGCTCTTTGATGGCTATTCGGCCTTTGTGGTTGAAAGGCGCGATTTGTAATCAGACTATCCAGGTTACCTTTGATATTCATAGTATCATCCTTGTCTATTTGTTACGAAATTGCAGCTGACCCGGACCCTGTAGTCATTTTCATGTTGATGGTGAACTGCACTCTTGCTATGAAGGTCCCCTCATTGCTGTTTAGATGGCTGATCTTCTAATTATAGAGCAATGGCGCCGACTTAAGACTTCATTTCTGAAATACCAAGGCTTGCTCAAGAAGCAAAATGACTATAAAGGTCGCATGTATTTCATACCTCCCTATCCCGATTCACACTCATGAATGAGCTGTCAATCGGTGCTTTTCTTAATGGGCACGGTTTAATCAATAATCCCTGATGAAGTAGTTCAGGGCTACGGCATCCTGCTCGTTGATTTCACGCAGCTGAAAACCGGCGGCGAAATCCCTGTTGTGATCACTCTGTTTGTTGCCGGGATGGCACCAGACGCATTCGGCCACCAGTGATACCCTGTGGCTGCTGTCATGGGGTCCTGGCAGAATCAGGGTAATGTTACGCACCTCTTCCAGGCGGATGGCCTTTTCCGCCAGCAGGCTGAAACCATTTCTGGAAACATCCTCCAGCACCCCGAGCAGCTGGCCGGTGTCATTGTCCAGAACCTGTGCCGGCTCCTCCAGAGTCTTGCGGGGAAAGCGGCGTTTTTCCAAAACTGTATCCGTCATGAAACCTCCTCTGTTTTCCCGGGGTGGATGTCCAAGATAACTAAATTTCAGGGGAGATGACAAATTTCTGCTCAATTGTTGACAGACCGGTCCGATCCCATTTGTAATCGAAACAGCCATGAGCGGAAAATACAGCCCTCAGAATATCCTGAATTGCGGCTGTGTTTTCATGGTAAACAGGGGATTACAGCCCCTGAATATGTCTTCAGGCCCTTACCCTGGCCAGACATCTAGAATAAAAACAATAAGCAGGACAGAGCCTTATCCGCTCTGATGCAATACGGAGGGATCCCGTAATGTTCGAAAAGATAACCCGTGCCCGGCTGAATGACCTTCATTTCCGGTACGATGAAACTTCCGGCCTTCAATCCATCATCGCTATCCACAGCACCATCAGGGGGCCTGCCCTGGGAGGCTGCCGGATCATTCCCTACTCATCCGCTGACGACGCCATAACCGACGCTATCCGTCTGGCCAAGGGCATGAGCTATAAAGCCGCCCTGGCTGGTCTGGACCTCGGTGGCGGCAAGGCGGTCATCATGGAGCCGGAAGGCCCTTATGACCGGGAAGCCCTGTTCAGGGCATTTGGCGAGTTTGTGGAAGACCTTGGCGGTCGCTATATAACCGCTATGGACAGTGGTGCGAAAGTATCTGATATGGATGTCATCGCCAGCCGAACCCGACATGTTTCCTGTACTTCCTCCAGCGGTAACCCTGCTCCGACCACAGCAAAAGGGGTTTATTACGGAATTCTGGCCACTCTCAGGGCCCATAGGGATTTTGGCAGCAGTCTTAAAGGTGTGAGAGTTGCCGTTCAGGGGCTTGGGAATGTCGGCTACGCCCTGTGTCAATTTCTGCACCGCGATGGTGCAAAACTGATTGTCTCGGATATTAACCAGGAACGAATTCAGCAGTGTGTTACGGAGTTTGATGCAATGGCGGTGGAGCCTGAAGCCATCTACTCAACACCCTGTGAAATTTTCAGTCCGTGCGGTCTGGGCGGCATTCTTGACCATCAACATATTCAGGAGCTTCAGTGTGGCGCTGTAGCCGGTTCGGCCAACAATCAGTTACTTAAAGCAGAGTGCGGACAGGCACTGTATGAACGAGACATCCTTTACGCACCTGACTATTTGATAAACGCCGGTGGCTTGATATTTGTGGCCACCAATCACTTCAGGAAAAGCGCCAGCGAGTTAAATCACCGCCTTGAAGCCATTAGCGAAACACTGGTGCAGATATTCCGGCAGGAGCAGCAGAGCCGAATACCCGCCAGCAGAATCGCCGACCAGATGGCGGAGGCTGTTCTCTATGACAAGAGTCCTGGGCAGATGAGTGCCTGAAAACACCCATACCCGATGACGATAAAGGAGAAGAGAACATGACCAGGACAGAACTGAGCCAGATACCATTCCTGCAATTCCTTGATGACGAAGGTGAAGCCATCCAGCCCCTGCCTCTCTGGGTGGAAAACAGTGAAATACTGCTGGACTACTACAGAGCCATGGTGATTGCCCGCCAGGGAGATGCCAAGGCTGTGGCAATGCAGAGAACCGGACAGATGGGAACCTACCCATCCTGCCTGGGACAGGAAGCCATCAGTGCCGTGTTTGGCACGCTGATGGAAAAGAAAGATGTATTGATACCCTACTATCGCGACCTCGCAGGATTGATGCAGCGGGGAGTTCCCATCTCTGATGTGTATCTTTATTGGGGAGGCGATGAGCGGGGCAGCGCCAGTCCTGAATGGGGGCATGACTTCCCTAACTGTGTGCCTATCGCCACCCAGGCGAGTCATGCAGCGGGTGTTGCCAGCGCTATGAAGATACGCCATGAACCGCAGGTAGCGGTTTGTTCACTGGGAGACGGCGCTACATCCAAAGGCGATTTCACGGAATCCCTCAACCTGGCTGGTGCCTGGCAGTTACCGGTGGTTTACATCATCAACAACAATCAATGGGCGATCTCGGTTCCGAGAGCCATTCAGTCAGGTGCTCCCACCCTGGCGCAGAAAGGGGTTTCCGCCGGCCTGCCTTCAGTGCAGGTGGATGGCAATGACGTGATTGCCTTACATGAAGTTATTTCTGAAGCTTTGGACCGTGCACGGAGTGGCAAGGGGGCAACGGTTATCGAAGCGATCAGTTACCGCCTTTCCGATCACACCACTGCCGACGATGCCAGCCGCTATAGGAACAGCGATGAGTTAAAGGATGCCTGGGGCCGAGAGCCAGTTAAAAGACTCAGGAATTTCCTGCACCACCGGGGTCTCTGGGATGAACAGAAAGAGCAGACACTGAAACAGGAGGCTGCCGCGGTAGTCGACAAGGCTGTGAAGACCTACCTGGAAACGCCACTGCCTGCCATCAAGGACCTGTTCGATCATCACTATGCCCACATGCCGCCACAACTCGAAAAGCAGAAAAGAGAAGCGGAAGCCAAAGCCGGTGGAGGTGCTCACTGATGAAAGAACCTGGAGAAAACAGGATCACCATGGTGGAAGCTGTAAACCTCGCGCTTGATCACTCCATGGAGAAAGATCCGGATGTCGTGCTGCTGGGTGAGGATATAGGAGTCAATGGTGGCGTCTTCAGAGCCACTGAAGGCCTGCGGCAAAAATATGGGCTCAAGCGCGTGATGGATACTCCGCTGGCAGAAACCCTGATTGCGGGCATCACTGTCGGCATGGCTGCGCAGGGGTTGAAGCCGGTGGCGGAGATCCAGTTTATGGGCTTTATCTTCCCGGCCATGGAACAGCTGTTCTGTCATGCAGCCCGGATGAGAAACCGTACCCGGGGACGACTGACCTGTCCGATGGTTTTGCGTGCGCCTTTTGGTGGGGGTATTCATGCACCAGAGCATCATTCGGAAAGCACTGAAGCTCTGTTTGCCCATATTCCAGGGCTGCGTGTTGTCATACCATCGTCGCCGGTTAGGGCTTATGGGTTGTTGCGTGCGGCAATTAATGAACCGGATCCTGTCATCTTCCTTGAGCCCAAGCGCATATACCGTGCGGTGAAACAACCTGTGGAGAAAACCTCACCGCTGCTGCCACTTGATAAATGTTTCACCCTGAGACAGGGAACGGATGTCACCCTGGTGAGCTGGGGAGCTTCCATGCGGGAAACCCTGGAGGCAGCTAAAACGCTTGAGGAGCACGGTGTATCTGCTGAAGTGATTGATGTGGCGACGATCAAGCCGCTGGATATGGAAACCATCCTGACCTCCGTCAGAAAGACCGGGCGTTGTGTCATTGTCCACGAAGCCTGCAGAAGCTTTGGTGTGGGGGCAGAAATAGCAGCTGAGCTGGTTTCGGAAGCTTTCAGGGAATTAAAGGCACCAGTTGAAAGGGTAACTGGCTACGACACAGTGATGCCTTATTACCGGATGGAAGATCATTATCTGCCGAAACCCGACGACATTCTTAAAGCAGCCCTGAAAACATTGTCGTTTCACTGACTCAACGCCGGGAAAATAGAATGAAATTTTTTAACCTGCCTGACCTGGGGGAAGGAATTCCGGAAGCGGATATTGTTGAGTGGCATATCCGTGCGGGAGACAAGGTCAAAGAAGACCAGATCATTGTTTCAGTGGAAACTGCCAAGGCCATTGTTGAAGTCCCTTCACCGGTGACCGGCGAAGTAGCGCGACTTTGTGGTGAACCGGGTGAAACCATTCTTACCGGTGCTCCACTGGTTGAGTTTGTCTCTGACGAAGAAGACAGTGGAACAGTGGTCGGAGAACTGGTGCGAGATGCTCATGCCGATTCAGAAGAAGATCACTTCTTTGTTGGGGCTCCACCTGCTGACCATAGCAATAAGTCATCCACAGGTGGTCGCTCAATCAATGAGCTTGCAAACCGTCTGGGCGTGGAGATGCGTTCCGGCGTGAATGCCGGTTTAGGAGTGCAAGCCTATCCCCTGGAAAATCCGGAAGCCCTGAAAGGTGTTCGCAAACACATGGCAAGAACCATGGCGCAGTCCCATTCGGAAGTGGTTCCAGTTACCCTGTTCGATGATGCGGATATTCATCACTGGCTGAAAGGTGAGGACATTACCGTACGGCAGATTCAGGCGATCACAGATGCCTGTCAAAGTGAGCCTTCACTGAATGCGTGGTTTGACGGTGCCAGCCTGTCACGGGAAGTTTTCGACAAAGTAAACCTGGGACTGGCAGTTGATAGTGAGGATGGCCTGTTTGTGCCGGTGATCAGGAATGCTGGCAGGCAGGATGGAAAGCAGTTGCGAAAATCTGTCAATGATTTCAGACAGGCCGTCAAGGATCGCAGTCTGCCACCGTCAGAGATGAATGGCGCCACCATCACTCTGAGTAACTTTGGAGTCTTTGCCGGTAAATATGCAACGCCGGTCGTTGTTCCTCCGGCAGTCTGCATTATTGGCGTTGGACAACTTCGGGAGCAGATTGTCAGTGTTAATGGCAAGCCGGAAAGCCACCGAACTCTGCCTGTTTCCCTGACCTTTGATCATCGTGCGGTTACGGGTGGCGAAGCGACGCGCTTTCTGAATGCGATGTTGAACAGCCTTCAAAACTAGATGGTAACGGATAGTCAATCTGATTCCCCGACCTTTTATTACAAACTCCTTCCGAAAAAATTTCTGGCACGCTGTCGTGCTTTTGTAAAATCGGCTGGAGGTTTTTTTACACAGAAAACGATCATAGCTATTGCAGATCATTTAAAAACTCAACATTATTAATCTTGAGGGCTCAATTTTTCACCATTCTGTTTGCGTTTACTGGATCGCAGTACAGTATGCATTCCATGATGTCAGCCAATGGTCTGAAGGCTGTCAGCCTCGGCCTCTTCTTATAATTCACTTATTAAAGTGGCCAATGAACGGGTTTTGCCGATAGCTATTTCAAGGGGCACATTGATAGCGATCTATCATAAACATCAGACAGGGCAGGTGAAGATATGGATATCTTTAATAACTACCAACAGCGGTACCAATCCACCCAGCAGGAAGAACTGACGATCCAGGAATACCTGGAACTTTGCAAAACTGATCCGGTGGCTTACGCCAACTCCGCAGAAAGAATGTTAATGTCGATCGGTGAACCGGAAACCATCGACACTTCCCGAGACCCACGACAGAGCCGAATTTTTTCCAACAAACTTATCAAGCGTTACCCGGCTTTCCAGGAATTCCACGGAATGGAAGATGCGATCGAACAGATCGTCTCTTATTTCAAGCATGCTGCCCAGGGACTGGAAGAGAAAAAACAGATTCTTTATCTCCTTGGCCCGGTGGGTGGTGGTAAGTCCTCCCTGGCTGAACGCCTGAAAGCCCTGATGGAGAAAGTGCATTTTTATGCCATAAAAGGCTCCCCTGTTTTTGAGTCCCCCCTGAACCTGTTCAACCTTGAAGAAGATGGCCAGATCCTGACTGAGGAATACGGCATCCCTGGTCGCTACCTTGGCGGCATCATGTCTCCATGGGCGGTTAAGAGGCTGAATGAATACGGTGGTGATATTACCAAGTTCAAAGTCGTCAAGCTGCACCCAAGCATTCTGAACCAGGTGGCCATTGCCAAGACCGAACCGGGCGATGAAAACAACCAGGACATTTCCAGCCTTGTCGGTAAAGTGGATATCCGTCAGCTGGAAGAATACTCCCAGGATGACCCGGATGCTTACAGCTTCTCAGGTGCACTCTGCCGTGCCAACCAGGGCATGATGGAATTCGTGGAGATGTTCAAGGCGCCCATCAAGGTACTGCACCCGCTGCTCACTGCGACTCAGGAAGGGAATTACAACAGCACAGAAGGAATGGGAGCTATCCCTTTCAATGGCATCATTCTGGCGCACTCTAACGAATCTGAGTGGCAGACTTTCAAGAACAACAAAACCAATGAAGCCTTTATTGACCGGGTCAATATCGTCAAGGTGCCGTATTGCACAAGGGTTACCGAAGAAATTGAGATCTATCAAAAGCTACTGGCCAACAGCTCACTGAAAGATTCACCCTGTGCTCCGGATACTCTTAAGATGCTGGCACAGTTCTCAGTCCTGTCCCGGGTCAAGGAGCCTGAAAATTCCAACGTTTACTCCAAGATGCGGGTTTACGATGGCGAAAACCTGAAGGACACCGACCCCAACGCCAAACCCTTGCAGGAATATAAGGACGCTGCCGGTGTGGATGAGGGCATGGAAGGTCTGTCTACCCGTTTTGCCTTCAAGATCCTGTCCAAGGTCTTTAACTTTGATCCTACTGAAGTGGCTGCCAACCCGGTGCATATGCTTTATGTACTGGAACAACAGATAGAACAGCAGCAGTTCCAGAAAGAAATTCAGGAACGTCTGATGCGCTACGTGAAAGAGTTTCTGGCACCCAAATATATCGAATTCCTGGGTAAGGAAATCCAGACCGCCTATCTGGAATCCTACTCGGAATACGGCCAGAACATCTTTGACCGTTACATTACCTACGCTGACTTCTGGATTCAGGATCAAGAATACCGTGATCCGGAAACCGGCGACATTCTCGATCGGGCTTCCATCAATGAAGAACTGGAGAAAATTGAGAAAGCTGCCAGCATCGCCAATCCCAAGGATTTCCGTAACGAGGTGGTTAATTTTGTCCTCAGGACCAGGGCTAACAACAGTGGCAAGAACCCAAGCTGGTCCAGCTATGAGAAAATGCGTACGGTAATAGAGAAGAAGATGTTCTCGAATACAGAGGATCTCTTGCCGGTCATCTCGTTCAATGCCAAGGGCAGTCAGGATGATCAGAAAAAGCATTCTGAATTCGTTAAGCGAATGGTAGGACGTGGTTATACCGAGAAGCAGGTGCGCCTGCTGGCTGAATGGTATATCCGCGTTAGGAAATCTCAGTAAGTAAGGCCTGACCCATAACGGATTATGGGAAAACAGGGGATCGAAGGAATTGATGCCCTGAAGGCTGATAAATAGCTGAAATGGTCAAAATGATGATTTTTCAGCCTATCGCGGTGCAAGGATGTGCTGCCGTTCCGATAAACCTCAATAGGGGTTATCGGAACATAAGGGTATTGTGCTACAGCCTCAATGCCCTGAGACACAGTTATCAGGTTGCTGGCTGTGTCATCAACAGGACATGGAGTGTTTATGAGCATTATTATTGATCGGCGTCTAAACGGGAAAAACAAAAGTACGGTCAACCGTCAGCGCTTCCTTGAGCGATATCGAAAACACATCAAGAAGGCGGTTTCCGAGGCCGTCAACAAACGCTCCATCACGGATGTCGAATCCGGCAGCCAGGTCACCATTCCCAGTAAAGACCTCTCTGAGCCCAGGTTTCAGCACGGACAGGGCGGACGCTTCAAGCAGGTGCATCCCGGCAATAAGGAGTTTGTCACAGGGGACCGGATCAAGCGTCCAAATGGTAATAGCGGTCAGGGGAGTGGCAGGGGAAAGGCCGGTAATTCCGGTGAAGGAATGGACGAATTCTCCTTTCAGATCAATCATGAAGAGTTTCTCTCCCACATGTTTGACGATCTGGAGCTGCCCAACCTGGTGCGGAAGCAGTTGCAGGATGCCACTGAGTTCAAGATTAAGCAGTCCGGTTTTACTAGCGCTGGCTCACCCGACCGGCTCAATATCATTCGTTCCCTGAAATCAGCCAATGCCCGGCGTATTGCTCTGTCAGGGGGAGATCGTCGCGAAATACGGGCTCTTAAGAAAGAGCTCAGAGAAATGGAAGTCAGCCCCGAACAGACAAACCTGGATAGAGTGCAGTTTTTACGGGAGCGTATTAAAGAGTTGAATGCGAAGTTAAAAAAACTGCCATTCATTGATGATTTCGACCTGAAGTACAACAACATGGTGCGGGTGCCCAGCCCGAGTAACAAAGCTGTCATGTTTTGCGTAATGGACGTTTCCGGATCCATGACTCAGGAAATCAAGGATATGGCCAAGCGGTTCTTCATTCTCCTGTACCTGTTTCTGCAGAGAAACTACAAGCAGATCGAAGTGGTGTTTATCCGTCATCACACTGCTGCCAAGGAAGTTGATGAAGACGACTTTTTCTACTCAAGGGAAACCGGCGGCACCATTGTCTCCAGTGCTCTGGAAATGACCCGGGATGTGATCAATAAACGTTACAGCCCTACTGACTGGAACATCTATGTAGCCCAGGCTTCTGATGGGGATAACTGGGAAGGCGACTCCAGTGTCTGCTCGAAAATCCTCGCCGAACAGATTATGAGTAAGGTGCAGTATTTTTCTTACGTGGAAATCACCGACAGGGCCCACCAGAACCTCTGGCGTGAGTATGAAAGTGTCGCTGAAGCCTTTCCGGGCCATTTCGCCATGCAGCAGATAAAAACACCGAACGACATATTTCCGGTTTTCCGGAAACTGTTTGAGAAAAAGGAAACCGCATGAGCAACGAACCTCTGTCCACCGGCTCTGAGTGGACCTTCGAATTGATAGAGAAATATGACCGTGAGTTGTCCCGGCTGGCAGACCGGTTCAGGCTCGATACCTACCCGAATCAGATAGAGGTTATCAGCGCCGAACAGATGATGGATGCCTACTCTTCCACTGGCATGCCGCTGATGTATAACCACTGGAGTTTCGGCAAGCAGTTTCTTCATACCCAGCAGAACTACCAGCGGGGGCGGATGGGGCTGGCCTACGAGATAGTGATCAATTCAAACCCCTGTATCGCCTACCTGATGGAAGAAAACACCATCACCATGCAGGCACTGGTTCTTGCCCATGCCAGTTATGGTCATAACTCATTCTTCAAGGGAAATTATCTTTTCCGTACCTGGACTGATGCCGAGTCCATCATCGATTATTTGATGTTTGCCAAAGGCTATGTGGCTCAGTGTGAAGAAAAATACGGTGTCGAGGCTGTCGAGGACGTGATGGATGCCTGTCATGCCCTGATGAACCAGGGCGTCAATCGCTACAAACGACCAAGGCCGCTTTCTGCAGAGCAGGAAAAAGCCAGGCAGGAAGAAAGAGCTGAATACATCCAGAGAACCTTGAATGATATCTGGAGCACCATTCCAAAAAGCGAAGACAAAACCGAACAGCAAGCCGAGCGCTTCCCCAAAGACCCTGAGGAAAATATTCTTTATTTCCTTGAGAAACACGCCCCTCTGCTGGATACCTGGCAGCGGGAATTGATTCGCATCGCTCGCAAGGTGGCCCAGTATTATTATCCCCAGCGCCAAACCCAGGTGATGAACGAAGGCTGGGCCACTTTCTGGCATTATAACCTGATGAATGAATTGTACCGGGAAGGCAAAGTCACCGACGGTTTCATTCTTGAGTTCCTGCACTCTCATTCCAATGTTGTCTACCAGCCACCTTTTGACAGTCCTCATTACAGTGGAATTAACCCTTATACCCTGGGCTTCACGATGTTCCAGGATATCAGGCGTATCTGTGAAGAGCCGACAGAAGAAGACAGACAATGGTTTCCGGACATAGCCGGCAGTGACTGGCTGGAAACAGTTCACTTTGCCATGAAAAACTTCAAGGATGAGAGCTTTATCCTGCAGTTCCTGTCACCGAAAGTTATGAGGGACCTGCACCTGTTTTCGGTTATGGACGATGAAAGCAAGTCCTATCTTGAAGTGAATGCCATTCATGACAGCTCTGGCTATAAGGCAGTCAGGGAAGCTCTGGCCGCCCAATATAACCTGGGTAACCGGGAACCCAATATCCAGATTTATAATGTCGATGTCCGTGGTGACCGGACGCTTACCCTTCGACATTATCAGCACGAAGAAAGGCCACTGGATAAGGGGACAACAGAGTTGCTAAAGCACGTTCACCGGCTCTGGCAGTTTGATGTCAGGTTGGAATCCGTTAAGGATCATAAAGTTTCCAAAACCTGGCGTTGTCCTGAAAAAGAAGGTTCTTCTGGCTAAGTCGTTTTAAAATCAACTCTGCCAGCACTGGCTTTACCACCGGGCAGCTATATAATAACTGTCAGACTCATGGTCGGCTCCTGCCGCCTGGACGTCAGGAATAAATAATAACAAGACCCTCTTTGAGGAAAACGAGATGAGGTATTTCCATGTGGTATGACGGTCTTCTGTCACTGCCTCCCTGGGGAATCGTGCTGGCCACTCTGCTGCTGACACACATCACCATACTTTCCGTCACTATCTATCTGCACCGTTTCAGCGCCCACAACGCCCTGGCATTGCACCCCGTGTTGCAACACTTTTTTCGCTTCTGGCTGTGGCTGACCACAGGTATGCGGACAAAGGAGTGGACGGCCATTCATCGCAAGCACCACGCCCTGTGTGAAACCCATGAAGACCCCCACAGTCCGGTAAAGAAGGGCCTGAAGAAGGTGTTCTGGCAGGGGGCCGAATTGTACCGACAGGAAGCCAGTAACCAGAAAACCCTGGATCGTTATGGCCACCGGACACCGGACGACTGGTTAGAAAGGAGAATCTACACGCCTTATGCCTTTGCCGGCGTCACGCTGATGCTGATACTGGATCTGCTGATGTTTGGCGTCATTGGCATCACTGTCTGGGCTGTGCAGATGATCTGGATTCCCTTCTTTGCGGCCGGTGTTATCAACGGTATCGGTCATCACAGCGGCTATCGTAATTTTGAATGCCGGGACGCCGCCCGCAATATTTTCCCCTGGGGAATCCTGATCGGTGGCGAAGAACTTCATAATAATCATCACACTTACCCTAACTCCGCCAAGCTGTCGGTGAAAAAGTGGGAATTTGATATCGGCTGGTTCTGGATCAATGTTTTCAGGAAGCTGGGCCTGGCCCGTGTCAACAGGACTTCGCCAGTGGCAAAGAGAGACAGGGGAAAGACCCATATTGATTACGATACCGTCATGGCGCTTGTTAACAATCGCTTTCAGATAATGGCTCAGTACCGGAAGCATGTGATTGCACCACTGGTTCGTCATGAAAGAGAGCTGGCAGAAGAAAAAACCAGAAAGTTGCTTCGGTCGGCCAAAAAACTGTTGTCACGGGAAGAATCCCTGTTGAAACCTGATCACCATGAGAAAATTCACTCGATTCTCGATTCCAGCCAGGTACTAAAGACTATCTATGAAAAGAAAAAAGACCTGCAGGCTATCTGGCAAACAATGAAAGGCCGTAAAGAAAGAATCGAAGCTCTTATTGATTGGTGTCATGAAGCTGAAGCCAGTGGTATAAAGGTTCTTCAGGATTTCTCCAGAGTTCTGAAAACTTATACCCTGCCTGCGGCTACCGCCTGATACGAATTAACCGCTGATATTCCGGCGTTGTTCCAAACGCTGGATGTTCAATGGTTTGATATCAGTCATCCAGATAACTTTATCCGGTATTGATTTGAACAGGTGATTTATTCATACTGTTCCGTGCCGTGAGAAAAAAAGTTTCCAGTAAGGAAATAGGAATGCAGTGGCATTTTTACAGCAAAACAGCCCGAAATGAAAAATGCCATCTGTCTCTAACCATGAAAGCGCTGACATTTTTTTGTAAATAAGTGTCAAACCCTTCCATCAATTAAAACCTTCCTGTATAAAAGGGAACACTTAGAATCCGACCCGTTGGAATCCGGATACAAAGTCATCTTAGGGAGTTATTCAATGAATGTTTTTGAAGAAATTCAGCACCGTCTGAGCAGCAAAACGCGTATTCGTTCCTTGTTTAAGGATGTTCATGCTGAAGATCTGGAGCGTATCATCTCTCGCATGAACGACGTTCTTGCTGAAAAGCTTGAAGCCCGTGAGCGTGATGATGAAAAGCGCAAGGCGAAACTGGAAAGCATTGACGCCATCAAACAGATCATGGCGGATCGTGGCGTTTCCTTGAACGATCTGGGTGAGCTGGAAGAAGCTGTTGGCACCAAGCGTCGCAGAAATATCCAGAAGTACACCTTCGAGTACCAGACTGAAGCAGGCGATACCATTCAGTGGGATGGCGCTACTACTGGCCGACTGCCACGTGACTTCCAGGCTTACCTGGATCGCACCGGCAAGAAGCGACTGGACTGTGTTATTGAAGAAAAGTAATTTCTTTGACTTGTCTGAGAGAAGTTAATATAGAACTGTAATAGCAGTTTCTATATCTGCACTTCATAAAAGGGAGCTTGGACTCCCTTTTTTTATTGCTTGCTTGTTTCGGTCAGCAGGGCTTTCTTCGGGAAGTGGCAGGTAAACCGGCTGCCTTCTCCCGGGTGACTGCTGATACTGATCCTGCCACCGTGTCTGATCATGACATGCTTGGCAATCGCCAGCCCAAGCCCGGTGCCGCCAGTCGCCTGGCTCCGGCTTTTATCAACCCGGTAAAAACGTTCCGTCAAACGTGGAATGTGTATAGGGTCAATACCCACCCCGTTGTCCTCAACGATCAGCTGACCACCCTTGCTGTTCTGTTTCCAACGCACTTTGATATTGCCACCCACAGGGGTATAGCGCACGGCATTAAAAACAAGGTTGGAAAAAGCACTGCGCAATTCTCCATTGTTGGCTGAAAGGGTCAGGTCGTCAGGGCACTTCAGGGATATCTGGTGCTGGTTTTCGCCACTGAGTGAACGGGCATCCTGGACAATAGTATCAAGCAGCGGTTTCAATGCTACTGTCTCACGACTTTTTGCTGAGTCCACGGATTCCAGTTTCGAGAGCAGCAGCAGGTCTGACACCAGTCCCTGCATCCTGTGGGACTGCTCGTGCATGCGCTGAAGCGCTTTATTCCAGACAGGTGGCAGGCTGGAATCATCGCCGGCATTGTCCAGCATCGTTTCGAGATAACCGGCAATCACTGTCAAGGGCGTACGCAATTCATGGGAGACATTGGCGACAAAGTCCTTGCGCATCAACTCCAGCTGGTTGATGCGGGTGACATCCCTGGCAATCAGCAGCTTGCTGCCGGAGCCGTAGTTGGTCAGGCTGATCTGCAGCTGGCAGCTATCGTTCACCGGGGAGGGGATTTCCAGTGGTGTCTGGAAGCGCCCCTGTTCAAAATAATCTGCAAACCTCGGATCCCTGAGCAGGTTGGTGGCCTGCTGCCCCTGGTCTTCAGGCATTTTCAGGCCCAGCAGGGTTTGACCGGCGCGGTTCCACCACTCCAGGTTGCCGTGCTTGTCGATCATGACGACACCTTCCCTGATGGCCGCTGTTGACTCCTGGATTCGATCGATAACAACGGCCAGCTTCTGACGGGAGCGGTTGTGGTGTTTCTGAAGGCGGTAAACGCTGTCGAAGATCTCACCCCAGAGCCCCTTGCTTTCTGGGGGAGGAAGATCGTCCTGCTCCCGGGATTTGTTCAGCCAGTCCAGCAACCTGAAAAGATTCTTCAGGCCCCAGATCAGGTAGGCTGCCAGAACCAGAGACAGCCCGAGAAAGGCGTTGCCTGCTGCCAAGCCAACCACCAGACCGGCCAGCATCAATCCCAGCATACGGCTCAGAACATAGGATCTGGAATAAGTTGTCATAATACTCCTGATGACACAGGCTTGCGTTTTTGAGGTAGTCAGACTCTGGTGGAAAAACGGTAGCCTGTTCCCCTGACGGTCTGGACAAAGCCTTCATAACTGGACCCAAGGGCTTTGCGCAGACGCCGGATGTGGACATCCACGGTACGTTCTTCTACATACACATTGCCACCCCAGACCTGGTCAAGCAACTGCCCTCGGGTATAGGCCCGTTCCTGGTGAGTCAGGAAAAATTGCAGAAGGCGGTACTCGGTGGGACCCATATCGGCAGGATTGCCATCGATGCTGACGCGGTGGCTGACCGGATCCAGCTCCAGTCCCTTGATGACTATAGGGCTCTGGCCCTCAAGACTGCCAGTCCGTCGCAGAACAGCTTTCAGTCTGGCCGCCAGTTCACGCGGAGAAAAGGGTTTGGTGATGTAGTCATCCGCACCGGTTTCCAGCCCCTGTATCTTGTGGTCTTCTTCGCCCTTGGCGGTAAGCATGACAATGGGGATTTCTGAAGTCAGCTCGTTGCGCTTGAGGCGACGGGCCAATTCAATACCGGAGATATCCGGGAGCATCCAATCCAGGAGGATCAGGTCTGGCTTGTGATCCACCACGTGGGCATGGGCTTCCTTGGCGTCTGCAGCCTCAAGGCAGTGGTACCCCGCCATTTCCAGGGCGACGGTCACCATTTCCCGTATCGGCGCCTCATCGTCCACAATCAGTATCGTTCTTCCCGGCATGACTTTTTGCACCTGTCTCTATCTATGCTATTCCGGCGGCTTCCCTGCTTAGTGAGCCTGCACAGTTTGATTCAAAGCTAATTACAACGTTGAATTGTTACAGGTAGATGACACGCCAGAAACAAACGCTGATTTTACAGATAACTGACGGTAATACCGACAAAAACTGCGGCACCAGCCCAGTGATTGCCGAGAAAAGCACGGAAGCATTGATCCCTGTCCCGGTGCCGCGTCAGTCTCTGTTGATGAACAAACAGGCCCGTCATGACCAGCAGTGCAAGATAGAAGAAGATGCCCAGGGACAGCTTCACTCCGACCATGACCAGGGTCAGGACTGTTAATCCCTGCAGGATTGCCACCATCAGGTTGTCCAGTTCACCAAAAAGAATGGCGGTGGACTTGATGCCAATGTGCAGGTCGTCATCCCGATCCACCATGGCGTACTGGGTGTCATAGGCGACGGTCCAGAACAGGTTGGCAATGAACAGCAGCCAGGTGGCTTCACTGAGAGTCCCGCTTTCAGCAGCAAAAGCCATGGGAATCGACCAGCCAAATGCCGCCCCCAGAACCACCTGGGGCAGATGGGTGTAGCGTTTGGCGAATGGGTAAGCGGCAGCCAGCGCCAGCCCGGCGAAAGACAGCTTTATGGTCAGGTTGTTGGTCATCAGTACCAGTAAAAAAGCCAGAACCGCCAGCAGACAGAAAAACTGCAGGGCTTCGGTTGGAGCAATTTTTCCGCTAGCCAGTGGACGGTTGACAGTACGCTTTACCTGACCGTCAAAATTGCGGTCAGCATAATCGTTGATAACGCAACCGGCGCTGCGCATCAGAACCACACCAAGGATGAAAATCGTAAGGTTGCCCAGAGAGGGCGTCCCTGAGGCTGCCATCCAGAGAGCCCATAAAGTAGGCCAGAGCAGAAGGTAAATACCGATAGGACGATCCAGCCGGGTCAGCTGGATGAAATCTTTTAGCCTTGGATAGCGTTGGTGGAGCAACTGAAAGTCAAGATACTCTCCCGCGAGCTTCCCTGGTTTGGTCATAATTGCTACATCTTAATCATTGTCTTTATGGTGCTGGTTCTATTGCTGCACGGCAGCATTACATGACCGCATGCGCGGTCCAGTGTATCAGTTTGTGACCAGTGACTCAGCTTCTATCTGCAAAGTCTCTGCCATTGGCAGAAAAACTTCGCACACTGAAATGGGCTTGTCATTGAGGTAGAACAGTGAGCGTCTTCCCCAGGCGCTTTCATGGCAATACTTTGTGATGCCTGGGTACTGATTGAACTGCCGGGCAGGCAGTTCTGCGATTTCAATAGGTCCGCGCTGCATGGAAGGATGATTAAAGAGGAATTCTCCAAGAGGCCGGTTGCCGAGTTCCAGAAGCTTATGATTGGCGCTGGTCAGGCTGCTTTCGGGAAGGACACTGCGGGCAAAGACCCTGGGGATGCCATCGGTGATTAACAGGACTTCACGGATACTGGCGCGCTGGTTGTTGCAACCAAGGAAAGCCTGCTCGGAAGCGGTTGGCATGGCCCAGTCATGGTTAAGTACCTCAACACTGAACTCATGGCACTGGGCTTTCAGTCGTCTGGTCAGGGAGCCGGAGTCCAGCAACCAGTGCCGCCAGGGCTGTGGAATGTCATGAGCTTGAATCTGTTTGGGTTGCCAGGGCAAGTCTGAAAAATCAATAAACGGCATCAGATGAATATTTCCGACTGTCAGTTCGCCATAAACCGCAATGAAGGGGTTGCCTGTCAATGGCAGAGAAGCCCTCAAACCGGCATTATTGTTGTCAGTAGCAACGCAGTGGCCGGGGGCAGCGCGCTTCCTGTTGCAACCATAGCATTTTCCGGGGTTGGGGAGTACTGCTTCAAGGTCTGTGGCAAGGAAGGAAGAGAGTCTGGCAAAGCCAGCCGCTGATTGAACCCGGGCTGGCCGATGAGAACTATCTGTTCAGTTTGGTAATCTTGGAGCCTTCCAGCGTCAGATTGTACATAAGGCCCCTGTTATCAGTGATGAAGCCAATGATCGGTGCTGTGGCGGTCTTGGTGTCAATGGCCTCCCCGGCACCGAATTCGGCAATGGCGATGCTGCCGTCGACACCGGCTTCCCAGCCCTTGCTGTTGCGGAACTTCTCAAGAGCATCAGCGGTCATGAACATGACAAACTGGGAGCGGGCCTGACCGCCCAGCTGCAGCCCTATGGTGGCGGAAACCGTGCTGTAGTAATCGACGATTTTGCCATCTATAACAAGGGCGCCCTTACCGTATTCACCGCCAATAACGAAACCGCCTTTCAGTACAGTGGGAAACACCAGGATACCCTTGGCCTTACCTCCCAGCTCCTTGGCAGCAGAGCGCTCCTTATAGAGGTTGCCGAGGGCTTCCCGTACTTTGGCATCAAGCTCGATGGTGGATTCTGAATAGGCCGGTGTTACCAGAATCGTTAGAAAAAAGGCCAGAAAAAAACTCTTTAAACTGACTTTCATTTGTCTCTACCTTGCTCAGATAACAGTCAAAAGTCGTATGATAGCACTGTAGATATGAAAGAAATCTGAAAAATACTGCCTAGAATCAGCAGGCATTGGCCATTTCTGATTTCTGCTAATTTATACCCCGCAAGCATGGCGATACAGTTCAAACCTGTCTACCTTTCTCCCTGCATAAGAAGAAAGGTATTTAACCATGAGCTCTCCACTGTCAGTGATTGCAGGCCTGTTAATCACTCTTTGTATCCACACTGGGGAGTCACAGGCCAATAACGATAGCGAATCTGAAATCTGTGGAGACGAATGCTGTTCCCTGGCGGATAAAATCACAATTGCCCTGGAAGAGAAAAAGCCAGTCAGGCGTGTTTCATACAGCTCTCTCAGTACTTCCCATGCTGATATTTCTTTTTTGCCCGAAAACGCTGCACAGTACCCTTGCTTTTTTCGAGAGCTGAAGAGAGTCTCCAGGAATCTGAAGAAAAAGATCCGGGTAACCTTTATGGCGTCCGGCATGTCGTTTGGTGAACAGTCGCTGCCTCCGGGGGATGCGGCGACTGACTATAGAATTTCCCTGGATACCTCTAACCTGAAAGGTTTCAGGCTGATCAGGCGTAAAAAAATGATTGTCGAAGTCGGGGCTGGGATGACCTGGGCTGAGGTCGAGAAAAAAACCAGGGAGGACACGGGAATAAAGACCATACCTTTTGATTTTCCCAGTTCGGACAATATTACTGTCGGTGGTGCCTTGGCCAGCAATACCTTTTCACGGACCAGTGATATAGGCGGCAACTATGTTTCCGGTCATGTCTGGTCTTTTACACTGATCAAGCCCGATGGAGAGAGGATAAACTGTTCTCGAAGTGCACAGGAAGGCAGTATTCAACGGCGGTGTTTCTGGGCGGTACCTGGCTCCATGGGAGCGCTTGGCCTTGTTGAAAAAGTGACGATCGAACTGCAACCGATCAGCTGGCGCGATGTAGTTCATACGCAGGTTCTGAAAACAACATCAACTCTGTCGTCCTTTGCCAGTGAGTTCAGAGATGCAGTTAAACAAAACCGCAGGACTAAATGGTATGACCAAGGGTTATATGGCCTGATTCTGGGAAACCCGGCTGAACCTTACGGCAGATTAATTGGCTCAAAGAAGGGGGGAATTATCAGGCGTTGGAATTATCTTCTCAATCGGGCCATGGGCAATATAGTCCTCTATCAGGATTCGGACTTTAACGGCTCCTCTCCGATGATTCTCTATGGTGAAAGCAACTGGCGTAAGGCAAAGCTGATCAGGCTGGCACATCATCTGGCTTATACCGGCGTTCCAGATATGGTGATCAGGCTTTTCATGTCAGAAGGTTCCAGGTACACCAATGATATCTACAACTATACCTTTTACCATAACGGCTACTGGGAAGCCCATGGCGGTAAATCGGTAACGGAGTTTGCTTCGGCCCATCAGGCCTGGGTGGTGCCCTCAGAAATGCTGGAATCATTTATGCAGTATGCGGGTGATCTGCTGAACAGCAGAGCCGAGGGAAAGGAGTACAGGCGGTGGGTCTATCCGCATATAATGTTGCAGGACGTGACGCCTGTGCCCCGCAGCAAGATGGTGATGTCCCCTCACACCACGAGTGATTTACTGGTTTACCAGATTACCGTTGCTATTGATCAGCGGGACAGCGATCGCGCCAGGCATACCATAGCGTTCTTCCGCGAGCTGAGTGAGCAGGTGGCGGAACTGGGGGTTAAAGTACATCTGCTGAAGGAAACTCACGTGCCTGATGAGTTACTGCGCTCCCAGTATCAGGAGGGTATCGAAAAAATCCAGGCATTGCGTGAGGAACTTGATCCGGACAGGGTTATTCATTCAGCACTCTGGCAAAGGCTTGATCCGATAGTGGCCGTGGAATGGCCGGTATCGGTATTCGAATAAACGACTATCGGCAGTCATCAATGATAACAACGCCAATCACCTGTAAATATCAGACCGGGTCATAGATTGTCCCAGTCTTGTAAAAGTAGGTGCTGACGCCAGATTTCTAGTACTGTCCAGAGGGATGTGTCCCGTGGCGAGCTTGAACATGGGGTCTTTTCGTAGACGATTACTCTCATTGGAATCCTTATCATCAGTCAGTCTATAGAGACCCTGTTGCCTTTTCTGAGCAGGTTCTGGCTGGCTTTTGGGGGAGCTGGGTGTCGATAAGGGCTACCGGACAATCTCTTCCGGCAGGGAAATATCCTTCAGTGAATTCAGTACACTTTCAATACTCTGGTTAAGTGAAGAACCTTTCAGATGAATATGCACCAGCAGGCCTTCCTGCTCATGTCGGAGTCTCAGGATATTGTCCCTGGTTTCTGCCACTGTCATAGAATGGTTAATCAATCGCAACCAGGCCCAGGGGCCTGAGTAGGTGTTTTCGCTGAGTTGTTTCTCTGCTGTATAGAAAGCAGACGTGAGAGTCTGGTTATCATCATCCACTGGCCAGCTGACTTTCTGCCACAGGGCGGGCCCGTGTCGGTAGAGAATCTCGGTAACGCCATCACTTAATACATAGTGGGTAGACTCAGGGCTGAGAGACTGCACCCTCACATACATATTAATATTCAACAGACCCTGTTTGTCGAAACAGACAGAGCGAATGGTGGTTACTCTGTTGAACAGTTCAAGCACAGCGGGTGTAAAGTGGATGCTTTGCTGGGCGATCAGGCGGGCAGGTCGGTTCTTGCTGATAAATGGCTTGATATAAGTATCATGGAAGGCCTGTAACTGCCCTTTCGGGCCAAAGAAGTCCTGGAAATCATCCGGGTCAATATGGTTGCCCGCTTGTGAAGCAACTGGAAAGCGGTTGTCCAGATATTGCCGCCAGAGGGGGATGATTTCTTCAAGCCATTGGGATTGGATGTATTCCCCTGCCAGTTGCATATGGAATCTTGCCCATTCGGATATCACTTCTTCTATCCAGCGGCGAACAGCATTGGGTTGACTGAGGGCAAGGAAGCCAAGGGACTTGACCGGGTGAGCCCCGGCAACAAATTGCCTGATTTGCAGGAAAGCAAGTTCGGGCTGGTTGCCCGAAGCTCTCATTACATGAAGGTTGTGGTATATCTCTTCCAGCAGTTGCTGGAAACTCTGGGCGAAGACTATGCCCTGTTTTTCGTCCAGCAGTCGATGGTAGTCGGCAAAGGCTTCGGTCAGGATATCGTCCTCATTAAAGATGGCGCCTTTCACCCTGTCAGTAGCCAGTAGATCAAGAGGCTCGCCAGATGACTCTTCAGTATTGTCTGCCTGCATCATATCGGAAGGGAACCAGGTGTTCGCTTTGACCGTTTCCAGAATATCGTTCATCGGTGACTTGCCCCACTGGGCGAGATAGCTGATGGTTTCTTCCAGATCGTCAATGGAGTTGACTGGCTTGATGTAAATGCAGCTGAGTACGCCATTCCAGCGAGATATATATTCCTTTGTAAACCGCTGCCTGACTGCGTCGCTGATGGTCACTGCGGTTTTGGAGGAAACAGGTTTATATTTTCCCTGTAGCTTGCGGATATCCAGCAGGCTATTCATGATCAGGGGAGAATCCGGGGACAGATCGGCTTTCCAGCCCCTGGCTGTGAACAGGGCGAAGTGGCCTTTCTGACAATCGCTCACTGCTGCGTCATCAATGGCAAAAACCCGGTTAAAGTGTGTGCCCATCATTTTTTCCAGAGGAGTGTTCTGGTGGTACTCGGGCATCACTTTTATACGACGGTAAACAAGGTGAGCGTCGGTCAGCCCCTGAAGCCTGCCTCGAGCAGCAGCGATCAGATGCATATCGGGCTGGTAGGTCGGGTAATCGGGCAGGGCGAGATAGTCATGAAGCTGAAGCGCCAGCTTTTCACTGGAAAGCTTGTCCAGGCCGAAGTGTTCGATAAGCAGGGCCAGGGCGCCTTTATGTAATTCTGAGTGATTGAGTTCAGAGACATCGAACAGCATCTGGTACAGGCGAAGACTTTCGAAGATGCCATGGGCATTTTCATTTCTGATCTGCACTGTCAGAGAGGTGGAGAATACGTCTATCAGATAGGGACTTAGCCTCAGTCTGAGTTGTTGCTGGTAGTATTGGGTCAACTCTTTTTTGACGATCCTGTGACTCATTCGGGAAGGAATAAATAATGATGGCACGTCGTCGTATTTATCGATAAGTTCCCTGAGAGCACCCAGACTCGATAAGGTTACATACAGGGAGCTGGTTTTATTGCTGCTCTCTACCACATAACGGCTGACAACCGAGGTCGTGGCCTTGTTGAGCTGATTTTCCAGGGCGTAGTTCGCGTATAACCACCAGGCCGAGAGAGACAGCATGGCCAGTCCAAAGCAATACCATGTGTAACGAAAAAGCTGGTAAATAAACTCAGAACGTTTATTCAATCCGGTTCGTGCTGTCACGGGAATCAGAATCCGTGCTACAAGGTCGCGGGTAAAGGCGGTTTGCTGACTTTGAACAGAGTAGCTATCCGGATGCTTTCCTGTAGCGAAATGATACTGACAATAGAGAGATGACAGGTCAATCTGCTGAGTGTCTTCAGGGGTCAGGCAGAGAAAATACCCGGCAATATCCAGCTCTTCATTGAGAAAGGATGTTGCAAAGCGGACCAGAACCGATTTGACCTGATCCCCCAGCAAAGCCAGCTGGAACAGCGCACCCAGGCTGCTGCTGGAAGATCTGTCATCGTATATCTGGCCCAGGGATTCGGTCTGCCGGTAGTAGAGTTTCTGCAGCAACTTCTGCCAGGAAGCGTTGAACCAGCTTTCAGTTGATTCAATACATGTCAGTGGTCGTATATGACCCAGAGGAGAGGCCAGTTCGTCCCGGTGCAGGGTCTGGCAAAGTTCATGAATGCAGCAAAGCTGACCTGTTCCGGATATCAGGAAGATCACGGGGAGCTTTTGCTTAAGGGTTGTGATAACCGAGTGACATCGGGCAACAGTAGCATCCATATAAGCTTCATGCTGTTCATCACGGGCGGTAAGAATACTTGTGGGAAGGATGATTACAATGCCACTGAGTGGCTGGCGAGGGCGTTTGAGCCTGAGCTGTCTGAGCAGGGCCTGCCATTCGCTGTCTTCGTTGTCATTACTGTGCTGCTGCCCTGTGCAGGTATGCAGCATCATGCAGTGACTGCTACGCCAGGCTGTAACACTGGAGCAGGTGACTGAAGGATATTGCAGATGCTCGAGTCCCATACTTTCGAACAGCGTTTCCGGGCTTTCCTCGTTCTGTGAAAGTGCAAGAAAGCAGGGGGGGCTGTATTTATTCCGGACAGATGATTTACTGAAGACCATGGTCAGGTATCTGTTGAGCGATCGGATAGACAGCCTTTCATGGCTGTCGAGACTATCCTTTCTTTTCAGTTGCAGGCTCAAAACGAACAGCACCAGAGCGACAAGTGTCGTGCAGGCCAGTATCAGTGCCGTCAATCGATAGTGAAACAGCCAGGCAGTGACAGAGCTTGTCACAAACAGCAGGGTCAGGATGGCGGAAATGATCAGGGCAAGATTAATATTTCTGCTTCTGGAAAATAAGCTCATGAATCTCTTCCGGTGTGGCCCGACGATAGCCCTGGGTGGGATAACTGGTGACAATGCTGGCCTGCCTCAGTGATTCCACACTGGATTCTTTCTGGGAAAAGATCCAGGAGCCACCCACTGCGACCAGCAGGCTGATCAGCCCGGCCAGAATCAAGGCGGACCGTCGATAGTAAGCACTTCGTACCGGGTGAATATCACTCTCCAGAATATCGAAGCCCAGAGGCATCTTGTTCAGCTGGCCTTCCTGCAGGAGCAGGTGATAGAGAGATACCTGCAGAGAATCAAGGACATCCTGGTTTCGGTAACGAAACTGTCCCCTGAAACCCAGTTTGATACAGAGGTAGGCCAACAGCAGTGGCTCAATATTGTCCTGGGGAGACTTGAGCCAGCCTTTAACAATCTGGAAAAACTGGCGTCCGGAGTCTCTACGTTTGAACAGACGACTGCAGAGTGTTTCCCCGATCCAGTCGCTGGCGCTCCATTCGCTCTGCATAGTGAGTTCATCCAGTGTTGCAGCCAGGACAAAGGTAGCCCGAGTGCCGTCCTGCTCAAGCAGTTTCTTCCGATACAGCACCAGATGATTCAGCAGGTGCTTATGATAGGTGGCAATGCTGGTGGGTGGATCAAGCCGTTGCAAGCTGGTAATGAGCAATAGCAGGGGTATGGCCTCGTTGATATAGGGGTTCCCGGTCAGGATGGGAATCATTTCCTGCAGAAAGGGCTGTAGGGGCGTCCCCGCCGGAATCAGATGGCCTGATCTGGCCTGGGTAATATCGGCGCTTTCCAAATCGCTCATGTCTGTTCACCGCGAAACTTTTTCATCATTGTGGACGAAATAACGTTTCCTTTGCTCATGGCTATTTATGTCTGTTGAATAAGGAAAAGTCTGATTTCTGGTTCTCCAAGCTGTCGATCCAGATGGACATTCAGACGACCATTTTCCTGTAGCATCTGTTTCCAGGCCTGGGACAGGGTGTCTACGACAAAGGTCTGGCAATCGGGAAGGCTCAACTCAACAGGAGGCATGGTTAAAGGAGACAGCTCCAGCCCTGGCATTGCAGTTCTCAGTAACTCATCTATCTGGGTCTCCGGAGCGAGGGTGACAAACCTGGGAATGTTTTCCATCAGCCAGGCAGCATCCTCAGGAGCAGAGACCGAAAGAATGCAGCGGTGTGTATGATTCACCTGGAGCGGCAGCATGGCAGACAGTATTCGTTTGCTGATAAAGCGTGAGTCATCCAGAGACAGTTCAATCACTGATTCCCGGGAGGCCAGATCAAGCGCTGACAGCAGAAAGTTGAACACTTCAGGCATGATCTGGGTCAGAGCGTCCGGGTGCAGGTTCAGAGGTTCTGGTGGAGTCTCTTCCGACAGGCCACCGAGGCTGCCGATCATCACAAACAGCTCTTTGTAGAGAATAAAGGGGCAGAGAAAGGGCTGTGTCATCAATACACCCAGCCGTGCTTTCCATTGACCCAGGATGACGCTCCATAACTGATCCTGCCAGAGTGACTGCTCACTTTTGAAGTGCCGTCCGCTTCTCAGGCGGGAAGCAATGGTTCGGGTTTTCTGGCTGATGCGCCCAGACAGTTCTTCCAGTTTGTCCAGTACAAAACGGGATGTGCGCAGGTTTAGGGCCGAAGGAATAAACCTGTTATCCAGATGAACTGCTCCATCGTTGTCTATATGGGTAATACGGGCCACCTGAATCCGGGTGTAACCGGCGCTATCATCATCGCTGATCATCAGTTCAAGGCTGGGACGTGCCATTTCTACACGGGCAACGGGGGACTGGGGGTTGATGCTGTCGATGATATCTTCGGCATAGTACTGATAGCGGGTGCTGGGGCTTTCACTGACCTCAGCCGTACCATAGCGGTGAATAGGGAGAGTCAGGTAAACAATGGCGTCGCAAGTGTTTTCCGGGATCGAAATCACCAGTAATTCATCGATAATGAAAGGGCTATGGTCGGGAAAAATCCCTGCCGCACCGGTAATGCCAAACTTACCTGCAGACAGCAGAACCGAGTCAATGTCCAGGGTTGCGAAGCCAAATCGAGACGGATTCAGCAGTCCGTAATACTGGCTGGTGAAGTGAGTCAGAAAGCGTTCCTGTTGCTGGAAGTGTTGCGGAGTCATAAAAGCACCTTCCAGCCAGCATACGGAATAGGGTTTCAAGTCAGCATCTCCTGTAAACGACTGCGAATAAATCAGGGGCACTTCTGGCTGATAGTGGCCAGGGTGTTGGACAGATTGACCTGGATGCACTGTTCCCTGCTGGGCTCTATAGATAACCAGTGTCGGGTGGTCGACTGCTGGTACTGACTGAAAAAATAGATCAGCCCGATGTACTGACTGCCTGGCTCGGGCTTGATGATCTGTTCCAGCGTTTCCCCGGGCCGGACCGGGATGGCAGGGGGCAGATAAACCAGTTCGTCACCGAGCGTCGCAGACAGATTCTTATATAGGTTCAGAAAATCAGCCTGCTGAAACCGGGCCGTATCCTTCAGTTGCAGTACCTGAATAAACAGAGGATTGCTGTCGCTTGTATTGCCGGGGTTGATCTGGTCAGAAGCTTTGATGGTGAGCCGGACCTGGGTCTCTTTCTGGAACCAGCTGGCGCAGCCAGAGAGGCAGAGGCAGAGCAGCAGAAACAAAGGCTTACTTCCCATCACAGGGTCAGCCTCCTACCAAAACTGTAGGGCAGCCGGACACAATGCTGCCTCCGTGAACAGTACTGTCTCCCAGCCGCGCCAATGGTCGGGCATTAACCAGTACCGTCATGCTGCCCAACAGAATAAGATCTGGCGGACCGATACAGACACAGGGCTGTCCAAGAGTTGCGGCGGGCAAGCCACCAATCAATACTGTAGAAGGCAGTGGCAGTATAGGGCCACCCACATGGGGAACAGGCGGCAGGGCAGGCGTCTGCATGGGGCAGACATGCATATCGGTGGCCCGGGCTGCTGGCATCATGAAATGGACTCCGAACAGATAGTAAGCAGTTTCTCTCTGGGTAGCCCCTGCACCACTCGCAAGCCGGTTCTGATAAACAGGGGATAAAGCACATGACTTCTCTGGCCATTGTCCGCCGTCGCCGCCAGCTGAACTGCCCCGGACAATGCATGGCCCAGTAAAAAAGGCTGGGGGCTGACAGCAGGAGCCTTTTCTGGCGTTATACTGCCGCCGCTCCAGAAGATAGCCTGACCCAGCCAGCCTGCGGAGGAGGTGACTCCTGTTGTTTCCAGGCTGGTTTCGTGCTGGCGGCGATGGTTCTCATCGGGTTCTGTCAACCATTGTCTGGCCTTGGCAATTATGTCTGATTCGCCGTCACTCCATGGGATGTGAGCGTGAACCAGGCAGAAGTAGGCCCAGGTTATGGCAAACTGTGGCTGCAGAGTATGGGCCAGAAAAGCGACAGCAGGTTCATAACTCTGCGCCTTCAGCAACTCGGTCAGCAGGTGATTTACGTCTGGCTGCAGCAGAGCCATTTCCCGGATATTATCGCTGTCAAAAAGACCAAGAAGGGTTGGTATATCATCGCTGATCAATATACTCATAAGCTGTCAGTTAATCTTGGTTAAACCACCCTGAACTATCACCATAGCCGACCCTTTCAGGCAGAGGCAGGTGTTTGCGTTGACGTCGATAATCAGTCCGCTGATTGCCGTCTGGGTCGTGCCTTTGAGTTCAGCACACAGGCCTTTCAGGGAAAGCATGGCCTGGGCCTCTAACGTCACCATGGGCGCTTTAATGGTAATGCTGCCGGGATCCATCTTGAGTTCACTGCTTCCGCATTTAAGGCTGATGCCAGCCTGGGCTTCAATGGCAACCTGTGTGCCACTGATTTTCGTATCCGACGTGGATTTGTAAGTGGCTGAAGCGTTTGCCCTGACTTTAAGGTCTAAACCCGACTTGAGAGAAAAGTTCTGGCCACTTTCCAGGGCGACATTCTGATCGGCTTTCAGTACAGAACTCTGCTTTATGGCGACATTGTGGTCTTTATCAACTTCTTCTTTCAGATTGCCTGTAATCGCTGTGCTCATATCATTCATGACCTCCAGCTGGAGGTCTTTCTGGGAGCGAATGTAAAACTCTTCGCTGTCTTTCTTGTCATTCAGCCGGACTTCATGACCACCATTGCCGCTGGTCATGGAGAGGGTCTTCAGGCCCATAATATTGCCATCGTCGTAGGGTGTCGTATGTTTGCCGTTATATAGACAGCCGGTGATCAGGGGCTGGTCAGGGTCGCCATCGACAAAGCTCACGACTACCTCCTGGCCAACTCTTGGCAGAAGGCTTGCACCAAAACCCTGACCGGCCAGGGGCTGCACCACAGGTATCCAGGCAGAGCAGCTGTCACCCTGACTGTCTGAGGTATCCCAGTGAAATCGAACTTTTATGGAGCCACTGCCGTCGGTATACAGTTCCTGATCATCAGGGCCGGATACGGTTGCAGTCTGAACACCGGAAATCCTGGGGCCGGGTCGGCTGGGAGGGGCGTAAGGAAAATCTGACTTCAGGCAGACCAGATCATTGCTGTACTCCTTCTGCCGGGATTTCTCTCCAGCATGGAAATGATGGATAGCCTGGACAACGATATATTCTCCCTGTTGTTTCGAGTCCGGGTGGCTGTCCAGTTTAAAGCGAACACCGGAATGCAGGCCCGGAAACGAACTCTGTACAGCTACTCTCTGGCTCTGGCAGTCTCCCTGATGAATAGCAGACAAGGCTGCTTGATCGGCCGCTTCCTGGGCGATAAGTCGGGAGAGCCACTGAGTATTCGTGCTGGCGGTGGACTGGCCAGTTGCGCTGGCAGACTGGGCGCAGCGGCTATTGACTGGAACGGCTTGCTCTCGACTGTAGCCTATGGTCACTGCATCCTGGGGATGAATCTCCCGAAGCGGACGCCATTGCAGGAGACTGGTGGTTCTGTTGCTTGCGGTAGCGGAATACTCGATATTACCATCAGTACAGGTGGTAAAGGCCTGGTTATCTGAGCCCAGTGTAAGGGTATGGCTCTTGTCTGAATGTTGGAAATGATAGTGCAGACCTTCTTCAGCCAGCAGTCGACTGAGAAAGTCCAGGTCGCTTTCATTGTATTGCACACAGAATTCACGCGTTTCAAAGCTGTCCCTGGTGTCGAATTTTATGAGCGTATCAAGGCTGTAATCTGAACACAGGGTGTCGATGATCTTTTTAATATCCATCGTCTGGAAAATACGACACTGTTTTCTCAGCTCCAGCATGGAAATCCAGGGTTTCAGAGTGATCTGCCAGGCACAGTTTGCTGATGCCGATGCCGGTGAAACCGCGGTGATCCGGGTCATAATGCCATTAATGACAAAGGCTGTTTTACGGTTCTGGCCAATACCGGGCTGGTAAGTGACGGTCAATTTTCTGCCCAGGGCGTTATCCTGGTCAAACTGATTCGAAATCAGCGTCACTTCTGCCTTAAAGGGTTCACTGATTTTTTCTTCCACTTCCATTTGTGTGACGACATAAGCTGCCCCCGACTCATCCTTTGCAATGAGCGGACGGTTATCTGTTGTTAATGCAGTGGCTGCCATTTTTACTCCCCGTGACAGAGCCGTATTGCTGATCAGAAATCAATCAGTGAATTTTTGGTCTAGCCTAGCAGATAAAATGCTGAACGTTATTTATTCCCGTGATGACATTAAATGATGAATTAATCCAGACATGGCTGGCTGCCCTGAATGATTCTGGCGATCTGGTGCTGTCTACGACGGCGGAAGAGTATCGGATGCTGCGTACTTTTCTGGCCGAAGCTCATTCTGCCACCAGAGCCTGGCGACAGGAGCCGGAGGAAGCAGAGGCCAGTCGATTGAGGGAAGTACAGGTAAAAGCCTGGCGGAACTGTCATGACTGGTTGCTTGAGGCTCTCAATAAAGGGCAGTGGTCGCCGGAATGGCTGGGCTGGCTGGCTTACAGCAGTCTTTTCACTGAGTCTCCCTGGATGAACCTGGCCTTATCCTTCAAGTTACTGGATGGATTTTTTCAGAACTGCCCAGAACAGTCGGAAGATTACACAGCGGCCGTTAAACGACTGGGGAGTATCCTGCTGGATGAGAGTGGGGAGCCGCCCATTCTGGGGCCTCTGGTGGATGCTGCGCTGGTGAATGGACTCTCTCTGACCGAAGTAAAAAAACTGGATATTGATGAGCTGTCGCCAGATCTGGACTGGATTTGTTCCAGTTGCGACGATCTGAAGAGTGTAAAGCTGATTCTGGATAAACTACCTGCTTATTTTCAGACCGTGGATCAGCCTGCCCATATTAAAAAATTGGCCGTTAGCTTAAATAGCTGTATCGACGTTCTTCAGCATTATATTCCGGCAGAAGTCTATGGTGCGTATAACGAGTCAGGTACTCAAATGGCCAATCCTGTCGAAGAGATTACGGCCAGAGAAAGTATTCAGAAACAACCAGTCCCATTGCAGGCCGTGGAAGAGGGTATGAGCAGAGAGCGAGCCCGTACCCGATTGCAGGAGCTGGTGGCCTATTTTCGTCAGGCAGAACCTCACAGCCCTGTTTCCTGGCAGCTGGAAAAGGCGCTGGACTGGCTTGACCTCAGTTTTCCCGAGCTGTTGTTCAAAATGACCGGTGAACGACAGGATCTACACAATGAAATCTGTCGACGGGCAGGTCTGGCGGAACTGACTGACAGGATTACCGACAACTCAGCTGGAAATGCGCCTGCCTCGGTCTATTCTTCTTCTCACAAGGATTCACATAGGGAACCTCTGGAGACGAATGCAACCACTCTGAAGCATGGCGAACCTCCAGAGTTGCAGATCGAAAGCCATGAAACGCCTGGAAAAGTTCTGACACAGGATCTTATTTAAACAGTGGCCTTGAAGTTTAATTCGTATTTGATTTTGTCGATCGTTCCAACGCTTTCACCTGCATTCACTAAAGGTTGAATTATGGCATCACTTTATATGCGTATAGAGGGGCAGACCCCCAAAGGAGCATCGACTGCCGAATTTACGGGCGGCGACAGCCTGGCTAAAGATGGCTGGTTTACCATTGCGTCATTTCAGTGGGGAGCTGTCCGCTCGGTGGGAATGGATATTGGCGATGGTTTTAATGCAGATTCCGGGATGGTTGGCATGCAGGAACTGGTGGTCAAGAAGGTACTCTGTGGTGCTTCTGAAAATATACTCTCATGTCTCTATATTCCGGGATCTGAAGGCAAGGTGTTTGATCTGATCGCCACCAAACCGGATCGAAAGGGACAGGGGGTGCAGGTATACCTTCAGGTCAAACTGGAGAAGGCCAGGATTGTCTCCTATTCCATCAGCGGAGCAGACAGCGACCAGCCTAATGAAACCATTGCGATTGCCTACAACCTGATCAAGGTCAAGCACTGGCACGAAACAGCAAGCGGTGAGCTGGAAGCTGGCGGGCTGGTCACCTTCGACCTGCCAACGGGCAAAGTACTGTCCGGAAATCAGTAGCCTCACATATTCCTTAAACCTATTCATGATCAAGCTACAGGGTGAACGACCATGCCCCTTAATTCTCAGCATAAAAGGATCAGTAGAAATCGCGTCAGCATTACCTACGATGTGGAGACCAATGGCTCTGTTCAGAGTCGTGAGCTGCCCTTTGTAGTGGGTGTGATTGGCAATCTGTCTGGCAGTAAACCGGATACCCAGAAAGTGCCGATTGAAAATCGGCAGTTTATCCAGGTTGATCAGGATAACTTTGATCAGGTGATGTCCAGGATTGGTCCGATGCTTAGCCTGAAAGTGGACAATGTGCTGGAAGAGGGCGGTGAACCGATTGTCTGCGACCTGGCCTTTCACAGCATGAATGACTTTGAACCAGGCGAGCTGGTGCAGCAGGTACCGGTGCTGGAGGAGCTTGTCGGGGTTCGCAACCAGCTTATGTCTCTGCTGGGGAAGGCTGATCGTTCCCGGGACCTGGAAAAGTCCCTGAGAGGTGTGATCAGCAATAATGAACTGGTTGAAAAACTGGCAGGTGAACTGGGTATAGAGAAGTAAGGAGCAGAGTCATGAGTGATGATGAAAACGGCGCTGCCGAAGAAGCCGCTGATCCATTTAAGGATGGAGTGTTGCCAGCTATTCTTGCCGCACGCGGGCAGACCAACGAAGGTGAGTTGAATGCTCTGCTGGAAACTCTGGCGAAACAGTACAGCGCAGGCAATGTTGAGTGGGGTGGCAATCTGACCAGTACGATCAATCAGGCGGTGGAGAAGCTTGATCGAATTATTTCACGACAACTGTCTGGGGTTATGTCCTGTCCCGAATTCAGCAATCTGGAAGGAAGCTGGCGAGGTTTGCAGAAGCTGGTTCGAAACTCGGAACTGGGGGCCGACCTGAAAATGCGCCTTTTTGACGCTACACCCGGAGAGCTGTTGGCCCAGTTTGAGAATGCCCCCACCGTAGATCGCAGTCCACTGTTTAACGCAGTTTATCAGAAAGAATATGGTACTGCGGGAGGTGAGCCCTATGGTCTGCTACTGGGTGATATGACATTCACCTACAGGGATGAAGATGTGACTTTACTGCGGTATATCGGCGAAGTGGCAGCAGCCAGTCATTGCCCTTTTATTGCCGCTACCACGCCGGCAATGTTTGAGCTGCCCGCCTTTTCAGCCCTGGCGGAAGGCCGACCGGTGGCGGCAGGGTTTGATGATCCGCTTTATGGTGCCTGGAATGCCTTTCGTGCCAGTGATGATTCCCGTTATGTCACTCTGACCCTGCCACGGGTGATGGCCCGTTTACCTTATGGCCCTGATACATTGCCGGTGAAGCGCTTTAACTTTGAAGAGCTGATTAAGGACGATACTGGCCATGTGCAGTTTGATCAGGAGAAAGATTTTGTCTGGACCAATGCCGCCTATGACCTGGCGCTGAATATGACCCAGGCTTTCACCCAGTTCGGTTGGTGTACCGCCATCCGGGGAGTGGAGAACGGCGGCAAGGTTGAGAATCTTCCCAACTTTACCTATCTGTCAGATTCCGGTGATCGTGTCCAGCTCTGTCCGGCTGAGGTCAATCTGACGGATGAGCGCGAGAAGGAGATGAGTGATCTCGGTTTCCTACCTCTGGTGCACTACAGGAACCAGAGCTATGCCGTTTTTCTGGGAGCCCAGACTGCACAGAAACCCCAGGAATATGTTGATCCGGATGCTACCGCCAATGCTGCTATTTCAGCCAGACTGCCTTATGTTATGGCCAGTGGCCGTATTGCTCACTATCTGAAAGTGATCGGTCGGGATCGTATTGGCTCTAACCTGACACCGGAAGACGTGGAAAGGGAGCTGACTGACTGGATTTGCCAGTACACCAACCCCAATGCCATAGGCAATGAGGCAAGAGCCGAGTGTCCATTAAGAGAGTCTAAGATCAGTGTTGTTGAGCAGAGAGGGCGTCCTGGCTGTTATTCGGTTGTTGCCTATCTCCGGCCCTGGTTGCAGATGGAAGAACTGACGGCTTCCCTGAGAACCGTCGCTGCTATCCCAGGCGCCAGCTGATGGAGGCTCACCAGAGGCTGGCCGCTTTTATTGTCCGCTTGGTTGCTGAGATTGATGATCGGGTGAGCTGCCAGCTTGCCCGGATCAATCGTGACAGGGGGTTAATTGAGTTAAAGGCCACCTGGCAGGGGATTCACTGGCTGGTGCAGCAACAACCTGCGCAGAGCGATGCACTGGTAAAAATTATCGATATCAGTGAGTCGGACATGATTAGCAATATTCAGCTGTCGGCCAATCTTTATCAGACACTGGTTTATCACCGGATTCACGAGGAAGCGCTCTGTACTCTGGGTGGACAGCCTTTTGGGCTGGTTATGCTGGATTACTATTTTGAGTTCTTCCACAACCTGGGTTCCGAACAGCAGGAAATGGTGCGACTGATGGCGGAACTGGGGGAGGTCTCTCTATGCCCTGTGGTCTTCGGGCTGGGTTCTGAATGGACGAAAGATAACCCTTCACTGGCTTTCAGTCCGGACAGGCTTGAGCGGTTGGGGGGATCGGAGGAATTCTCCACATTCCAGTCTATCCGCAGGAAGGCTGTGTCTGACTTTCTGATCGTGACCTGGCCCCGGTTCACTCTGGACTGGAACGAATCTGAGGGCCGGTCAACGGCACCGGTTTTTCTGCACAGTGGTTATGCTTTGCTGGCCATTGTGCTGCGAGAGTACGGTTTATACGGCTGGTTTGCAGGAATGCTGGCCTGGGGAGAAGGGGTCGAGGGAGGCTCTGTATTACCTGGTTCTTTATCGGGTGATCACGGTTATAAGCCTGTGGCGGAAATCAGGCTCTCAGAAGTGTTGGAGTCTGCTTACGCAGATCTTGGGATTCTGCCTCTCTCCAGCGCCTGGCTGGATGGCACGGCGGGTTTTTTTTCCATGCCGGTGGCGGGTGCTTTGAACGATGAGAGCAGGGATCAGCCTAGTCTGCCGCCGCTATTGATCCTCTGTCGTTTCGCCCATTATCTGAAGGTTATGATCCGGGACAGGGTCGGGCGGTTGGATACAGCAGCGGAGTGTTGCAATTTTCTGCAGCAGTGGCTGGATGGTTATTGCAGTCATTCGGATATCAGTGATCTGTCGTATCTGGCTGCTTATCCCCTGAAGTGGGCTCGTATGCAGGTGTCTGAAAGTCAGGTGCCAGGTCGGTACCTGGCTTCACTGGCACTGTTTCCTAATCTGCCGCCTGGCCTGGCAAAGGCTGAACTGAGCATTCGGCTGCAACTGTCGTCAGAATCATGATTGAACATTTTGTGCACTGTTATACCCATGAGGACACCCAGGCGATCCGGGAGAGCGTTGTGTTTGCCCTGGCGAGCCTGCTGTCGACTCGTGCCTATCCAGGTTCAGTGGGTGAGCCGAATGGATTGCCCGGTTTTGGTGTGCCCTGCTGGCAGACACTGTCGTCGGACAGGGAAAGCCTGTGCCGGATTCTGGAAAAGCGTATTGCCCGCTATGAAAAACGACTGAACCGAATCCAGGTTTCTGTGGATAGAGCCGGTGGTGGGCTGGTGTTTCTGATTGAAGGCGGGGTCGCAGACAGTCTTAATCGCAACTTCCAGTATAAGGTGAGTTATCCATGCCATCTTCGGATGACCTGAACCCATTAAGACTGGTTTATGAACGGGAATTGCAGCTGCTCTCAGAGCATCTCAGGCAGTTCGCCAGTAACTGGCCGGAAACTGCCCAGGCTCTGGAGCTGGCAGGAGGAATGCCTTCTGACCCGGATATGGCGAGGTTACTGGAAGGTGTCGTTTGGCTCGGTGCCCGGTTGCAGTTACAACTGGATGACGGTTATGAATCCGTATGCCGACAGATGCTGCAGCTGTTTTACCCGGACTTCCTCAAGCCGGTTCCGGCGATGGGGATCGTACAGTTCGAGACTGGATCGTTGAAAGGTAGAGCCACTCTTGGTATGGAAACGCCTCTGGAGCTGGTTCACAAAGGGCGACCATACAGGTTTTATACACGCAAGCCGGTTCAGCTTCTGCCCATATTGGTTGAAGAGATCGTCATGATGTCAGAACCACTGCCTCTGGAGTTAGCAGGGATGAGTAAAGGGGTGGTCAGCGCTCTCAGAATAAATCTTCGATCCGCAGATGGTGAAACGGCTCTGGGGGAGTGCGTGGCGTCCAATATAGAGTTCTATGCAAGCCCGGATGCTGTTCGGGCCAATGAACTGCTGGATCTGCTCTTCAGCTCACTGGTGGGGATTGGGGTCTGCTGTTATGGGCATTCAGCGCTGCTTTCTCCGGCAAAAATTTCCTGGCCTCTGTTCGAGTCAGATAACTCTCTTCTGCCCTGCGCTCCAAGCCTTTTTGAGGCCCAGCGCCTGTTGAGGGATTTCTTTCTGGCACCTGAACTTTTCCGGTTTCTGTCTCTGGATCTTCTGGAGGTGCTGGAAATGCTTTCAGGTCCTGAAGTCAGCCTCTGGTTTCTAATGGACGACAGTGTGACCGGTCTTGAGAAGGACGTTGGCAGAGAGCATTTAACATTAGGCTGTGTGCCTGCGGTCAACCTCTATGAGGTTGCGGCAAATCCTGTGAGTTTTGATCATACCGAGCGGGATGTTCCTATCGTCCTGGGGCAGCTTTATCCGGAGACCCGGGTGTACGATGTATTGTCAGTCAAAGACGTTACTGAGCCTGAACAGACAATCACACTTCCAGATCTGTTTCACGCCAGCTATGGCCAGCAGGCAGCCCAGTTGAGCTGGCAGTTTGTTCTCAGCGTGGTACGAGACTGTTTACAGTTCAAGGACAGCCGTTCCGGAGCAGAAAGAAACGCACGAGTACTGGCTGTGTTGTGTCTGGGATATGATCCGCAAGCCGGTGGGCTGCCTGTTTCTGCCAGGCTGAGACCGGCGGGAGTAGCACTTCCCTGCGATGGGCGACTACTGAAAAGTACGTCTGAGCCCATTCCTGGTGGTCTGCTGGCCGGGGAGGGTTGGCAGCTGCTGTCCGCTTTACAGCTGAATATCCGGAGTTTCAGGATGGATGTCGAAGAGGCCACCCGTCTCCGGCAGATACTCAGTCTGTTTGTTCACGAACGGCCCGGAGTATCCCGGAAGCTGGTTGACTCTATTCAGTCCCTGGTCTGTACCCGAGAGATCAGGCCCTGTCGTAGTGGCTGTCATTACTTTGTCAGTCAGGGCAGTGGTTACCGGGTCATACTGGATCGTCATAAACTGAATGCTGTTCCTGCTTCCCTGTTTCTGTTGTTACTGGATCAGATGCTGAATTTCTGGCGACCTTTCGGCAGTCACAGTCATCTGGTTGCGCAGTTTGGAGCAGATGGAAAAACCATAGAGTTTCCGGTAAGAGCGGATGGCTGAGCTTCTTCTTGAAAAGTTGCTGAGACGTCCTGGTCTGTTTCAGTTCAGTCAGGCTATACGGTTACTGTTGTCTGTTGACGGGAAACTGCCAGAGGTTAAAACCCGGCTGTATGACTGCTGGTCGAACAGTGAAGTTCTGGCTGTAGAGCGAGGTGAACCAGAGCCCCGTGTAACGGCTAACCTGGAGTGTCTGACTGGTGCCAGGGGCGTGATGCCCCATTACTTTCAGGATGCCTTGAGGCAGGCCAGCATTGAACGGCAGGATGACGGTCTTTTTGCCCTGGTTGAGCTGTTTAACCAGAGCCTGCTGTTAAAACGCTTTCTGGTGGAACGTTACAGTTCATTGCCTGTGATGGTGGAGGCGCTTGAACAGCAGGAGGCGTTATCTGACAGCGCTTTTCTGGATCTTAATGGTCTGCATGGCCGTTCTTTCAGGCAGAGTGCCGTCCTGTTTCGCTTTCATTCGCGGTTGAAGGTGGTCAGTACTCATCATGGTGGAATTGAACGAATCCTGTCTGACTATTTTTCGATGCCGGTCAGGATCAGGCGGAACCATCTGTTAAGGCAGCCTCTGGATGAATCCTCGGTCTGGAGGCTGGGGCCTGCTGGTATGGCCCTGGGACATGGGATGGTTCTGGGGCAGGCAGTCATGCTGCAAGGTGCTGAAGTATCCGTTCATATTCAGGTGTTCACTCGTACCCGGTGGCTGGAAATTAACAACTCCCGAGAGCTGATTAATGAATTCTATACTTTAGCCCGTTTGCTGCTGAGAGCCGACCCTCTGCGATGTCGGGTGGATCTGGCAGGTCATCTGCTGTCAGCCCCTTCTCTGGGTGGAGAAGGCTTTCGACTGGGACAGTACCAGATCTTACGACCGGAGCAGTGTACAGGCAGAACTGTTTCGGTATTGCTGAATCACATATCACCCAGGGATGTTGAGTACCATGGTGAAGTTTCTTGAAAGCGGGTTTGATCAGACCTTGACCATGTCGTCCCGCACAGGATCACATATTGCCGACATGGGAGCCTGCCATAATTTTTCCCTGCACTGGCTACGAATGATTCTGGAAAAACCCAGACAGAGAGCCAGTGAGCGTATGGACGTGCTACATAAGAATGCCGGTGGGATTAATATAGTTCTGCAGCAGGCTTTTGTATCGCGCTGGTCGTCGGATGCTGCTGATTGTGAGCATGCTGACGCCATGATCCTGAGGCTGAGGGGGCTTGAGGCCAAAAGTGCTGTAATCAATTATGAGGCATTCAGTCAGAGTCGCCTGAGAAGTGAAACCATCACACGGGGCGGTTGTGGCTTTGTCTATTCTTTCTGGTTTTCCGGTTCGGTTCAGGGAGCCAGCGGTGGGGCCCACAGTATTGCCCTCTATCGCACGTCCAGTGAGAAGAAAGAGGGCTTTTATTCGATCTTTGATCCCAATTTTGGCGAGTTTATGATTCTGCCAGGCAAGTTCAGCAGCTGGTTTACGGACTTTCGTAAACTGTATGGTCCTTTTACTGCCCATATGCTCCGCCCGATTTATGTGGTGGATAAAGACAAAACGTAGGAAACCCGGCTGAACCTTACGGCGGATTGATTGGCTCAAAGAAAGGGAAAACTATCAGCCGTTGGAATTATCCTCTCAATCAGACCGTGAGCAATATAGACCTCTATCAGGATTCGGACTTTAACGGCACCTCTCCGATGATTCTCTATGGCAAAGTCTTGATCCGATAGTGACCGTGGAATGGCCGCTATCGTTTTTCGAATAAACGACTATCGGCAGTGATCAATGGTGACAACGCCAATCACCTTGTTGGAGGCGTCCTGAACCACCAGGGCTCGGATATGCTGCTTTTCCATCAGGTTCAGGGCTTCAGTGACGCTGGCTTCTTCCCGGATACTCACAGGTGAGCCGTTCATGATGTCCCTTGCCGAGAGGCCACTCAGGCTGTCGACCCCGGACAGTCTTCTGCGCAGATCACCGTCGGTAATGACGCCACAGAGAATCTCCTTATCCATGACCAGGCAAATTTTTGCGCCGCTTAATGTCAGCGCCTGCATGACATCTCCCACCTTGCTGTCTGGAGCAACCCGGCCAAAAGTGTCCCGGCTCATGATATTGCGTACCCAGGCAATCTTCTGGTCTTTCTGCAGGGACTGCTGATTGACCGCCTGGAAACGTTGCAGTGCTTCGGCCAGCAGATCACCAATGGTGAGCAGAACGGTTGTATAGGTGGTTGGGGCGAACTCTCTTTCTTCCTTTTCTTCATGCACACTGGCATCCAGCACCACATCAGCCTGTGCTGCCACTGGCCCATCCGGGTCTCCGGTGATGGCGATGACCTTATTGCCCAGATGTCGAATACCGGGAGAGAGACGAAGCAATTCTTCTGTTTTGCCGCTGTACGACAGCATTATGATGATATCTCCAGGGCCAACCATGCTGAGATTGTCGTGCCATGCATCCGAGGGGTTGATCAGGTGACTGGACAGGCCCGCGTTGTAGAGCGTGGCCGCTATCTTCTGACCAATGAGGCCGGACTGGCTCATGCCAAACAGAATGGCGCGCCCACGGCACTGGGTCAGCAACTGAAGGGCTTCGGAAAATTCACCGTTAATCCGCTGTTCCAGCGTCTGCAGGGCTTGCACCTGACGGGCAACGCTGGTTCGCATGGCTTCGTGGAGATCAGTGTTCTGATTATTATTTGAATTCATAATGACGTCGCTTCTTCAATCCAGTCCTGCAATGTTGACACACTCTGACGTTGGCGTTATTGACCCGGGGCAGTTCGGAGAAGGTTTCGGTTAATGATGGCGTTGTCACGGCAGGGTGCAGAAACGTTCAGGGTTCTGCACCCTGCTCAATCAGACTCGTCGGATTGGAATTGAAAATTCGTAATCCGACGTGAATTACGGCCTCCTGGCGGCATCAATCTCATTGAAACACTAGGAGCCTGACCGAGAATAGTGGTCGAGTATGAAATTCAGTAGAACAAGGCCATTTTTTTGATGAATTTGTGCGAATAGTGGGCCTCTTCAATCAAATTCATCGGGAAAATGGACCGTTCTTTCTGGAATTCAGGCCGATCTTTCTATTCTCGGACAGGCTCCTAGGTGCGGATGATGGTTCCGCCGGCTTCCCTGATCGCTTCAATGTTCTCGTCATGGAAGCGGCTGTCGGTAATGATGGAGTCCAGCTCTTCCAGGGCACAAATGGTCTTCATGCTGGAAGCGCCGTACTTGCTGGAGTCTGCCAGCAGGATCTTGCGGTTCGCCCGGTCCAGCATCTTGCGGCGAATGTAGAAATGATCCGTGGAAGCGGTGGTGACACCGTGCTCCAGGCTCCAGCTGTTGGTCGCCAGGAAAGTAATGTCGGCATTGATGCTGTCCAGGAAGTTCAGGGCCGAAACGTCGGTATGGGCCTTGGTGATGGCGCTGACCAGGCCGCCGGTGGTGTAAACCTTGGCGGTGGTGGAGTCGGACAGGTGCAGGGCGATTTTCAGGTCAGGCGTGATGACGGTAACCTTCATGCGCATCAGCATCTTGGCCAGAGCCATGGTACTGGTGCCGGCATCCAGCAGAACGATCTGACCTTCTCTTACATGCTTCAGGGCTTCGGAAGCAATGGATTTCTTTTCTTCGATGTTGACGGCGTTTTTCTTCTCGTAGGGGATGTCTTCCATCAGAAAGCTTTTGGAAACCGCACCGCCATAGGTCACCCGGAGCTTGTCTTCCTGCTCCAGGGTACGGATATCACGGCGGATGGTCATCTGGGAAACATCAAACTTAGAAGCCATCTCTTCTATATTGGCGCAGCCCTTTTCCTCTACATAAGACAGAATGTGTTCGCGACGCTCGACGGGAAGCATAAAGTAACCTCTTGAAGCAATGCTCTTCCAGGAGGCTGATCGCTATTCTCGATCAGCCTCCTAAGGGGAGTCCAGTACCCTGTTCGCCTGCTTTTGACGGAAATGATCCATTGCAGGCATGGAGTGACAGCCCCGCTCTTGGAGCCTGTCAGACTTAAGCTTTCGAGCATGAAATTGTCTTAAGTCCGACAGGCTCCCAAGACTACTGACTGATGGTTATCAGTGCTGGAGCGGAGGACTGACCTGAACTGCCGATAAAAGAAGATAACAGAGCAAATTAAAAATAGCTGGGGATTATACGCAAGAATGTGGACAGTTTCTCCCCGGCATTGTACCAATAACTACTGGTTCGGGCTGAAATGTACCAGTGTGTCAGCAGGAACCGTTGTGAACGAAAGTTACCGTACCGGCCATCATTCACTACCTGCCAGGTAAACAGCCATGGGTCATCTTAGCAGTTCCTCTGAAAATCCGGGCGTCTATCTACCCGGCCAGATGTGGCTGTGTCCCGAGTGTGATCTGCTTATTCGCCCCGCGTCCCGGTTGCGGTTGTCCCGGAGGAAAAGGCGGGTTTGCTGTCCCCGTTGTCATCATGTTCTGCACTGCCACAATCCCGGAGGACAGGAGCGTTGCCTGGCGCTGGTGATTTCCGGCCTGCTGCTCTTTCTGCCCGCCATGCTCTTTCCGGTCCTGTCCATGGAGATCCTGGGCAGTGAGCAGAAGGCCAGCATGCTGGATGGGGTGCGGGGCTTGTATCAAGAAGGGCTGACCGGGGTGGCTGCACTTGTGTTTTTCTCCGCGGTCCTTGCGCCTCTTGTGCGCCTGCTGGTGCTTCTGCAAGTATTACTGGCGGTGTTCCTTAACCGTGGGCGCTGGCTGGCAAGAAGACTGTTCCGTGGCTATCTGCACCTTGGCGAGTGGGGTATGGTGGAAATCTATCTGCTCGGTGTCCTGGTATCAGTGATCAAGCTGGCGGATATGGCCAGTGTCCACCCCGGCATTGGCCTCTTCTCTTTTGCCGGACTGATGCTGGCAGAGCTGGGGATCAGTATTAACATGAGTGAGCATGATCTGTGGGAAGGGTTGGGTTACGACAGGAAACAGTCCAGTGTCGAGTAACGAAGCCAGACCTCGAATAAGTGGTCACAGGCAGGGCTTGAAGCTCTGCCTGGATTGCCGGCAGGTGTGCTCTCATCAAGAGCGTTATTGCCCAAGGTGTGGCGCAGTCGTTCAAGTGCGGCGGAAAAACAGTCTGGCCAGAAGCTGGGCGCTGGTGGTGACGGCGGCGCTCCTCTACATCCCGGCCAACATCCTGCCGATGATGACAGTAAGCCGGTTTGAGCAGGGACGGCCGGACACCATTATGTCGGGAGTGGTAGCCTTGATGAACCAGGGGATGGTGCCCATTGCTCTGCTGGTGTTTACCGCCAGTATTCTGGTGCCACTGCTGAAACTGGCCGGCATGACCTGGCTGTTGCTCTCGGTACGCTTTCCGCAGATGGCGGTCAGACGACAGATGACATTGTATCGCCTGATTGCCTGGATCGGCCGGTGGTCCATGCTGGATATCTTCATTATTTCCATCCTGGTGGCCCTGGTGCGTTTCGGGCAGCTGGGAACCGTCTCAGCAGGGCCCGGAGCCTATGCCTTTGCCGCAGTGGTGGTGCTCACCATGCTGGCAGCTATCAGTTTTGATCCGAGATTGTTGTGGGATGCAGCAGCAAAAGCCGACCAGGGAGGCAATCATGGATGACTTGCAGGCCAGCGACGAAGAAGTCAAACAGAGTCCCGGTTTTTCCCCCATCTGGCTGTTACCGCTGGCAGCCCTGGTCACTGTGGTCTGGATGGGCTGGAAAACTCTGCAGGAAGAAGGGGTTCTGGTGCATGTCCGCTTTGACAGCGGCCAGGGGATCAAGGTGGGCAAGACGGAAGTCCGTCACAACGGGCTGGCTGTTGGTAAAGTCCGCGCCATGACCATGACGGAGGATCTGGAAGGGATCAATGTGGAGATCGAGATGGATCGGCGCATGGAACCCTACCTGACTGAAAGCAGTCGTTTCTGGCTGGTTCGCCCCCAGGTGACGGTAGCCGGCATCTCCGGCCTGGATACCCTGGTCTCCGGAAACTTTATTGCGTTCAGACCTTCGGAGAAGGGATCTAAACGGAAGACCTTTATAGCCTTGAAATCGCCACCTTCGCTGGGAGAAGGTGAAGCGGGACTGACCCTGTTCCTGAGAGCAGAAGAGCTGTCGTCGATTCAGCTGGGCAGTCCGGTCTACTATCGTCGCCTGAAAGTGGGGGAGGTATCGGGGTATAACCTCTCTGATGATGATCGATCCGTGGATGTCGAGGTTTTTATCAAGCCTGAGTTTAGCCATCTGGTGCGCCGTAACTCCCGTTTCTGGAATGCCGGCGGTGTGGATGTTTCCGGCAGCCTGACCAATCTCAAGGTTCGGACTCAGTCCCTGGTTTCCATGGTCCAGGGAGGCGTTTCCTTTTACACGCCTGACTGGGAAGAACCTGAACCTCTGGCAGGTGATGGCAATCGTTTTCAACTGCACAGGGATTACGATGAAGCTGAAGTGGGTATCCCGGTTTCTATAGAATTCCCACTGGATGTGGCCCTGGGCAGGGAGAAAACCCGGGTGCTGTTCCATGGCATGGAAGTGGGGCTGATCAAGGAGATTGATTTCAAGAGTGATTACGCCGGCATTCTGGCCAGGGCGGTAATCCGGCCTGATTTTAACGCCATCCTGGTCAAGGGCGCCCGGTTCTGGATTGTTGAGCCCCAGATAGGGCTGAAAGGCGTTTCGGGACTTGAGACATTGCTGGGCGGGCGTTATGTGGCCATGGACGTCAGTCAGGTGGACATGTCCAGATCAGAAACAGCCAGGTCTTTCAAGGGCTACACTCATAAGCCTCCGGCATCCCCATCGGCCCCGGGGCTTCACTTGGAGCTCCGTGCGGAATCCCTGGCCGGCATCACTCACGGCAGTCCGGTACTCTATCGCAAGATGTCGGTAGGTTCCGTCCAGTCACATGAATTAAGCGGGAAAGGCGTCACTGTTAAGCTATTGATCGAGCCCCGCTTCAGTCACTTGGTCAACAGCAGCAGCCGCTTCTGGAATGTCAGCGGTCTGACCCTTGAAGGGGGGCTGCAGGGCTTCAAAATACGGGCTGACACGCTGAACTCCCTGTTATCCGGGGGGATAGCATTTGACTCTCCCGACCCCGCCGCTGCGGGCAGTAAAAACGAAGAGGTTTTTACACTCTATGACGATGCGGTCAGCGCCAGGGAAAAAAACATAAAAATTCAATTGCACTTTGCTACCGCCGAGGGACTGCAGCGGGGGACACTGCTTAAATACAGGGGGCTGGAAGTTGGCCGCATCACGCAGCTTTTGCTGGAGGAGGGCGAAGTCGGGATCGTCGCGGCAGTGCATCTAAAGGAAGATGCTGCCTGGATGGCACGAAAAGGCTCCCGCTTCTGGTTGGTACGCCCAAAGCTGGGGCTGACCAATACCGCCAACCTGGAAACTCTGGTCACCGGGCAGTACATCAATGTCGCTCCCGGCACGGAATCGAAAGCAGAAACCAAGACACGTTTTATCGTGGAAGCGGATATTCCGGATGACCAGCCCCTGGCTTCAGGGCTCAGGGTGGAACTGCTGAGTAAGCGGCTGGGCTCGATCCGTCGGGGCAACCCGGTGTATTACCGGGAAGTTACTGTTGGTAAAGTGACAGGCTTTCGTCTGGACAGCCCGGCGGATCGGGTAATCATCATTGCTCATATCGATGAACGTTATGCCCCCCTGGTAACCGAGCATTCGCAATTCTGGAATGCCAGTGGTATAGACGTTGATGTAGGTCTATTCAGCGGTGCCAGGATTCGTACCGAATCACTGGAGGCCCTGCTGTCCGGCGGTATCTCCTTCGCCACACCGTCAAAAGCACCCCCCATTGCCAGCGGCATGCGCTTTGAACTGGCCGACAAAGCCAGGAAAGAGTGGTTGGAATGGACTCCGGGTATTCAGCTGGAAGCCGGCAATTGAACATCTATTGTCTTCACTACTCTCTTCTACACTAACGCTAATCGTTTCTATCGGGATAGTTTACCGTGCTGTTCTTCATTCGTGTGACTATGGCCCTTGTCTTATTTCTTATGAGTTTCCAAGCCAGTGCAGATTCAGGTGTTACGGACCTGCAGCCGGTTTCCAGGGAGAATTCATCAGTTGTTTACCCCCAGTATTCAGATCCGGATGGAGAGAGTCCTCTTTCTGATCACTGCCCGGCAATATGGGTATCTGTTCAGTCGGGGCCGGAAGCTACCCCTGATCCATCCAGTTTACAGGTTCTGGGTCAGCTCCCACCAGTAGCCAGTTGTGCAAGTTTTCTACAGGCTGGATGGAAAGTGGTGTTTACTGCCTTTGTCCCTCTGGCTGCACTGTGGGTGTCAATATATGTCAGTGATTATCAGCTGGTTTCTCTGGCGATGGCGACTGGCATTTTCTTGCTTTCTACCTGGGAAGGGCTGGCTATTAGTGCTATCAGTGCAACAACTGTTGCAGGGCTGGCGCTCTCTTACCATCACGGAATGTTTCCTTATTTACCATCAGTACCCAAGCTGGTCTGGTTTACCGCAAAGGCTGCAGGCAAAATGATTGCCAGGGTAATCCAGGCTGCAAAGTTCCTTGTCCCATGGGGTTGTGTTGCCTGCCTTGAGATCACGGAAGTCCTTCTCTGGTTAGTTGTATGGGGTGGTTTAATCTGTCAGGAAATCCTTAAGGTGGTTCTCTGGATGTCTACCCAATTAAGAGCGAGGTATCAGAAGACAGGGTGATAGCAGGAGCCAAGACGTTTGATCTCATCCTCAGCTGCGGGCCATAATGCCAGCCTGAACATTTATAAGAAGAATGCAGTATGTGGCAGGAAATCATCTCTCCCCGCTTTTGTGAGACAGACGCCCTGGGACATATCAACAATACCGCTCTGCCGGTCTGGTTTGAGAAAGCCCGCGAGCCAGTCTTCAGGTTGTTTTCTCCCGCGATGAGAGTCGATGACTGGCAGCTGATTCTTGCCCGCATCGACGTGGAATATTTAGCCCAGATTTATTACGGCTCCGATGTCCTGATAAAAACCTGCCTGGAAAAAGTCGGTAACTCGTCCATGGTGATTCTTCATGAGGTCTGGCAGAAAGAGCGGCTTGTCGCCCGGGGTAAGGCTGTGTTGATTCACTATGATTACAGCGACCAGAAGTCCGTGCGTATTCCCGAGGATATACGTCAGCAGTTGCTGGCTCAGAGTCAAGAGCGGTAAGTTGCAAGATATATGAGTGAAGTTCTGGAAATCAGGGCGGGCAGAAAAGCCCTTGAGCGGATCAGGGAATGTGGCCTGAACCCTGACAGTGTGGATGTCATGGTCGGCGCTTCCGGCGGTCCCAAGTGGTTTGTTCTGACCGGGCTGGACAAGGCCCTGATGGGTGAATTTTTCAAGGATCGTCAGCGTCCGCTGCATCTGCTGGGGACTTCCGCAGGAAGCTGGCGCTTTTGCTGTTATGCCCAGAACGATGCCCTGGCGGCCCATGAACGGTTTGAACAGGGCTACCTGATGACCAGCTATTCCGCCAGGCCTGACGCAGCAGAAATCAGCCGGGAAGCACGACAGCTGGTCAAGGACATCCTGGGAACGAATGGCGCCAGGGAAATCATTGAAAACCCCGTGATGCGTTTCAACCTGATCGCGGTACGCAGCCATGGTCTTGGCCGAAGTGAGCGCAAAGGGCCCCTGATGGCGGGAATGAGTCTGGCGGCAGCTTCTAACATGATCAGCCGCAAAAGCCTGAACGCTTTCTTTACCAGAACGCTGTTCCACCCACCGGGAGAGAAAGCCCCTTTTTATGCCATAAGTGATCTTCGCACCCAGAGGGTGGAGCTGTCGGAAGATAACCTTGCTAAAGCCGTGCTGGCTTCAGGCTCTATTCCTATTGTCATGGAAGGCGTTCGGAATATTCCCGATGCGCCCGCTGGCATATACAGAGATGGTGGGGTCACAGACTATCACTTCGATATCAAATTTGCCGAAGAAGACCAGCTGGTTCTGTACCCGCATTTCTACCGTCATATGATTCCAGGATGGTTCGACAAGGGGTTGAAGTGGCGCCGGCCCTCGCCTGAGAACTGCGATAACGTTGTGCTGGTGTCGCCTTCGGCAGACTTCGTTTCCAGGCTGCCGCACGGGAAGATCCCGGACCGTAATGATTTCAAAAACCTCCCGCGAGATGAGCGCATCAAATACTGGCGGGTGGTGATCCGTGAAAGTGAGCGACTGGGGGAGGCTTTCCTGGAGCTGACCGGCAGCGGCAGGATCCGGCAGACAATCAGGCCTCTCTGAAATCGCTCAAAGCAATGGTTCCAGGTGGGGCCAGACGTTTTTCAGCAACCTGGGTTGCGCCAAGGCTTTGGGATGGATGCCGTCATCCTGGTTAAGGTCACTGTGCCCGGCCACACCGTCGAGGAAGAAGGGCAGCACCGGAACATCATAGGTTTTACTCAGATCGTGAAAAGTTTGTGTAAAACCGCGGGTGTAAACCGGGCCGTAATTGGGCGGGATTCTCATCTCGAACAGTACCACATCGACGCCTTTTCCCTGGGCCTGGACAATCATTTTTTCCAGGTTGCCTTTCATAGATTTCAGCGAAGTGCCCCGTAATCCGTCGTTGGCGCCCAGTTGCAGCAGCATCAGATCGGGCTGGTGTTTCTTCAAGGCCTGCACCAGCCGGCTGACGCCACCGGCGGTGGTTTCACCACTGATGCTCAGGTTGACCACCTTCCAGCCGGGCTTGGTTTGCCGCAGCTTTTCCTGTAATAAAGATACCCAGCCTTTTTTTATTTCGATGCCATAGGCGGCGCTCAGGCTGTCACCGTAAATCAGCAGGGTTTTATTGCTGGCGGCAGAAACATTCTGTGGGGCCAGAGCCGCAACCAGCATCAGGCACGTAAACAGCCTTGAACCGGCTTTCAGCCTCAAGATAAAAAACAGAAAGGACGATAAACGATTGCGTATGACTACTGGCACTGAATCCCCCGTTGCCGTATCGGCAGAGTCCCTGGTTAAAAGTGTGGTGGCCCAGAGTGGTTCGCTCACCATCTTGTCGGGACTTAACCTCCAGATCAAGTCCGGAGAGTCGGTGGCCATTGTCGGCGCATCCGGCTCAGGTAAATCGACGTTGCTGGGCATTCTGGCGGGTCTGGACCTGCCTACTACCGGAGAGGTGGCACTGGCGGGCAAGCGAATAGACCATCTGGATGAAGATGAACGGGCCGCAGTCAGGGCTGGCCACACTGGCTTCGTATTCCAATCTTTTCAGCTGTTACCGAACCTGACCGCCCTTGAGAATGTCATGCTGCCGCTGGAGTTGGCAGGCAGCCGGGACATCCAGAAAAAATCCAGTGACCTTCTCGAAAGAGTCGGGCTGGGTGCAAGGCTGGATCATTACCCAAGACAGCTGTCGGGTGGTGAACAGCAGCGTGTGGCCATTGCCCGGGCGTTTGCCGGTCAGCCGGACATTCTCTTTGCAGACGAGCCTACCGGTAATCTTGATGAAAAGACCGGTGAGAAAATTATCGACCTGTTATTTGAAGTGAACAGGGAGCGGGGGACGACCTTGATCCTCGTTACTCATGATTCTGACCTCGCGCACCGTTGTCAAAGGGTTCTCCGCCTGACTGGCGGCAAGCTCGAAGAGCAGCGTGAGGTCGCCTGATGAATAACTCTTTGAAACTGTCCTGGCGATTTCTGCTGAGAGACTGGCGCTCTGGCGAACTCTGGTTGTTGGTTTTGTCATTGCTGATGGCAGTCAGCGTCAGTACTGCTATCTCCCTTTTCAGTGAACGTTTGCAGCTGGCCCTTGGGCGGCAGGTAGCGGAAGTGCTGGGGGCGGATATGGTGATTCGCAGTCCACGACCACTGTCGGACAAAGTCCAGGAATTCATCAGTGACCACCGCCTGACAGAAGCGACAGTGCTGGAGTTTCCATCGGTGGTGATTGCCGGGGAGGAAATGCAACTGGTATCCGCCAAGGCGGTTACGGACAACTACCCTCTGCGTGGGCACCTGCGTATCTCCGATCAGCCGTTTACTGAAGACAGGGCCGTTCAGGAAACGCCACTGCCTGGAGAAGCCTGGCTGGAACCCCGACTCTTTCCATTACTGGGGGTCAAAATAGGCGACAGCCTCCAGCTTGGGGAAACTGAGCTCAGAGTAGCCCGGGTCATTACCCTGGAAACGGACCGGGGCGGTGACTTCTACAGCTTTTCCCCCCGACTGATGTTCAACCTTGATGACCTGGACAAGACCGGGATTATCCAGCCCGGCAGCCGGGTCACCTGGAAGATCATGCTGGCCGGGGAACGAAGGGAGCTGGAGCGTTTTAAAGAGGTGGTGGAACCGGAACTGGAGCCCAGTGAAAGACTGATTATGGCTGATGACAGTCGTCGTGATCTTCGAAACTCTGTAGTGAGGCTCAGGCAGTTTCTAGGCCTGGGTAGTCTGGCCGCCATTCTTCTGGCAGGGGTGGCGGTGGCCATGTCCAGCCGCCGGTTTGCCGAGAGACGGTTTGACGCCATTGCCGTCATGCGTTGTCTGGGTGCCCGCCAGAGCCAGGTGATGACACTGCTGGTTGGCGAACTCCTGCTGGTGGCACTGCTGGTGGCCATACCCGGTGTTGCCATTGGCTGGCTGTTGCAGGCCGGTGTCGTGAGAATGCTGGCGGGAATCCTGCCCGCCTGGCTACCACAGGCAGGCTACATGCCCATGCTGATTGGCGGTGGAACCGGGGTGATCACCCTGGCCGGCTTCGGTCTTGCGCCCTTACTCCGCCTGCAGGAGGTCACCCCTCTGAGAGTATTGAGGCGTGACCTGACACCCGCTCCGGCAAGAACCTGGATGGTCTATGGGTTATCGCTGGCTGCCATGGTGCTGATGCTCTGGTATCACACTGGGCAACTGCTGATGACCATTGGCATCACTCTGGGCATCGGTGCTGTCCTGCTGCTGATTACCCTGGGTGTCAAGGCAAGCCTCGGACGCATCCAGCAGAGAATCTCCGAGCGCCCGGTACCTTTGTATTGGCGACTCGGGCTCAAACGATTGTTGCAGGAACAGGGGCAGACTTCCGCACAGTTAATGGCCTTCTCCCTGACATTCATGGCGATGGCCATTGTGTTGTTGTTACGAACGGATCTTCTGGAGCGTTGGCAACAGCAATTGCCTGAAGATACGCCCAACTACTTTGCCCTGAATATCCAGCCTGCCGAGGTGGCAGACTTCAGGGGCTTTCTGGATCAGAACGCTATTGAATCCACCGAACTCTATCCCATGGTTCGTGGACGGCTGACGCATATCAATGACGTTGAAACCAGCCAGGCTGTCAGTCAGGAACAAAGACAGCACAATTCCCTGAACCGGGAACTGAACCTGACCTGGGCGAAGGAGCTGCCGGAGTCGAACCAGATACTTGAGGGAGACTGGTGGGAAGGTGATGGCCAGGGGCAGGTTTCTGTAGAGTCGGAAATGGCTGAAGATCTCGGGATTGGCATGGGAGATAAACTCACCTTCATGATATCCGGTCAGCCTGTCAGCGCAACCATCACAAGTGTCCGCAAGGTGCAGTGGGAGTCTTTTCAACCCAACTTCTACCTGATGTTTCCCGAACAGACCCTCGACGGTCTGCCTGCCACCTGGCTGAACAGTTTCTTTCTGCCGGTGGAAAACAAGATCCTGCTCAATGACCTGGTGACCAGGTTTCCAACCATGACTCTGCTGGATCTGGATGCCGTCATCGGCCAGGTTCAGGCCATGCTGAAACAGTCGACACTGGCCGTAGAAGCCATGCTTCTGGCCTTGTTGCTGGCCGGCTTGCTGGTGCTGGCTTCGGCGATAGAATCCAGCCTGGATGAAAGGCTGCGGGAAGGCGCCCTGATCCGCTCCCTGGGCGGTACCCGACGACAGCTTCTGACTATGCAGGTAGGAGAGTTTGTTCTGATTGGCGCACTGTCCGGCGTCATTGCCGTGGCTGGCACCGAGTTCTGCAGCTGGTGGCTAAATGTCTACGTCTTTGAGTTGAGCTGGGAGCCTGCTGTATGGCTCTGGATTATGCTGCCTGCGTCTTCCGCTTTGTTGATTGGTCTGGCCGGGTTCCTGGGTGTTCGCCGGGTTATACGTCAATCACCATCTATTGTGTTGAGTGAAAACTGACAGTATTGTGACAGGGATGTCACAATTGTTTAAAAAACATACAGATCTGCGTAAAGGCACGTGAAATGCCTGCTCAGACTGTTTATCCACAGGTCATTCAGAGAGTTGATCAGTTTTTCTGTGGGTAACTGACAAAATTCAGACATATTTCTTTCTGTGTCTGTGCATGAATGGCCTGCTGGTTGTGTTCATGGGGCTGATAAGCCCGAATAACAAGGGATGGCAGCTTGCAAGGTCATGACCTGCACGCACCCCCTCTTGTTCCCTTCGCCTGTGGAAAAAGAAACTCATACTCATGTTACAGCTTCGTGATACATTGAATTATGGAGTCTGTGATCGATCTTGATGCGGACTTTCCAGGGAAAAGGAGATACTGCCATGAGTCATCAGGAAGAAACCTATCTGTGCTTGCTCTGTCTGCGAGACAGTACCGCCCGGATTGCCAGGCTTTACTGGACGTATATTAATCTCCGGTTTCTTTACGGTGATGTACCGCCGGTTTTGCTGATGATGCTCAGTGTCCTGTGTGACAAGCGGCAGGGCTTACACCAGAGATTGAAGACGAATTTCCCGGAATACATGGCGGCGAAGAAATGGCATGGGCAGGAAGAACAGAATCACCACCTGGGTGAAATGAGTGACGAATCCCAGGCCGACCTCAAGCAGATCTGCACCACCGAAATGAGAATGCTGCAACTGATATCTGTAATGATGGAGCCATGAAGAGTGCCAGGCACTCTTCATGATCTGTTGTGGATAACTTGTTGGATAACTGTGTGAAGCCTGTTACTTTTCAGTACTGTTGTTCACAGTCCAGTCGTAGGGAATGAACCTGACTCTGTAGTGTTCTGGAATACTACGGCTGGAGTAGCGATTGAGGTAGGGAATCAACGCCTGGGCAGAGGGGGCAAAGTCCTCAGTGAAGAAGTCCAGGATTTCGCTGACCCAGACCTGCTGCTTCTGGTCATCCACTCTCAGGTTGCGCTCTTCCGAAAAGAACTTCCGGGTTTCTTCTTCCAGCACCTTATCCAGGGTTTGTGGATAAAATGGCTGTCTTGGCAGAACAGGGCAGCCAACAGACATACAGTTCAGTGCAAAGTGAACCCGTTCATCCCCCACCGGGCGGATCACTTTGTTTTCATAGTCGTAAAGAGAGACCTCTCTGCCGCCCAGAACAAACTTCCGGAAATAGAAAAACTGAACCTTCTGCAGCCCGGTCAGGGATTCAGGAATTCCGGCATCAATGATGCCGTACATGGCCAGCGCATTGTAGGAATTGATGTAGTAAGCCAGCCTGTCTTCCTTGGCAGGAAACTTTGCGGGATGAGATTCAGGGCTGATGATGCTCAGGTAATGGACGTAGGCATTCAGCTTATCAGGATTCCTGTCAAGGCTGTTGAAGTCTACCTGGCCGCGGTCATTGACATAGTCTTTCAGAGTACTGGCCCAGGCCTCCTGTGGGGAAATGTCACCGGAGGATGACTGCGGGATTGGCGTCAGGTTGCTACAGCCCGTCAGGAGCAGTAGAAGCGTAAGAATGCCGATGCGTTTCATTGAATCACTTCCTTGCTTTTTTGATTGTGGTGTCTGAGAGGAGGGTTCAATTGTTAGTTTACGACTTGTGACTGCCGGTGGATTCAATCTCGGGCTTTTCCTTTACCTTTCAGGAAACGGCTGAACTGCCTTGCCAGTTCCGGAGAAGGGTTACCGGTGTCGAGTTCTTCCAGTGGTTCGTCAAAAGTGTGGAGCTGCGTTACCTGTTCGTTGGTAACACCCAGAAGAATGTCTCTGTCTCCGACCCTGATCAGACAGGCCCTTGCCTGGCCGGACAAAGGCACACTGGCGATTACTTTGATGCCCTGTCCCAGAACCGGTGTTCCGAGCTTCAGCTTCCTGGCCAGCCAGGCCAGCAGAAAAATCATGAAGATAACCAACAGCAGTGGCGTGACCACCTGCATCAGGCTGAGGTTTTGCAGGGGCTCTGGTTCCGCCAGGGCTGGAAGGGGCAAAGTGATAAGCAGAGGAATCGAATATTTCATCTGGTTCAGACCCGCTGGCCGTGCTGACAAATACCGCTCTCTTCACCCGACTATAAAGGCCACATCAGGATCAGACAACTTAAACAATTGTCGGCCTCTAACGATAACCAATGAGTAAGTGATTTCACTGTCGAGTTGTCAAAGCCTCGTGGGACGCAGAAAACCATGACAGAAACACCCGGAAGCAATCTTGAACAAAGGCTCAGAGCAAGTTTTCAGATCATGGAAACAGCCAGCCGGAATGGCGACTGGAAACGACTGGCGGATATTGAACCTGAAGCAGCGGCGCTGATTAAGGAAGCACTGTCACATCCCCGTGAAGGTGCAGAGGAACTTACCGGTCTGCTCAACAGTTTCTATGACCTTTACAGTGAGGCTGTGGAAGCCTGCCGTCTTGAACTGGAGAGTATCCACAGCCAGCTGAAAGACAGCGAGAAGCGCCAGGAGGCCTTTGAAGCCTGGCAAGGCAGGAATGAATAATCGATGAACATCAGCAATGTGATGATCACTGTCTCAGATGCCTGTGAGCTGTATCTCAGGCTGGAAAACCTTCAGCACTCTATCCATCGTCAGCTTATTGCCCGTGATATTACCGGTTTGCAGGGGAGCCTGCGGAGTCAGTCGAACCTGTTGCGGCTGATCAATGACAACACTGCCCGCAGAAGTGGTCTGATGCAAAGGCTGGGTTTTCCGGTGAACAGCCGTGGTATGCGCCAGTTGTTGTCTAAACTGCCGCCGGAAGAATGCCGCCAGCAGCTTGAAACCTGGGATCGACTGCAGGGCTTGATGTTCAAGTGCCAGATGCTGAGCCGCAAAAATTGTCGCATACAGGCCCGCCTTCAGAAAGTGTCACAGCGTTTACTGACCAGCATCGAAAATAACTGGACAAACGCCCTTGACTAGCCCGGAAAAATAGCAGAGCGAGAAACTCGACACTTTATGAAATTTCTGGGCTGAGGTATGGCGCCAGGGTACTGAGATCCTTTTCAATCACCTTCCAGAAAGTGCTGGCAAAGCAGGTCATGAACCTGGGAAGCGGTTTTTCCATTGACGTTCAGAGGTAGTCCGGGAATAAGCTCTTTCTTGATAAAGCCAGGTATGTCTTCTGCTTTTAATGTTCCGATGTGTCGGATGACAACCGGAGTCAGCCGACTGTAAGCATGCGTCAGTTCCGGGGCCCGCTCCAGTGAAACCTGTTTCCTCTGCTGGAATTCAGGTGTCGTCTTTAATGTCAGGCGCTCCCAGAATCTCAACACCTGCTTCCAGTCTTCATTGAACGGGTCTGCGTCGAGAAGCATTGAATAGGCTATCATGCTGGCATTTTTCACGACTGCCTGAGTTTCTCCATCCTGAGGAGAAGCTGTCATGGTTTTGGAAAGAGTCCGGCAACAGCGTTTCAACCCGGAATTGATCCGGTAAGTGTCATAAGCTTCCGGATTCATCCCGGCGTCCAGGGTGGTGTTCTGCAGTATCTCGTTAAGAATGTCGTAGTTGAAGAAGCCCGGAGGTTTCAATTCGCTGACCTCCCAGGCCCGGAAGACCAGAGCCGCTGCGACATCCGGCTTTGTGTTCTGTCCCAGGAATTTCCTTAACATCCAGACGCCTTCTGTCTGCGAGCTAATATCCGGACGGTTTGCCAGCAGCGTGTTCAGCAGAATGACAATGGACGTGGCTTCAGCATGACTCCTGATGCAATGGTTTCTGTCAAAAGCTCGAAGGATGTTTTTTATGCAGGGGGCCTTGGGATTTTTGGTCTCGTAAGACATACGGGCCAGCAGCTTACCAATGAATTCCCCTCCTTCAATTGGCAGCATCGTCGCGATAGCGTCTGCAGCGTGCTCAGGGCTGCCGACAAAGATATTTTCCAGGGACTCCCTTCTTGCAGTACTGGCCCGCTGGAGATAGGCATCCTCGTATTGGATGGCGTTCTGATAAGTATCTTCGTTCCACTTTTTAACCAGCACACAGTCTCCGCGTTCTATGGCCTCGGTCAACGCCCGGTGCCTGCTCATCAGGGCGGCCTGATCGGCATCTGACAGGTGATGCAACTCGGCCAGCCTGTAGAGGCTGTCGCTCCTCATGCTGGTAAGCATAGCGGCAGTCTCCTGGTTGATGAACCTGGGGGGGCGGCGCACCATGTGGGCTGTTTCCGGGGCATTGCCTTCAACATTCAGGTAGGAGTTTTCGGCATCGTGAGCAGGAGCGAAGGAGAGGTCGTTGTCTATCAGTTTGGGGATCAGCACCGTCTGACCATCAATGGTTTCCTGTGTGTATAGGATGTTGCTCATGTTTCTGTCGACATTGCCACACAGGTAATCCAGCACTTCAGCGTCGGCCAGGCACCTCTGTACTTCTGGATGATGCAGATCCACGGCTTCTACGGCTGCGGGCTTGGTTTGGACAACCATTAATTTGCCCTGGTCAAGCAGCTCCTCAAGCTGCTCCTGGCTGGGTGGATGCGATGCAGAGAACGGGTCCTCTCTACGAAAAGACAGGCTGAACCCCAGTTCCTTCCAGTTACCTTTCCAGATGTCCAGAAGCTGATCCCTGATTTCTTTTACACGCTCAGGGGGAAGCTCGATGGTTTTGCCTTTTACCAGTGGCGCCCCATCGATGAATTTTTGACAACTGCCGCTGGTATTGCCGTGGACGCCGTACCAGGTTTCAGGGACCAGACTGGTTCCCAGCAGGCTGTCAATCTCGCAGAAAAGAACCGAACGGTTATCCAGGCCCAGCTCACTTGCTTTACCAACAAGCCCAAACCTTCTGGCAGCCTGGGAAGTCACCTCATCATCAACACTGGATGATTTGAAGACAGCATCAAAGTCGTCCCTGTACTTGATTCTGGCGACACTGGCTGAGTTGCCATGGGCAAATTTTTCTTCAACGCTGACCTCGTCCTCAGGAAGATAAACGCGTCCGACTTCCGGCCAACCGAGCAAATGGCGGTATTCGACCCTGATCTGTTTCAGAAGCGCTTCAAAGGCCTGCAGACGGTCAGTAGTTTGCCATTGCCAATGCCAAAGCTGATGCGTTGCCGACTTCAGCTGGGTAATGTAACCGGACACCTTATTTCTGAGCTCACTCAGCCAGAGCAGCTTGGTTTCGATACGATACGAAGAAAAATTGCGTTTATGGATATAGTCTTGCAAAGTCTCGAGGAAACTCGTGAACCCCCATTCCAAAACAACAGGTTTGACCCCTTTCTCTTCCAGAATATGCGGGCTATCCATTTCACAGTCAGGTCTGAAGTATCCCCGCCTGAGGGGACCGATGGAAGGAGTATCCTCAATTGAGAACTCGGGTGTTCTATAGCGTGTTTCCAGATAGCCCTCGTAGTTCCCATAAGGCCGCCTGTGGGGTGCAAGGGAACTCAGCTCAATGGACATGCCGCTCAGGGGAGTGTGGTCAGTCAGACTCTGCTCGTGAAGGGGTGGAGGAGAAGGGGTGGATCGATCTGTTTCCGGGATTGGGGAAGCACTACGCCCCCGGTAATCTCCCGCAGTATCCTCTGGCCTGGCTTGTGGCCCTGCTTCATGCAACTGATCCGGGGGATTGAATTTGGGCTGACCGGTTCTGGGATCAAGTGGTTCCATGGACTCATGCCTGCCCGGCAGAATGGGAAAAGAGCGGCCTGTTCATCCCTGAACTATCGGCTTCAGCTTGAATGGCTTTATTGAGTCGGGATTCCGTGCTCTTTCTCCACTTTGCAGATTCGCACCCGAAAAGAGTCATACCACACTGAGCGGCCCTTGTTTCTGGCTTCTGCATGTTCAGTGTTGTTACGCCAGTGTTGTATGGAGTCCAGATCACGCCAGTAAGAGACTGTGATGCCCAGCTCTTCCCTGGCACTTTCCGTCCCGAGGTAGCCAGGCTGCTGTTCCGCCAGTTCCAGCATTCGCCGGGCAGCTTCTGCGTAACCTGCGTCAACATCGGTTCGGATACTGGTGAAGATCACAGCATAGTAGGGAGGTTGCGGGGTTGAAGCGATGGTTTCGGTCATGATCAGTGTCTGTTCTTATAGCTTGCAGGATCTGGGCTCTGTGCCGCTATTCTGAAGATATATCCATGAAGAGGCAATGCATCTATGGGCCCGGAAAAACCTCCCAAGCCTACAGCAACTGTTCGTCCAGCTGGCTTTGCGCCGGTAAAGCCTGCCTGTGTTCCGCATGAAGAATCCGAAGATGAATCTGAATCGTCTCCGGTCAGGCGAGCTACTGGTGAAAAGACGATTCCAGAAGCAGAGCCTGCTTCAGAGGAAGGACGGTTCCTGTCTGACAGGGGGATTGTATCATCCAGTCCTTTGGGAACGCCTGCTACTTCCGGGGAGGATGATGAAACCGGAGAATCGGAGGCCAGGCCCGTACCTCCGAGAGATCCTCATGAATATGTAAAGAGTTTGGACGAATTGAGGGTGAAAAACTGGGTAGCTGATACTGTGTTCAGGCTTCCTGCAGAGAACTTTCCGAAAGCTGTTTTTCAGCTTTATACCGTTGCCTGGGATTCCACGAGGCTAAAGACAGCCAGTTTGCTGCCGGGCTCTGACCTTCAATGCAGTGTGTACCGGATAAGTGGTGGCAGCTTGATGGCAGCGGCATGTCAGGCTCCGTGTGGAGATGATGCTGAGCAGTTCTGGAGCATTGTTTGCCGGAATGACATTACCCATGTTGTTAACATCAATCCGGCCGGAGTGGCGGAAGATTATTATCCGGAAGGCGAGCAGTTTTCCCTGAACCTGGGCCTGTTTCAGATCCGACAGAAATTGCCTCCACGAGGCCAACCTTTAGAGGAACCTCCTGCCAGCAAGAGACCAAGATTGGAGCCAGAAAGTGAGGACACACCCGTATCCAGGAGCAAACTGAGGGTGGTATACACGGACCAGGCTGGCAGAAAGCAGAAACACAGGGTCCGGATGTTGCGTGTAAGAGACTGGCCCGATGGACATGGCTACGAACCCAAAGCCCTGGTTCGTATTGCCAGAAAACTGACCGGAGGCAGGACACTGGTTCATAGTCAGGCGGGACTTGGGAGAACTGGTACTCTGGTTGTCACCATGCAGCTGGTGGACTTATTTGATCGCAATCAGTTGCCACGGGAAGAAGCGGTAGAGGTGCTTGTAAAACTGATCCTGAAGGATAGAAAAAACAGGGGAGACAGGCAGTTTGTTACTACAGTAGAGCAGTTCGAGTGCCTGATAAGGGTTGTTAAACACCTCTTCAGCTTCCCGGAGAGTGAGTTGATGCAGCAGGTCAATCGATATCTTGTCCTGCCGCCAGAAGATTAGAAACAGCCGGTGCTCAGGCCTTTTCAACCCATTCCTCAACTTCCGGTTCCAGGTAGGCATGTTCCAGTATCTCTGCAGACCAGGGATACTGCTCAGAGAGCTGACGCAGTATACGAACGGACATGACCTGTGCCGCCGGAACAGTGCTCCACACCGCCTTGCCCAGACAGCGCCAGTGATCGACCTGCATGTTTTTGGGTTTGTTTTCGAAATGAGTCAGCTGTTCACGGCAGGTGTCGCAGGTCATCAGGCAGTGCTCAAAGTCGGGCTCAGCGGGAACCGGCACCACTTCGTAAATCTTCAGGGGAACGCCAGACGCTTCGCAAAGCTCACACTTTGAACTGGCTCGTCGAGCCAGATCCTTGCCCAGCAGGTTCAGCGCTGACAGTCGCTCCTGGTGCTTAAACAGCCCTTTGGCCATGGTCAATCTCCCAATGAGGTCAATGCTGCGAATGATAACAGCTCTGCCGGATTGCAGTTCAAGCGAATACCGGCAAAGATGAACAGGTTGAAAAGGGAAGCTGCCAATGAGCCTGAGTGTCATTCAATCACCAAGCCCGAATTGTGACCGTCGGGAAATCCCGGTTGATTACCTGATCCTGCATTACACTGCAGTCGACATGCAGGACTCACTGAAGATCTTCATGAATCCGGATTGTGCGGTTTCAGCTCACCTGCTCATAAATCTTGATGGCACGGTGTATGAACTGGTGGACTGCCTGAATGGGACAGCGCATCGTGCCTGGCATGCCGGGGTAAGCCGGTGGGAAGGTCATGAAGGGTTGAATGACTCTGCCATTGGTATTGAACTGGTGAACTACAACGGCAATGTCTTTCCGTTTACCGATGCACAGTATGAAACTCTCGAAAAAATAATGTCCCGGCTGAAGAGTCATTATCCTGCATTACAGAACCCTGAGCGCATTCTGGGACATGAGCACATTGCCGGTTTTCGCGGCAAGGCCGACCCCGGGCTCTGTTTTGACTGGGAAAGGTTTTTTAATGCCTGTTATCCGGGGCTTGGACAACCCGTTCGAGAGGCTGTCTGTCCAGAAGATCTCCAGGCATCTCTGATGCAGCTCAAGGATCAGGAACCTTCAGACAAAGAGGGTCGTTCCCGTTTCTGGCAGAGGATCAGCAGTCTTACAGAAACTACGGTCAGACTGATCGAAGAAGCTAAAGACAGTTGATCTACCAGCTATCCAGTCCCAAAAGCTTACGACCGAGCTTCGTCAGTTGCGCAGGTTCTCCCGGTTCCGGGTCCTGCTGGGAGGGAAGCCCGCGCCATCTCTCTGGCGCCTGCCTGTTTTTCCAAAGTTGGATACGAATTTCTCGATCTTCTTCCGTTTCCTCCGGCATCATTGAAATGTACTGGGCCAGTCGTGGCTGGTCGGAAGTATTGATGGCGCCGGAATGGGGCAGCAGGGAGTTCCAGATAATCATTGTGCCTGCCTGGCCGGGAATATTGAGGATGTCATGGTCAGCCAGATCTTCGGCACTGAAAACCAGGCCTCGCTTTTGTTCAAGCAGGCTTTTTTCCCTGAAAAGACTCGGGACACAGCAGAAAGCTCCCTGGTTTTCCGCTGTATCATTCAGGTAAAGGATGCCCTGCAGTCGAAGTGTTTTCAGTGTGGCCGGTGCTGCGTCCACATGGATGTAACTGTTTGCTGACTCTTCAGACTCAGCCTCCCGGCTGGGCGGCTTGAAGGAAAGGCGGTCCAGCCTGACCCAGAGGTTTTCCTGACCGAAAATCTGTGCGAACAGGGAATGAACATTGGGATGCTGGCGGGTGTTCCAGACGGCCTGGTGCTGATGGACCGGCACTATGCCGTTTCTGCCCAGCTCCTTTCCGTACCAGGTGTTGGGATTATCCAGGTCAATATCGAGAAAACGGCTGATAACCTCAGAGGCTGCCGTGCATAGATCCGCCGGGATGACGTTGGGAACCACCAGATAACCATCATGTTCAAAGGCTTTGAAGTCATCGCTGGTCAGCTTGATCATGAATTCCTTCCTTTCTCCGGAACATTCTGCGAAAAAAGCGCACCATAGTGTTTAATTCGGTCTTTTGTCGGCAAAGGATAGAATTTTCTTTATTTCGCTGATTCAGGCAGCTGGCCATTGAAAGCCTTCTCAACCAGCCATACATAGTAACTAGTGCAAACTCCAGGCAGTTTCTGACCGGCTTGTGGTTTGTCTTTCCGCTTCCGGATTTCTCCCCCCTCTCTAGCTAAGGTCTTCTCCAGTGAGCAGTATTGTTATTCGCAAGGCCAGGGAATACGACATGGAACCATTGGCAGGACTCTGCCGTGAGTCCCTGAAAGTGACCTTCGGCGACAGAGCCCACAGGTGGTCCGGTGAAAACGAGATCGACAAGTATATCCGCGGCAACTGGCCAGCCATGCTGGTGGCCCAGCTGGATGACAGGCTGGCGGGCTTCGCTTCCCTCAGGGACGGGAAAATAGACGTTACCTGGATCGGTATGGAATTTCGCAACCAGGGTATTGGTCGGGAACTGATGGATGCCGTGGAGCAGCAGGTCAGCGAAGGGTACCCGCGTATCTCTGTTGAATGCTATGTGCCGGACAAACAGACTATCCAGTTCTATAAAGGTCGGGGTTATTCCGTAGAGCGGGAATACACCGATGGTATCAGTGGCATTGACAAGGTTGTGATGAGCAGGATTCTGGAGGGCAAAGACTGAGGCAATCTGATCGTTAAACGTATATTTGCCGACAGACAGTCACAGTTACCAGCAATCCGCAGGGGTGATCACTTGGAATTCCTCCACCTCAGCATCAAATGGTGAATGAAAGGTGGCGGCAATTGGCGGATCCTCTGCTGTCTCTTGTAATGCCTCAGCGAGCGCTTCTTCTATCTCATCAAGATTAAACCCGGAGCCCAGCGATGGGTGCTGTTCGTTGTTGCTGCCACCGTCGATAACAATCCCTCCCGTGGGGACGATCACTTCAGGGGGGGCGACATTACCCTCCGGATCATTTACAGAAAAGCCAGGGGTCTGGTGAGTATCCAGAGCCTGCAGTATCTGCTCTTCAGGGAGTTGGTTCAGCGTCAAGAGAAGCCCGGAGTTATTCTGGTTAAGGCTGTTTAACCAATTAATGGTTAATTGGGCTGCTTCAAGTGAGCTAGTTTCCTTGCTTTTTTTAAACAACCATTTTAGGAGGATGTGTTTTAACGCATTGTAGCCAGAATCCTGCAATCTTTTTAACAACGCTTCCAGTCTGTTGAATCGCACAAGGTGTGTGAAAAAACTCAGGGACTGTGCAGAACTGTCTTTAATATTCTCCAGATTGGTTAGAACAGCCTGGGCTGTCTCAGGTGCATGAATAAGGAGGAGCTGCAGTGAATTGCTGAAACTGGATTCCTGTGAATCCTGAACCAATAATTGTAACAGGAGTAAAACATTAATGCGTTCAAACGCTCTGTAGGCATGGCAATAAATGATCAACAGCAAAAAGTCATGGAACTGCCCATTATTCAGAGTGTGCCATATATTCATATCAGGTAGCAGCCAGACAGCCGCAGCTTGTAAATGTCCCGTATGGATAAGTCCGTCCCAGCTTTGTATTTCTTGCCAGGTTTGTATGGTATTAAGCCATTGGGCGGTATTTTGGTTAGTCGTCAATAGATCATTCACGCTTTCCCAGTTAGCAACTTCCAGATGCTGTTGACCTTCAAAAGCATCTACAGCTCCTGCCAGAAATGGAAATGTCTTTCTGTTTTTCTCATCCATACCCGCAGAGACCGAGAGGCTTAAAAAGGTGAGCAACGCGACACAAAATCTTGCCAGAGGGTACATATGAGTAACAATAGAAGTGAGCTTAGGGCAAGAATAGACGCTATTTTCTGATCAACCACTCGACATGAACCACCTCACAGGGCATGCCGTGCGTCAGAAAAAATTGGAACCATCGTTTCTGGTTTTCCTGCAGCCGGTCACTCGGTCCTTTGACTTCTACCCAGCGATACGCCCCGCCAGACGGATCAAACAGAATGAGATCCGGAAAGCCATTGCGGTTATGAGTGATATCCTGCATTAGCTTTTTGATCATCAGGAGCAGATGTTCCTTCGGAATGTGCCGGACAGCCTGTTCTACCAGTTCTTTTGAGAGCAGGGACCAGTTCACCAGTGAATTGGCAATGCCCTGTTTTTCCCTGAAAGTCTTTTTCAGACCCGGCAGCATCGACGTTTCACCAAGCTCTGTCAGACGCTGGCTGATCATTCCACTGCGCTTCTGGTAAAAGTCCGGGGTTAACAGGTCAGCAGGTTTGTTCTGAAAAGGGTGGAAGAAGGCTCCGGTTATTGGCGCAAAAATCACATCCCAGAAGGCCAGACCGGTGAGTCCGGGGATCAACGTATTTTCGACATAGTGACACTCCTGTCCCTGCTGCAGAAAGTAGTGCTGGACAGCCACTTCCACCCGCTCTTCAGACAAAGGCAGAGAGATACGATTTTCTGGAATGGACTGTGCCTTAACCCGTTTCTGTCTGGTCAGCCGGTTCCGGAAGCGCTCTGCGAAAGCCAGCTCCAGGTCACCGGCGGGCTCCTGAATAATCTGCTCACAGACAACCAGTGACTGATCCTTTCTGCCCAGTTTCTCAAGAATTCGGGCGCACCGCTCCCTGGCTGGGGGCAACGATGATAGGGTAAACAACGGCAGGGCTTTTTCCAGCTGACCTGTCCGTTCTGCCTCTCTGGCGACAAGGTTGATCAGCTTGCAATAACGCCGGTAGAGAACAGGGTGCTCTGGTGCGGCTGGTATCTGCTGCGCCAGCTGAAGCAGCTCTGTTGATTCGGCATCCAGGGCCTGGTAATAAAGCCGGCTAACACTCAGCCCCTGCTCAAGCTCCTGCCTGCTTTTGAACAACCTGTCAGTAGAGCTCAGCGAATAGTTTTCAAAAACCGTCAGGCCCAGGTCCTGCAGAACGAACTCGGTAAGATCCTGTCGGGTATTGCCAAAGAACAGAAACAGCAAACGTTGAATCGTATCTGAACACAGTGGTTTGTAAGTGGTGAAGGGCAGTCCGGGTATGGGGAGATCAAGAGACTCAAGTATTGCTACCAGATCGGCCTTCCTGGTTGCTTTGGAAGACGACAGGTGCTCACTAAAGAGTCCGGTTAACTCAGGTTTGGTGACCAGCTGACAGAGATCAGCCAGGGAAAGCTCAGGGTTGATTGTCAGAAAACCATTCCTGTCCAGCTCATCAGCGGCAGCCGGAATTGATTGGATTTCCTCATAATTGAATTTGTCTGAGCGAAACACCGGGCTTTTCCGGGAGATCAGCCTGACATAAAGTTTACGGGCATCTTCTGAAAGTTTTTCCCAGGACTGAAAGAACGCATGTTCTGCAGGAGAAAGGAGGTCATCGTACTGCTGGTGGACAAAGGCTCGCAGCTTTTCAAAGTTATCCAGGTAATACCCCGGTGGCAGGTCTGTGCGAAGGTCAGTTTCTGGCATCATTGTGTCGGTGCTGATTTCCTGGGAACATCTTAACCTGCCCGCGTTGAATGTTCCGTTGCAAACGGTTTTTCAGGCAATCGTTTCAATTGTGGATAGACTGTAATGAGAAACGTGAAGAACTTGTGCCTTTTCTGAAACAGGATGAATTCATGATATTCATCGTCCATGATCTGATCGTCCCCTTTCAGGGGCAGGGTCAATGGTATTCCAGCGATGCCAGTCATTTTGCCTGCCGTCCCTACTCCTCGCCCTCTATCCCGGGTTAGCCCGTCTGCCAGTGTAAACTTGTCTCTTATGGGATAAACAACATGAAAAGAATGCCCGAACCCTTTCGTATAAAAATGGTGGAGCCGATCCGTGTCACCACTCGTGAGGAGCGCAAGGCTGCTCTCGAGGAGGCTGGATTTAACCCTTTTCTTCTCAGGAGCGAGGATGTCTATATTGACCTGCTGACCGATTCCGGCACCGGCGCCATGAGTGACCGGCAGTGGGCCGGGCTGATGCTGGGGGATGAAGCATATGCTGGCAGTAAGAGCTTTCTAAACCTGCAGGCGGCTGCCCGGGAGATGTTCGGTTATGAGCATGTCATACCTGTCCACCAGGGCCGGGGTGCTGAGCAGATTCTGTTTCCGGCGTTGATTGAGCGGTGCGACCATGACCAGCCAGTGTTTCTCTCCAACTACCACTTCGATACCACCGCCGCCCACGTAGAGTTGGCAGGTGGTCAGGCCGTAAACCTGATAACGGAGAAAGCCTTTGCCACAAGCGTCTATGACGACTGGAAAGGCAACTTTGACCTGCACAGGCTGCGACACTCCATTGACCAGTACGGCAGGGAAAGGGTCGCAGCGATCATCATCACCATTACCTGCAACAGTGCCGGTGGACAACCGGTTTCCATGGACAACATAAGGCAGGTCAGTGCCATTGCTAGGGAGCACGGTATTCCGGTGGTCATGGACTCAGCCCGGTTTGCGGAGAATGCCTGGTTTATCAAGCAGAGGGATTTAAACTACCGGTACAGTCCTCTGACAGACATTGTTCATGAGATGTTCCGCCATGGCGATATGCTGACACTGTCTGCCAAAAAAGATCCCATGGTGAACATAGGAGGGTTGTGCTGCATCCGTGATGATGAATCCCTGTACCGTGAAGTAGCGACCCGCTGTGTGCCCATGGAAGGTTTTATCACCTACGGCGGCATGTCCGGCAGAGACATGGAGGCGTTGGCCATTGGTTTGCGGGAAGCGGTTGATGAGGACTTTCTGGATTATCGTATCAACCAGGTTGCTGCTCTTGGTGAGTCTCTCAGAAAGGCCGGCATCCCTATTCAATATCCTGCGGGAGGGCATGCCGTGTTCATTGATGCCGGACGGCTGCTGCCGCATATTCCGGCCAGCCAGTTCCCAGGACACGCCCTGGCTAATGAGTTGTATCTTGAGGCCGGGGTCAGGGGAGTAGAGATCGGCTCATTGCTTCTCGGGAGAGATCCTGAGTCCGGGCAGCAAAAGCCATCGCCCCTGGAGCTGTTGAGACTGACTATCCCCCGGCGCGTCTATACCAATGACCACATGGACTATGTGGCCGAAGCTGTCATTGCGCTCAGGAACAGGGCAGACAATATCAGGGGTGTCGAGTTTACTTATGAACCCCCGATGCTGAGGCATTTCACTGCACGTTTCTGCCCGGTTCATGACGTGCCTGCTGAACAGGCCGTCAGCGCAGGCTGATTACCGGCCAGCCCTGTCCTTTTGCCGTGGACTCAAGTTCCGGGTCAGGGTCCACGGCAAAGGGGTGGCCGACTTTTTCCAGCAGGGGAAGGTCGTTTTTGGAATCGCTGTAAAAGTAACTGCCGATCAGTGAGTAATCCGGATTTTTCTCCAGCCACTGGTTGAGCCTGATGACCTTGCCTTCCCGGAAAGTGGGCGTGCCGCTGACCCTGCCGGTATAACGGCCGTCCTGTATTTCTGCATCAATGGCCAGCAAGGTGTCGACGCCAAATTCTTCTGCAATGGGTTCGGTGACAAATCGGTTGGTGGCAGTGATGATCATCAGGTGATCACCCTGTTTCCGGTGTCTGTCCAGAAGCTGTTTCGCCTTGTCCAGCATGATCGGCCGGATAATTTCCGTCATGAAACGGTTATGCCAGCTGTCCAGTTGTTCCATTGAATAGCGGGTCAGCGGCTCAAGACAGAACGCAAGATACTCATGGATATCGAGCTCACCGCTTTCGTACTGATAATAAAACTCCATGTTTCGCTGGCGGAAACTGTCGGCATCGACAATCCCCTCGCTGGCCATGAATTCTCCCCAGAGATAATCGCTGTCACCAGCGATCAATGTGTTGTCGAGATCAAAAATTGCGAGGGCCACTGAGCCTCCTGCTAGACTGCTTGGCTGGAAATGATTTTTTATTTCTATGTAGGTATAAGAAAACTGCTGAACATTCTAACGATGTTATCAGGGTAAGTGCAGGGGTTGTGAAGGCTGTCAGAAAATTCATTTAGAGGGTAAGAAAGTGGCATCCTGTTTGCTGTGCCGACGCCGTTTATGAAACAATGCATGTTATGAATTAAATTTAGGTAGCCGCATGCGTGATTGACAAAGATGGATTTAGACCCAATGTCGGTATCATCCTTGCAAATCATCACGGTCAGGTCCTTTGGGCGCGGCGTATCAGACAGGACGCATGGCAGTTTCCCCAGGGTGGGATCAACGACGGGGAAACTCCCGAGCAGGCCATGTACCGGGAGCTGTACGAAGAGATAGGTCTCCAGCCGGATGATGTGGAGGTTCTTGCGTGCACCCGGGGCTGGCTAAGATATCGATTGCCCAGACGCCTGATCCGCAGGGATCAGCACCCGCTTTGCATTGGACAAAAGCAGAAGTGGTTTCTGCTGCAACTGCTCAGCAGTGATGATTGTGTCAGCGTGGATCATACCGGTTCGCCGGAATTTGATGGCTGGCGCTGGGTCAGTTACTGGTTCCCGCTGGGACAGGTGGTGTCGTTCAAAAGAGAAGTGTACCGAAGGGCTTTGCGTGAGCTGGCCCCCAGGGTAGGACGATTACAGGCCAATGATTGTAAGTGACCGCTGACAGGCAGTATATGGGGCAGGCCGTTACCGGTTGTGGCCTGTAGGAGCCTGTCGGACTTAAGGCTATTTCGGCCTAAATTCCAGAAAGAGCGGCCAAATTTTTCGATGAATTCGATTAAATAGGTCAACTATTCGCACGAATCCATCGAAAAATTTGACTCGCTCTACTGAAATTTATACTCGAAAGCATAAGTCCGACAGGCTCCTAAGGCGTGTCATTGCATAAACAGACCGGATTAGAGACGGCCATGCTAAACACCCTGCGCATAATTGTTCAGGAAGTCAGTGCCGCCGCGGATCTCCAGACGGCGCTGCAGATTATTGTGCGCAGAGTTCGTCATGCCATGGCCACCGAAGTCTGTTCGGTCTATCTCTACAACCCGGACAGCAACTGCTACACACTCATGGCTTCCGAAGGCCTGAACAAGTCGGCTGTCGGGGTTACCACCCTCGGCTACTCTGAAGGCCTGGTGGGGCAGGTAGGGCTTAGAGAAGAGCCTATCAACCTGGAAGAGGCCTCCTCCCACCCTAAATTCCAATACATCAAAGAAACTGGCGAAGAGCGCTTCCACGCTTTTCTCGGTGTGCCCATTATTCACCACCGGCACATCCTCGGTGTCATGGTGGTCCAGCAGAAAGAACAGCGCCGCTTTGATGAGCACGAAGAAGCCTTCCTTGTTACCATGTCCGCTCAGCTGGCGGGGGTAATCGCTCATGCTGAGGCGACAGGCTCTCTGCACGTAGCGGCCAATGGTCCGGTAAAGACGGCTCGATTCCAGGGCAATCCCGGCTCTGCCGGTGTGGCCATTGGTGAAGGTGTGGTGGTGGTACCACCGGCCGATCTCAGCGCTGTGCCTGATCGCCCCTGCAAGGATCTGAAGCAGGAACTTGATCTCATCGGCAGGGCCCTGGAGGCTGTGCGTGCCGATATGAAGGCCACAGCCGCCCGGCTGGCGGACCGTCTGCCGGTGGAAGAACAGGCTCTGTTTGACGTCTACCTGCGAATGCTGGACGACAATGCCCTGGGACAGGAAATTCGGCAGCGGATTACTGAGGGTAACTGGGCGCCGGGTGCCCTGAGGCAGGTCATAGAAGAACATGTCCACAATTTCGATATGATGGACGACGCTTATCTTCGTGAGCGGGCTGTTGATGTAAAAGATCTTGGTCGGCGGGTACTTTCCTATCTCCAGAAGGAAGACCACGACAACATTGAATACCCTGAGAACACTGTTCTGATCAGTGAAGAGCTGACGGCGGTCATGCTGGCTGAAGTTCCTCACGAACGTCTTGAAGGGCTGGTATCAGTTCAGGGTTCCAGTAATTCCCATGCCGCGATTCTTGCCCGGGCCCTGGGTATCCCGACCGTCATGGGTGCAGTTGATCTGCCCTATCACAAGCTCTCCGGTAAACAGCTGATTGTTGATGGCAACCTTGGCCTGGTTTACTCCTCTCCTTCCCCGGAACTGCTTGAACATTACGAAGTGGTGGTGGAAGAAGAGAAAGCCTTTACCGCCGGCCTGGAAACGATCAGTGAGCTGGCCTGTGAAACGCCCGACAACTACCGTATACCGCTCTGGGTGAATACCGGTCTTATGACCGACACAGTACGTTCTCTGGATCGTGGTGCTGAAGGCGTTGGTCTTTTCAGGACGGAAGTCCCGTTCATGATCCGTGATCGCTTCCCCAGTGAATCGGAGCAGGAAAAAATCTACCGGCATCAGCTGGAAGCTTTTGCACCCCGGCCGGTCACCATGCGGACACTGGATGTGGGGGGGGACAAGTCACTCTCTTACTTTCCTATAAAAGAAGACAACCCCTTTCTGGGCTGGCGCGGTATTCGGGTGACCCTGGATCACCCGGAAATCTTCCTGGTACAGGTTCGTGCCATGCTCAAGGCCAGCGTTGGTCTCGATAACCTCCGGATCATGCTGCCCATGATCACCAGCGTGTTTGAAGTGGAAGAGGCTCTGCATCTGATTCATCGAGCCCATGCAGAGGTTCTTGCCGAAGGACTTCTCGTAGTCATGCCGCCAGTGGGTGTGATGATTGAGGTGCCGGCAGCCGTGTACCAGGTGCGTGAACTGGCCCGCAGAGTTGATTTCCTGTCTATCGGTTCCAATGACCTCACTCAATACCTGCTGGCCGTTGACCGTAACAACCCCAGGGTGGCGGAACTCTATCATTCATTCCACCCTGCAGTGCTGCAGGCTTTGAAAAAGGTGGTGGAAGACAGTCACGCAGAAGGCAGAACTGTGGGTATCTGTGGTGAGATGGCTGGCGATCCGGTAGCCGCGGTGCTATTGATGGCCATGGGTTTTGATATGCTCTCCATGAGCGCGACTAACCTGCTGAAGGTGAAATGGGCCCTTCGGCGTATCACCCTGGATCGTGCCCGCGAAATACTCGATGATGTCATGACCCTGGACAACTCCCAGGTTATCCGCAGTTCCCTTGAACTGGCGCTCTGCCAGGAAGGACTTGGCAAGGTTCTTGGTATCAAGAGCAAGCGTTTCAGTTTTTAGGAGCCTGTCGACTTATGCTTTCGAGCATGCTCTTCATGGTAAGAGTCAGTAGATCGAGTCAAATTTTTCGATGGATTCGTGCGAATAGTTGACCTATTTAATCGAATTCATCGGAACTGTCTAGAACGCTCATGGCTGCGGCCGTTCTTTCTGGAATTTAGGCTGAAATTGTTGTAAGTCCGACAGGCTCATAGGCTCTGCTAAGCGCCTAATCCCTGCACAGTTTCCTTTCCTTAACTATTCTTTTGGCACCTTATCTTCAAGGAGCCGAAAACAATGTCAGATTATCTTTTGATTGAATCAAGAGATCCTTTCGACAGTGGCTGCAATCACTACCATGAACTGGCAGAGAGCCTGGTGGCCAGTGGCGGCAGGGTCACCCTTTTCCTGGTTCAGAATGGTGTCTTTCCTGCACGACAATGCAATGCTTCTGCCAGGTTGACTGAAGTCGCCGGTAAGGGAGTGGAAGTGCTGGTGGATGATTTCTCCCTGCAGGAAAGAGGCATAGATCCGGCGGGACTGGCTGCCGGTGTAAAAGTGGCTTCCCTGGAGGTGGTGATCGATCAACTGGAACAGGGTCGAAAGGTGCTTTGGCATTGAGAGAGGAAAGTGAGTATGTCTGATCAGAAAACCCTGACTTTTGCCCTGATGGATGCACCTTTTGAAAATGCCCGCACAGCGACTGCTTTCCGGTTGCTGGATATTGCCACAAGACGTGGGCACAACATCAAGGTCTTTGGCTACGAAGGTGCGGTTGGATTGTCTTTCGCCCGTCAGCGCCCACATGCGAACGCTGTTCATGGCCGTGATGTCGATGAAGAGGATCATCCCCTGTCGCATAAATGGGTGATAGCGCTGCAGAAACTGGCTGCGGATAACGGCGGCAGCATTGAATGGATCAACTGTGGGCTCTGTGTCGATGAGCGGGGTATGGACGAGTGCGTCGAGGGGGTAGGGCGTGGCAGCCCTGCAGACATGTGGAAGTTCGCTCTGGCGTCTGACAACACACTCGTTATACCAACCCGCTGAGGTCGAGATGAAAGTTCTCAACATCATTGAAACGGCCTACCGGGCCACCCTGGAAGAACAGGATGACACTATTGTCTGGCTCAGCCATGCCCTGAAAGGTGCGGGGGCAGATCTGGATGTGCTGTTGCAAGGCAATGCCGTCAATTATGGCCTGATAGACCAGGACGCATCCGGGCTGAAAATAGGCGACAGCTCACAGACCCAGCCGCCGGACATTGCCGGGGATATCCAGAGTCTTCTGGAAAAAGGCTGCAGGGTGCTGGTGGTCAGTGAAGATCTGGAGGCCATGGGAATCAACCGTTCAGGCCTGATTGAAGGGTTGGCCTGTGTTTCCAGGGGCGAGATTGCCGTCTGCTTCAATCAATATGATCAGGTCTGGCATTGGTGAAACTCTGTCGTTTAAGCTCCCGTGCTCCAGCATTGCTCCAGCATTGCTCCAGTATGGGAGCGCCGGACTACCTCTCCTGACTCTGCCCCAGAACAGTAATATCAACAGGGTGTTTTTCCTTCATCAGGTAGTGCAGTTCTATTTTCCTGATGCCCTGTCCCTGTGAGGGGATTGGGAACTCTCTGGTATCCAGCCCTGCCAGGATCGTCTTCTGGATACTGACCCTTATCACCCTGCCATCTTCCATATGAATCCGAGCCTTCTGCAGATGGACGCTGCCGCTGGAAGCATGGAACTTTATGATCTGGAAAGGCGTTTCCCGGATCTTGTGGATGACTTTGAGGGTCGCTGTTTCGTTGCTGGACAGTAAGTGCAGGCGGCCCAGAGACTGCCAGGGGCCCATTGCCGTTTCAGCCGTGACGGGCTGACACAACAGAAGTGGCAACAGGAGTAAAAACCATTTGTATGAGAGAGACTGGAAGCTGTTTTTCATTGGAGGTCACACTCTCTGGTTAAGGGAATGCACTCTTCTTGACTCTGGTACATGCCCTAAACAATAGGTTTGACTTGTAGGTCGGATAAGAATTGAAAATTCGTCATCCGACATGGATCGCAGAAAGAGTTAAGGCCTGCAACGCCTGTAACGTCATATCGGATTACGGGCAAGCCCTAATCCGACGTAAACCATTAATCACATTAAATGATTTACTAGCCCGGATATTTCATAAATTTGCGTGCGTCCTCGCTTGCTCCTTGCAGCACTAAGAAAATTTTGCTCAATCGACCGTACACATCAGTACGGCGCTCAATCGCAAAATTCCTTAGTACCACAAGGTTCTGCGCGATCATCGCAGCAATTTATGAAATATCCGGGTTTGGAGGTGAGAGTCTTAGAGAGTAGACGCTTCAGAAAATTTTGCTGCTAAGTCGATGGGGAGAGCCAGTTCGAATTGCATAAACTCACCTTTGGTGCCCTCCGTTTCATACAGCTGTTCATGCCAGAGCAGTTTGCCGCTGCTGTGCAGAACCAGGGCGCTGGTGTTGCGGGTGCCATAGTCAGGGCTGGCGATAAAACAGCTTGACAGCAGTCGCTCTGTTTTCATTTCCACACCGGTGTCAGGCAGCTGATCATCAGGGTACTGGGTTGGGTTGTGCATTATCGAGACAATGCGCTCAGGGGCTGCATAGTTATGACTGTCCAGCAGTGCCTGAAGATCCTGTTTGGCTTTTTGAAGTTTTGGCCAGGGGGTATCAAGAAGTCTGTTACTGAGCCCGTAAAGCCCGGGGTCAAGTGACTGAATGCTGTCGCTGCGGTTGGAATAGTAATAAAGTCCAGAGCTGTCCCCTGCCAGGAGATTAAAACCGGACCAGTCATCCGGGCTATCTTCAATCACTGCAGCAACAGAGGCAAGGTACTCCCTGGCAGCCAGGCTGTTTTTCAGGTAGTCACTGATCAGCTTTCCCCTGGAGAATTTTCCGCGCGGAGGTGGTACTTCCCGGTAGTTAGTGACAGCCGCGAAACGGCCATCACGGTTGAAAGCCATCCAGGTGCCGCCCGCTTCAAGATCCCTGCCGCCGATAATGTCGGAGTGGTCTTCCCAGAAATGCACGGGCCTGGTCGGACGCCGGTAAAATTCGTCACGATTGGCGGCAAGGGCCAGAGGGTATTCGGCTTCAGGCTGCCAGGAAAAAACGATGAGGCACATGCTGCAGGGGACATCCTTGAATTATTTTCCTCATGTTAACAGTTAGCGTCGTTTACTGACCATCACCCTGCTTACTGGCCATCACCCTGTTTGCTGGCAATCAGCAGGATTCTTTCCTTAACTGTTTCCACTCCCTGGTCAGTGGCATAGAGCTGAATAAGAGTTTCAATGATCTTTTGGTCTTTTTCCGCTGAATAATCTCTGATCCAGGGTATCTGTTCCAGCAGTGACAGCAATGCTTCCCTGGAATACCAGGTTTTCCAGCGCCCAAGACGAATGGAAAAATGGTCAAAGAACTGCTCCGCCAGGTCATACCTCTGACCGTAAGTACTGTGCCGCAGCTGTGAGCAACGGGAATACCTCCACCCCACATCATCTTTGCCAAAGGCTTCTTTGATATTTCGCTGATCCTGCTCTGTTGGTGTTTCAAGAAGGTATCGTCCCCCTGGCCGTAGGATCCTGGATACCTCGGGCTCGAACGCGCTGGGAGCCATGATAGCGGTGACCAGATCAAAACTGTTGTCAGAAAAGGGCAGGCGGGCAGAGTCCCCCTTGATCAGTCGCATTTTACCCCTGCCCCGCTGCCGGATGTTCTTCAGGGCGCCGCAGATCATGTTATCGTTCAACTCAAGGCCGGTGACAGAAGCGACTGAGTCCAGAAGTGGTAACCATTTGAACAGCGTGCCGCAGCCCAGATCCAGGCACTGGTCTTCGGGACGGCAGAGTGAACGGATTTCATCCTGAATCTGCCAGGGACGCGATTCTTCTATCCCCCTGAACAGGGACGATTCATAATTGCTGAATGCCATAGAGCAGGACTGCGGTTATTTTAAGAACAATGTTTATAGCAGATGAGCTATTCCATGAAGGGGGAGGTTGTGACTAGCAGCGTTCAAGTGGCTATTGTCCAGATGTGTTCTGGTGCTGATACCCGGAAAAATCTTGAACAGGTTGAGTTCCTGCTGGATAGGGATCTGGAGGGGCCGGCAAACCTGATCGTTCTGCCGGAGTGTTTTGCCCGTTTTGGTGGAGATATGACCGGTCTTGGCCGGAATACAGAACCGGTCAGGCAATGGATGGCAGATCTTGCCTGTCGCTACAATGCCTGGCTGATTGGTGGTTCCATTCCTTTCGATCTTGAGAGTGGTGAAAACCCCAGGGCTTCCTGCTTTGTTTACGATCCGCAGGGTCAGGAGCTTGCCCGCTACGACAAAATACACCTGTTTGATGTAGAGGTGGCTGATAACACCGGTAACTACAGAGAATCCGATGATTACTCTGCGGGGAGTCAGACAGTTGTTGTCGATATGGGCTTTGCCAGAACGGGGTTGAGTATCTGCTATGACCTGCGCTTCCCGGAGCTATACCGGCAGCTGGTAGAGCAGGGCGTGAGTATCCTGACAGTGCCGTCTGCTTTTACAAGGGCTACGGGAGAAGCTCACTGGGAGGTTTTACTGAGAGCAAGAGCGATAGAAAATCAGTGTTATGTGCTGGCGCCTAATCAGGGGGGGGAGCATCCCAACCGCAGGGAAACCTGGGGGCACAGCATGATCATCTCACCCAGGGGCGATGTTCTGGCAGAAGCGGGAGATGAACCCTGTGTTCTATCGGCAGAACTGAACCTGGACCTCATTACTGAGACCCGGTCCAGAATGCCGTGCCTGGAACACAGGAAACTGTAGCGTACAGCTATCCGTGATTGTAATTGGCCAGGGATTCCAGCAGTTTTCTCTGGGCGTTTCGGCGACGCTGACCGCGGGTAGGTTTATTCTGAACGTAACTGCCTTCAGTTTGGAGCTGCCAGCTGCGAACGTTGTCTGACAGATAGAGTTCCAGTTCTTTCTTGACCCTTGCCGCGAGCTTGGCGTTCTCAACGGGGAAGCAGGTTTCTACCCGGGAATCCAGGTTCCGGTTCATGCCATCGGCGCTGGAACAGTAGACAAGGTGCTCATTGTCGTTTTCAAAGTAGAATACCCTGGTGTGTTCCAGTAAGCGGCCGACAATGGAGCGAACCCTGATATTCTCTGAAAGGCCTTCCACTCCCGGTCTCAGGCAGCAGATTCCGCGCACGATCAGGTCAATTTCCACTCCTGCCTGGGAAGCCTTGTACAGCGCCTTGATCAGGTGACTCTCGGTCAGGGAGTTCATTTTCATGATGATGCGTGCCGGTTGTCCTTCCTTGGCCCTGGCGGCTTCATTATTGATCAGCTCAATCAGGTTTTTCTTCAGAGTGAAAGGGGCATGGAACAGCTTGCGTACCCTGACAGTTTTACCCATGCCGGTGAGCTGCTGGAAAATCTTCCGGACGTCGTTGGTAATGTCCTTGTCACTGGTCAGGAGACTGTAGTCGGTATAGAGGCGGGCGTTGCCTGCATGGTAGTTGCCTGTGCCCAGGTGGGCATAACGGAGGATGCTCTTACCTTCCTTGCGGACAATCAGCATCATCTTGGCATGGGTTTTGTACCCTACTACTCCATAAACGACAACCGCCCCTGCTTCCTGAAGCCTGAGCGCCAGGGCCAGGTTTTCTTCTTCGTCAAAACGGGCGCGGATCTCTACGACCACGGTGACTTCCTTGCCGTTACGGGCTGCGTCTACCAGCGCATCAACAATTTCGGAGTGAGCACCTGTACGGTACAGGGTTTGCCGTATGGCCAGTACATTCGGGTCTACAGCTGCCTGCCTGAGCATGTCTATGACAGGAGTAAATGACTCGAAGGGGTGGTGCAGCAGAAGGTCTTCTTTACGCACAACATCAAGAATATTGACTGAACGATTGCGGCGCTTTTCGAGAACTTTGGGATAGCCAGGAGTGAATGGCGGAAACAGCAGTTCTTCAAAATCATCTCTGTTGCAGACGGACATCATTCGAGTCAGGTTTACCGGACCATCGACCTGGTGAAGTTCGTCTTCCGTCAGTCCGAATTCCTGCAGCAGGAAGTCAACCAGTGGCTGAGGACAGTTGTCGACAACTTCCAGTCGCACTGCTTCACCGTAACGCCGGGACAACAGTTCACCCTGTAGCGCCTTGGCGAGATCTTCCACCTCTTCCTCCAGCGCCAGGTCGCTGTTCCGGGTCAAACGGAACTGGTAGCAGCCCTTAACGGTCATGCCGGGGAAAAGATCCTGCATGTGCAGGTGAATAATGGACGACAGAAATACATAGTTTTCGCCGTCTTCCTCACAAACCTCTTCCGGCATGCGGACGACCCGGGGCAGGGAACGTGGCGCTGGGATAATCGCCATGCCTGTTTCCCGGCCAAAAGCATCCTTGCCTTCCAGGGAGACGATAAAGCAGAGCAGCTTGTTGGCCAGCCTCGGGAAGGGGTGAGCCGGGTCCAGGCCAATGGGGCTGATGATCGGCATGACTTCGTGATAGAAGAAACGCTTGATCCAGGCTCTCTGCTTTTCGGTCAGCTCCTGGCGGCGGATGAAACGGATGCCTTTCTCAGCCAGGGCTGGCAGCAGAATACTGTTGAGAATTTCGTACTGGCGGGTCACCTGCTCCTTGGTCAGGCGGCTGATCTCTTTCAGGACAGCCTGCGGGCCCATCTTGTCCAACCCTACCCGCTCTCTGCCAAAGCCGATCTGCTGCATCAGGCCGGCGACACGGATCTCGAAAAACTCATCCATGTTGGAGCTGAAAATCAGCAGGAAACGCAGCCGCTCCAGCAGAGGGTGCTCTTCATTCAGGGCCTGTTCCAGCACCCGGAAGTTGAATTGCAGGTGGCTCAGCTCCCGGTTGATGTAATAATCAGGGTTGCCAAAGTCAGTAATGCGAGGGGGCTTTGGTGAAGCTTCCGGCTGTTTTGAGGTGCCTTCATGCTGTTCCGGTAGCTCTTGATTCTGGGAGTTATCCATGTGACCTCTTACTGCTTTACTGTGACAATACCTTCGCCTGTGTGGCTAAGAATTCCACTTTCTGGCTCTGGTGAATTCCTGAAGCATCAATATAAAGAATAGCTTTGTAATATTGTACCAGAGTCTGGTTACAGCCAGATGACAGTCTCAGAGGGGTAGGCCTATGCCTCTGTATCAAACTAAGACTGCCTTTCCTGTGCTCAAGCCTTGAGGAGCTTTGCGGCATCCTTGGCGTAGTAAGTCAGGATAGCGTCAGCCCCGGCTCGTTTGAAGCAAATGAGCGACTCCATGATGATGGCTTCCCGGTCCAGCCAGCCGTTGGCTATGGCCGCCTGGTGCATCGCATACTCGCCACTGACCTGGTAAACAAAGGTGGGCACTTTGAATTCATCCTTCACTCTTCTGACCACGTCCAGGTAGGGCATGCCAGGCTTGACCATGACCATGTCGGCACCTTCTGAAAGGTCGGCGGCAATCTCGTGCAGGGCTTCGTCGATATTGGCGAAATCCATCTGGAAGTTGAACTTGTTGCTTTTACCCAGGTTGCCGGCAGAGCCCACGGCGTCACGAAATGGCCCGTAATAGCTGGATGCGTATTTGGCCGAGTAGGACAGAATTCGGGTATTGAGATGCCCGCTTTCTTCCAGGTTACTGCGAATGGCGCCAATTCGGCCGTCCATCATATCGGAAGGGGCAACGATATCGGCGCCCGCTTCGGCATGGGAGAGAGCCTGTTTGACAAGTACATTCACTGTCGGGTCGTTCACCACATAGCCAGTGTCATCCACAAGTCCGTCAAGGCCATGGCTGGTGAAGGGATCAAGGGCGACATCGGTAATGATACCCAGCTCTGGAACACGCTTTTTAAGCTCCCGGACGGCACGCTGAACCAGCCCTTCGGGGTTGTAAGCCTCAGCGGCATCATCGGATTTCTTTTCAGCCGGGGTCACCGGGAACAGGGCGATGGCTGGGATATCCAGCCCCAGCAGTTCATCCGCTTCCCTCAGCAGCTCATCAATGCTTATTCGTTCAATGCCGGGCATGGAGGGCACCGCTTGCCTTTTTCCCTGACCTTCCAGGATGAAAACAGGGTAGATGAGATCGTCACTGGTCAGACGGTTCTCCCGCATAAGGCGGCGTGAGAAGTCGTTGAAGCGCATCCGTCTTGGTCTACTGCTGGGAAAGGGACGGTTAATCATATGGGTGAGCTCGCTCAGTAAATTCAGGTTTTTTGAAACCCTTGTACGTTTGATTACGTAAAGTCTGAGTGGGATTATACGAAACAGCCCTGAGCGAAGAAACGCTGTATCCGTTATCTGAGGTGACGGATACAATGTTTTCATGGAAAAATACTAACGTACTGCATTTTTCGGCAGTGCCTGGCAAGGTCGAGATAATGAATAAAACCAAGGTTACGCTTTTGCTGGCTGTGATTGCCGCCATCGGAGCCTTCTATTCCCTGGATGCCCAGCAGTACCTGACACGGGATTTCTTTTTTTCACTGTATCGTGACAACCCTCTTTTAACCGGGGCTGTGTTTTTTTCAGTCTATGTTGCGGTAACCAGCCTTTCCCTGCCGGGTGCGGCCATTCTGACGTTGATAGGCGGCGCCATCTTTGGTCTTGGCACGGGCTTCATGATTATCTCTTTTGCCAGCACTATAGGCGCGACTCTGGCGTTTCTGATCTCCAGAACATTACTACGGGACTGGGTTCAGAACCGGTTTTCAAGCTACCTGGATACCATCAACAGTGGAGTAAAAAGAGACGGAGCTTTTTATCTTGCCACTCTGAGACTGATTCCCGCAGTGCCCTTTTTTGTCATCAACCTGGCCATGGGACTGACCCCCATACGCACCTGGACCTTTTACTGGGTCAGCCAGCTGGGCATGCTGCCGGGGACCATGGTTTATGTGAACGCCGGCGCTCAGCTGGGGCAGGTTGAGGAACTGTCGCTCAGTGGCATCCTGACCCCGGGACTGATCGGTTCATTTGTGCTTCTGGGAATATTCCCCCTGCTGGCACGCCAGGCGATGGAACTGATCAGACGACAGAGAGTTTATAGGGGGTATAGAAAACCGGCGAAGTTTGATAACAACCTTACTGTGATTGGTGCTGGTTCCGCCGGTCTGGTCAGCAGTTATATTGCCGCGGCAGTGAAAGCAAAGGTTTCACTGATCGAAAAACACAAGATGGGCGGCGACTGCCTTAACACAGGCTGTGTACCCAGCAAGGCGCTGATCCGCTCCGCCAAAATGGCTCACTATGTGCAGAGAGCCAATGAGTTCGGACTGGAAAACGCCAGTGTCGAAGTGAATTTCAAGGCAGTCATGGAGCGTGTACAGTCTGTGATAAAGCAGATTGAGCCCCATGACTCTGTGGAGCGTTACTCTGGACTTGGAGTGAATTGTGTGACAGGGGCCGCGAAGGTGTTAAGTCCCTGGGAAGTGGAAGTCGACGGGCGCAGGATGACCAGCCGCAACATTATCATCGCCAGCGGAGGCAGACCTTTCGTGCCGCCAATGCCGGGCGTTGAGAGTGTCACTTACTACACCTCCGACACCATCTGGGAAATTCGCGAAAAACCCGGAACCCTGCTTGTAGTGGGTGGTGGGCCTATTGGCTGTGAACTGGCCCAGGCTTTCTCGCGTCTCGGTGTTAAGGTCATTCAGGTTGATCATGGTACCCGGTTGTTGCATCGGGAGGATGAAGACGTCTCCGAGCTGGTCATGGAGCAGTTCCGTAAGGATGGTGTTGATCTGAGGCTGAAGCATGAAGCCCGATCATTCCACAAAGACGATGAGCGACAGTGGCTGGAAGCCGGCGTTGAAGGTGAGAAGGTGGAAATAGAGTTTGATGCGGTCCTGTTTGCTGTAGGTCGACGTGCCAATACCACCAACATGGGGCTGGAAGATCTGGGCATAGAGATAACAGAGCGGGGAACCCTGGCCGTCAATGATTATCTGCAGACCAAATACCCCAATATCTATGCCTGCGGCGATGTAGCCGGACCTTACCAGTTTACCCATACGGCTGCTCATCAGGCCTGGTACTGTGCGGTCAACGCCCTGTTTGGAAAGTTTAAAAAGTTCAAAGTCGATTATTCCGTCATCCCCTGGTGCACCTTTACCGATCCGGAAGTGGCGCGGGTTGGTCTGAATGAACAGGAAGCCAAAGCGCAGGGAATAGACTACGAAGTCACAAAGTACGGGATAGACGACCTGGACCGCGCCATAGCTGACGAGGAGGCTCATGGGTTTGTGAAAGTACTCACTGTGCCCGGCAAGGATAAAATTCTTGGAGTGACGATTGCCGGCTACCACGCGGGGGAGTTGATCACTGAATACATCAGCGCCATGAAGCACGGTCTTGGTATGAATAAGATCCTGGGCACCATTCACATTTATCCGACGCTCAGTGAGTCCAACAAATACGCCGCTGGTGAATGGAAAAGAGCCCATGCACCTCAAGGGGTTCTGAAGTGGGTAGAGCGCTATCACAGCTGGATGAGGGGATAAACGATTAATTCATGCAGGCTGGCAGGCAGCTACAATGAAGAGACACAAAGGTTTGAAAACACCCACTTGTTAGTCGATTTGGAATAAAGAAAGGGCCTTTTATTAAGGCCCTTTCTTTTGTGCCGGGTTTCAGGGAGGAACCACAGGGAATATGTTTGGAACAGGAAATGTGCAGGGCCCCCAGGGAGGGCAGCCTTTTGAGAGGCTGGATCCGGATCTGAAAGAAGCCGTTCGTAAAGCCGATAACCCTGGCCGGTTGAACCGGAACTCTATAATGCCTTTTGACTCCCCGTCCTACCTCAGAGCCGATATTCTTCAGCACAGACCCACCCAAAAACCTCTTTTGAGGTTTGATGTTTCAGTGGTGCCTGGTGATGAGGTGAAATCCGTTCTTGGAGGTGCTTCACGAAAAGCATCTGAGACTGATAAAGATGCTGAAAAACTGGCTTTAGAGGCGAAAAAGCAAAAAGCCGTCAATGATCTGGAAACGTCAGTCGTCAAACTCAATAAGAATATTTTTCGTCTCAGGCGTGGCCCAAAAAAGTTGTCACCGGGCTCAGGCAAGAAGGTTCGAGTGTTGGCGGCGCGGCTTGCCAGGGCCAAGCGAACTTTACGCACAGCCAAAAGTCTTGAGAGCCTGGAGAAAAAGGTCAGTGGCATTTACAACATGCCACCCTCAACCCTGAGAACGGATATTAAATCTCTTTCGACAACAGCGGAAGGGCAGGTTAACCAGCTGAAGGGTGAGCTGGATATTGCGAGAGCGGAAAAGAAGAGGCTGGACAAGCAAAAAAAGGCGGCAAAGGCTGCTATGAAAGAAGCCAGAAAAACTCAACGTCAGGAACAGAAAGTTATTGACCGGCAACTTCAAAATGACCGGAATAAGGACAGACAGATTCAGCGCAGGCATGAAATAGCAGGGAAGAGCGGTACGCAACATCTGAATCAGACCTCAGTCACCCGAACCTCAGCCACAGCTGGGAACACACGCAACAAGGCCGCTGCCTATACCTCCCCGAAAACGACTATGTCAGACACCCGGCCATGGAAGAAGCCTGTCGGTATTGCTGCAGGTATCAGCCCGGTGCGGACAGCAGCAGTGAACATGGAACAGTTCCTGGCCGGCATAAAGCCGAGTAAGGGGCTTTCCGTCAAAGAGATCGAAAACCGCATTAGGGGCATCAAAACACGCGACGATTTCAAACAGGTGCTGGTTGATATGAGAGCCGCGAAACTGGATCCGAAAACTCACTATGGCCTGAGATCACTACTCAATGCCGGGCTGTGTGGATTCATGAGGGATGACAGGAAGTTCAAAACCCTGGACAGATTTTTCGTTGCCCATGTCATCAGCATGGGCGATAACAGGGATGAGGCCATCAGGGAGTTCACCAAAGCTGCTGCAAGGCTGAAAGCAAAGCTGGATAGGGGCTAATTGCACGTTAGAGGAGACCGCGACATACCATGGAAAAAAACGATCTTATCGAATTAGAAAAGCAATTTGAGGAAACCTCTGCTTTCAAGCAGTCCATCACCAGGGAACTGGTTGGAGCACAACACAGGACCGGCGCCTGTGCCAAGAGGCTGAGCAAACTCAATAGCATGCAGGCCCTGCTCGAAGGGAGTAAAGAGCCTGACGAAGTGGTGGCCCGCAAACTGGACCACCTGAAAACGGAACTGGATGAAACAGAGCAGAACTACAGGCAGCTGCAATCCCAGGAGCATCGCCTGCAGAAGGCGGAAGTGGACGCCCTCAATCAATTGCAGGACGCTGAAAATGCCCTGAAGATAGAGCAGATAAAATCCCGGTAACCTTCCAGGTCTTGAACTCTCAACCCGTCATCGCTTGATTTACAAGGTCGTAGGGCTTGTCCCGTAATCGGACGTGCCGTTAAGAGCCTTGTAGGTCAGTATTTTGACGGTGATCCTTGTCGGATTACGAATTTTCAATTCTAATCTGACCTACAAGTCTGACTTCATAAAGCCTTGCCTGAGTCATCACAATAAGCGACAGGGCAGCTGTTACCAGGCAGGTGTGCAGTAACCAGGCTGGTGACTCGAACAGCCAGAGGCTCAGCGCACTGGCAGCAACCGTCAAACCAAAACGTGGCCCTTCAAGCCTCAGCAGACTTTCTTTTTTCTCCAGCAGCCAGCCCAGAACGATCAGGTTATAGCCCAGCACCAGAGCTCCCAGAACACTGAATGCCATCGGCATGATATGGCTCACGCCAACCAGTGCGGTTGTTGCAAAGACCTGTAGCAGAAACTGGATCGCTACGTAGAGGTTCAGTCCCTTTGGTGCCTCAGGGTCATAGTTTGAGTAAGCGTGGATATCGGGCATTTTCATTGGCTCTGCCACATCCTTTGGCCTGTAGCCTGTTTTTCTGAACCAGAGCGTCAGTGAATCCTTCCAGCTTTTTGTGGCCCGGGCATCCTGCCACATATCCCGGTACAGTTGCAGGTTCGCCCAGACCGGATTCCAGCTGCGCAGAGGCTTGAGAGTACCATAACGGATCGGTTCGTAATTGTCGTCCTCTTCTACAAAAGTGCCAAACAGTCGATCCCAGATAATGAAGACACCGCCGTAGTTCTTGTCGAGATACTTTCGGTTCTTGGCATGATGAACGCGGTGGTTCGATGGAGTCACGAACAGCCATTCATAACAACCGAGTTTGGGTATATGACGTGTATGCACCCAGAACTGGTACAGGAGGTTGATCAATCCTACGGTCAGGTACACCAGGGGAGGAATGCCTGCCACGGCCATGGGAATATAGAACACCCAGCCAAACAGGAAGCCGGTGCTGGTTTGTCGCAGGGCCGTGGTGAGATTGTATTCCTCACTCTGGTGATGCACGGCATGCGCCGCCCAGAGGATGTTGATTTCATGCCCCATCCTGTGGGTCCAGTAATAGCAGAAATCATAGAACACGAACGCCACCACCCAGACCCAGGGATCACTGTTGCTGAGTTCCAGTAGCGCTGTTACAGAGTAGATAGCGGTATAAACCCCGGCGATCACCAGCTTGCTGGCAATACCGGTAGTGACGCTCAGCATGCCCGTGCTGAGACTGTTGATGGCGTCATTGAGCCGGTAAAAGGGTTTCTCGCGGATAAGAGTGACGATGACCTCAAGGACGATCAGCAGGAAAAAGACCGGGATGGCAAAAACAATGGTATCCACAGCAGGTTGTCTCTTTTAATGTTTTTTTCGACAACCCGTTTGTACCACAGGATTTTCAGCCTGTCAGGCTGTGGAGGCCTTTTTCCTAGGAATACCCAGTCTTTGACGACGCTCCCAGAGGGTTTTTCGGCTGATGCCTAATTTCTGGGCCAGTTCGGTTTCGGTCATCTGGTCCTGATGCTCCAGAACGAAGCGCTGGAAATAGTCTTCCAGGGTCAAGCCATCCTGTGGTTCACCAAGGTTCTGGCTGGAGTCAGAGCGAAACAGGGTGTTTTTAACCTGGACGTCGATATCGAGATTCTCTGGCGTGATGATATTGTCTTCACAGAGAATCACCGCTCTTTCGATAGCGTTCTCCAGTTCCCTGACGTTGCCAGGCCACTGGTGCTGGCAGATGGCGGCCATGGACTCCGGTGAATAGGAGAGGATTTCCAGCTCCATCTTTTCACAGGTTCTCTCCAGCAGCTTTTCCGCCAGCATGAGAATATCGTTACCCCGTTCCCTGAAGGGCGGGATTCTTAATTCCACCACCTTCAGGCGATAATAGAGATCTTCCCGGAATTCACCGGAAGATGACAGTTGTCTCAGGTTACGATGGGTTGCGGCGATCAGACGGACATCAACTTTCTGGGATTGCACGGAGCCGACCCGGCGTATTTCACTTTCCTGAAGGACCCGCAGCAGACGGGCCTGGGCTTCCACTGGCAGCTCGCCTATTTCATCCAGGAAAAGAGTGCCGCCATTAGCCGCTTCCACCAGGCCGGTCCGGGCGTTGGTGGCACCAGTGAAGGACCCTTTTTCATGGCCGAACAGTTCAGACTCAATCAGGGTTTCGGGTATAGCTGCGCAGTTTACCGAGATCATGGGGCCGTTGGCGCGCCTACTGTTTTCATGGATGGCTCTTGCCACCAGCTCCTTGCCGGTGCCTGACTCACCCTGAATCAGTACAGTAGCCATGGTTGGGGAAACTTTGCGAATACGGCGGTACAGCAGCTGCATGGCTTCACACTGACCCAGAATGCCGTTGAAGCCCTGAGCGTCGACGTTTTCATCAGCGTCGGCAGAGTCCTGTGTTGTCTTGACTGGATGGCGCGATATGATATCGCTGACCCGCTCCAGCATCTCGCCATGATCAAAGGGCTTGGCGATGTAATCTACCGCCCCCATTTTCATGGTGCTGACGGCAGAATTGAGGCTGGCGTAGCTGGTCATGATCAGGACGGGTATACCGGCCGCCAGCTGGATCATTTCAGTGCCCGGTGAGCCGGGCAGTCGCAGATCACTGATGATCAGGTTGAAATCGGCCAGTGTGTAGGACAGCTCGGCCTCATGCACAGAGCTGGCTTCACTGACCTTGTAATCGTTTCTCTCCAGCAGCCGCCGCAGGGATGCTCGGATAATGTCTTCATCCTCGACAACCAGAATGTTTCCCCGACTCATACTTTTTCCCCCTCCTTCTCCCATGTATCCTCCAGAGGCTCATGGAAAACCAAACCATGCTGCTGCCTGATGCTCTCCGGCTCATGACGCGGCAGGGAAATCACAAAACAGGTACCTTTCTGCAGCACCTTGTCAGTGGGACTGACCACTCGGATCGTCCCGAAATGTTCTTCCACAATGTTCCAGGTCAGTGACAGGCCAAGCCCTGTGCCCTTGCCTGCTTCCTTGGTAGTGAAAAATGGTTCAAACAGTCGTTCCTGTATATTTTTCGGTATGCCATGTCCCTGGTCTTCGACTTCTATGGAAACGGTATGTTCCGTGGCTGAAGTTCTGATGGTAATGGTGCCCTGCCCATCGGAAGCGTCGGCGGCGTTGTTCAGCAGGTTGATGAAAACCTGCTGCAACTTCTGCTGGTCTCCGGTGACCCGATGATCCGGGTCACACTGGTTGAGAAATGTGATATTGCTGTTCTTTTGGCTCAGTTGCAACAGGCTGATGCACTCCTGAACACTGTCATGCAGTTCCACTGGCGTCAGGTTGTTCTTCTCATTTCGTGACTGGCCACTGTGGGCATAGGTAACCAGCATCTGGACGATACTGGTTACCCGTTTGGTCTGCTCCAGCACTTCACCGGCAATTTCCCGGGTCTGCTGTTCCGCAGACAGTGCTTTCAATTCCTGAGCCAGGCAATCAATGGCGGTAACCGGGTTGCCAACCTCATGGGCGACACCCGCCGCCAGCTGACCTATGGATGCCAGCCTTTCACTGTGAAACAGCTGCTCTTCCAGCAGCTGGTTCTCTGTCAGGTCTTCCAGCAGCATGACCTGGTTGCCACTGGTGCCCGATGCCGGGGCTTCGATCATAGCCTTGTGCAAACTGAAGCAACGTGACTTGCCTGCGATCTCCACTGTGTGTTTGTGCAGGTGCTCATTATCAGCCTCGGCAAACTGGTTCAGCAGACTGTTCCAGGGGGCGGCAATGGTGCTCAGTCGGGAGCCCAGGACATCCCTGGAATCAATGCCGGTCAGGTTGGTCATGGCCTGGTTCCAGAGCATCACTTCGCCGTTGCTGTCGACAGAACACAGGGCCAGGGGGAGGTTGCTGAGGGTATCCCTGTGGTAACGACGGAGGCTGTCGAGTTCACCGGCGAGACCGCTGAGGCGGGTGTGATAGGCTTCCAGCCGGGACTCCATAAAGTGAATGTCCTGGGCCACATAGCCTTTCTCACGATCCCAGGGTAGAAAGTTTTCCACAATCTCGTGGGCGACAGTGGGGCCCAGCAAACCGGAAAGGTTCATTTCAATACGTTCACGCAGGCGGCGCAGGTGGTGAGGGCGGTTTTCATCCTCCTTCATATTAAGGTCATCCAGCGCCTTCTTGACCTCTTTCCTTGCGGCAACACCACCCAGGGGGCCACTGAGTTTTTCCAGGAACTCGTAGGCCGACCGGGCTTTGGGCATTTTGCGATGCTCACGGTTGGCATCGTCGACCATACAGGCAGTCGCTGCGCTCCTTTCTTCAGCAGACATGCTGGTTATGCTGGAAACGACGAAGATCAGGCCGGCGTTCGCCAGCAGGGAGATCATGGTCGAGTAATACCAGTTTGCGTACATCAGGGTCTGAAATTCGACGGCCTTCTGACTGTAGGCTCCGAAATCGACCATCAAGGGCAGCAACATGGTGAAGAACCAGATGGTGGTGCCCGCCAACATACCGGCAATGAACCCCCGGTGATTGGCTTTTGGCCAGTAGAGAACACAGAGGGCCCCGGGCAGGAGTTGCAGAGTGCCGACATAGGCGACAACCCCTAGATTATAAAGGGCATGCTGGGTTTCAATGAGGCGATAGAAACCATAGGAAGCCAGGATCAGCGCGACGATCAGCAGTCTCTTGATCCAGGCCAGGGCTCTATAGACATTGACTTCGACTTCCATATGGTGCTGTGGCGGATAATAGGGCAGCACCAGGTGGTTCAGGAGCATGGAAGACAGCGCCAGGGTGGTGACAATGATCAAACCGCTGGCTGCCGCCAGACCACCAATGTAAGCGACAATGGTTAACCAGGGCATATCCAGCGCCTGACCGATCAACAAGGGATAGTATTCCGGCGTCATGGGGCCACCAAGTTTGTAGCCTGCCCAGAGAATCAGGGGCGTGGCCAGACTGAACAGCAGCAGGAACAGAGGCAGACCCCAGCTGGCCAGGCTCAGGGAGTGGCTGTCGCGATTCTCTGTAAAGGTCATGTGAAACATGTGGGGCATGACAATCGCGGAAGCAAAAAACATCAGCAGCATACTGTGCCAGGGACCACTGTTGATGGGCTCTGTCATGGACCGCATGATTTCGGGGTTTTGCGCCAGCCAGAGTTCTACGCCACCGAGTCCGCCAAAGACCTTGAACAATACCACTGCGCCGAGAATGATCATGGCTGTCAGCTTGATCAGAGACTCAACAGCGATGGCCATGACCAGCCCCTGGTGGTGATCTCGACTGGAAATATGCCGGGTACCGAACAGCGTGGTAAACAGGGCCACCAGAAGGCAGAAGACAATGGCCAGTTTCTGCGGCGACGATTCATTGCTGATCAGGAAAATACTGTCTGCGACGGCCTGTATCTGCAGGGACAGCAGGGGCAGAATCGTCGCCAGCATCAATACCGTGGTGATAGTTCCTGCGACCGGACTTCTGAACCGGAAGGCAAACAGGTCCGCCAGGGAAGAAAGTTGGTAGGTGCGGGTAATCCTTAGAATAGGGCTGAGAAGCAGAGGGGTCAGAAGAAAGGCGCCGCTGATACCGATATAGAAAGCCAGGAAAACATAACCAAACTCACTGGCAACTCCCAGGCTGCCGTAATAAGCCCAGCTGCTGGCAAAAACCCCCAGGGACAGTACGTAGATAGCCGGGTGTCGAACGATGCGCTGAGGAATATAACCCTTGTCGGTAGCCCAGGCACAGAGGAAGAGAATCACCAGGTAGGCGACACTAACAAGAAGAAGCTGCCCCAGGTCAAAGCTCATCGGCATCACTCCCGGGCTGCAGGAACATGCCCGCCAGCACCATAACGAGCCAGAGCGTCCAGGGCTGATACCACTGGGCCCCCGTGCCGATCCACCACTGCATGATGGCCGGGGAGACGAGATAAATACCTGTGATCAGGAGCAGGACAAGCCGATAGATGTACATGATACGTCGGTGCAGTTAGGCCGTCGGACTGCCATGTTATAGCTTGTTGCGATAAACCGCAAAATTGTTAGGGGTAATACTTCTCTATACTTTCGGGGCGGTGTAGGTTACCCAGAACACCATGCTGCCCGGACACTCTTCTCCGAGAACTTCCCGCATCACTTCGTTGGCTTTGAGCTGACCCATACGCCCCAGCCACTTTTCATCACCAAGTTTCTCTTCCAGAAACCAGCTGGGCATGGAGCTGATTCGTTTGTCGTAATAGGCCAGTGGAAAACGGATATCCTTTGGGAGGCGGCTGCGTTTTATGCTCAATGCCGCATCACAGCGAACCACCAGACTCTCGGCCATTGTCCGGCGTTTGCGGATATACTCCCCGGCTTCCCGGCGGTACTTGTCTTCGTAAGGACCCATGAGCTCTTCATAACGATTCTCGACGCAATGGTCATAGGCGCGGCTGACTTTATCGTTGACATAGCCCATCACCTTGCAGGCTTCCTCGGCACGGCCTCGGGTCTCCCCACCGATTTTTATATACCAGAGGGCATGAGGGCCAATGATGTTCTGAGCTTCCTGAACTGCAACAAAATAAAGGTTTTCATCCGGCGAGAAACACAGTGCTGCGTCCTGGGTGTTAACGGCATCAATTTTCGACAGGTCAGGTTCCTGGCTCATGGCGGTTTCACGGTCATAGCGAGCTTTCTGACAGAAATCTGAATCGGTAATGTCCAGATCAACACCGAAAGAGGACCGGGCGCTCGGTTTGGCGGCAAAAGCAAGCGCAGAGCTGAGCAGAAGGGCTAAGCAGAGGAGAGTTGAGTTGATGATCTTTGACATATTCGCTCCCTGAACACGTCGATATCAAGTCCTTAATGTATATCACTCTCCGGGGCCATTATAAAGAACCATCGCTTCAGCATGGTTTGCAGACAGCTGTTTGGTATGTGACAGATCACTTGCCAGGAGAGTTCTGATATACCACTTGCGCTTATGTTTATCTGACGACGTTAAACGTCTTGTCCTGAGAGCACTGCCAGGGGAATGCTGGCTTTGTGGGAGATGTCTGACAGTTGCCAGTTATTGATGCCCCACTGAAGAATGTTTTCAGTGGATGAGCTTTGCAGGTCAACAGGCGGCTTCTGGCCAAGCGCCAGCAAAGCCTTGACCAGGAGTGGGCGCGGATCATCGAGAGGCAGGGCCGGGGCCAGATTCTGCTTACTCAGCTTGTCGCCATTGGCTTGCGTGATCACCGGGATGTGGGCATAGACAGGTGTGTGAATGTCCATCAAGGACTGCAGGTAAATCTGCCTTGGTGTGGAGTCGAGGAGGTCATGTCCACGGACAATATGCGTGACGCCCTGGAACTCATCATCGACACAGACCGCCAGCTGATATGCATACAGCTTTTCTTTACGCTGCAGGATAAAGTCACCCAGGTCAGGCAGGCTGAACGTCTGTAAGCCTTGTATCAGGTCATCGAAAATAATCTCTTTATCATCGCACTGTACGCGCAAAGCATAGGGCTTATCCGGAATGTCAGTCTGGCCTCGGCACAGTCCGGGGTAGACGCCTTCATAAGGCTGCAGCTCTTTACGTGAGCAGGTGCAGGCATAGAGCTGGCCGCTATCGCAAAGTTCATTGATGGCGGCTTTATAGGCATCATTTCGCTGGCTCTGATACAGAACCTCACCGTCCCAATGCATGCCGTAGCTGTCCAGAGCCTGCAGGATGAGATCTGCGGCTCCCGGCTGCTCCCGGGGCGGGTCTATATCTTCCATTCGCACCAGCCACTGTCCCTGGTTTGCGCGCGCATCCAGGTAGCTCGCCAGGGCTGCAACCAGAGAGCCAAAGTGCAAAGGGCCGGTGGGGGAAGGGGCAAATCGACCGATGTAAGTTGTTCTGTTCATTGGCCAGCTGACAGGAAAAACCAGGCACTCTCAAGCCCTGGTTCTGAATCCGTATAGGTTCTTAACACTGACTGGGCCGCACGACGGTAAGACTGCGGCCCGGTGAAGGCACTGATCAGTGACCCAGCTGCTTTTCCTTGATTTCAGCCAGTGTTTTGCAATCGATGCAGAGTGTCGCAGTAGGACGTGCTTCCAGGCGGCGCACACCAATCTCTACACCACAGCCGTCGCAGAAGCCGTAATCCTCTTCTTCGATACGGGTGAGAGTCTTGTCGATCTTCCTGATCAGCTTGCGTTCACGATCACGCGTCCGCAGCTCCAGGCTGAACTCCTCTTCCTGACTGGCGCGGTCAGCGGGGTCAGGGAAGTTCGCTGCTTCATCCTGCATGTGGTTCACAGTCCGATCCACTTCCTCCATCAGCTCCTGCTTCCACTGCCTGAGGATGTTGGTGAAGTGCTCGATCTGCTTGTCGTTCATGTACTCTTCGCCGTCTTTCTCCTGGTAGGGAGTGAACGACCTGAGCAGATTGCCTTGATCCGCTTTTTTCTGTGCTGACATGATTACAGCCTCATCACCTTCTTTTCCAATAGTCGCATCAATCAACAGCTCGCGACCTTCCATCCGATTGCCGGATTATCCGGCCTCCCTGAAAGCTGAGGTCAACACCACGGGTGCCGGGTACTGAAAACTTCCTGGCACTTGCCTCTTGCCTTCCTCAAAGAAGCGGTGAAACTACCAAAACCTATGACAAGACGCCACAAAAATGTCATCCGCTTCCGGCGCTGGTTGATATTCGTCAACTTCTGTCGGAAAGCAAAACAGCTGTTCCGGGAAATTGTCGAACGCACTATCATAGGATGCGTTTTCAGAATATCAAATATTACTTTAATGCAATATTACTATGAAGTATGCAAATAAGCTGGGTTCTGGCCATTTAATTCGGCGCTACAAGCGCTTCATGGCCGATGTTGAGCTGGAGGACGGCAGCCAGATCACCATCCATTGCCCCAACACCGGCTCCATGAAAAACTGCCTCTACCCCGGCCGTAAGGTATGGTTTTCAGACTCAGGCAATCCCAAACGCAAATACCCCTGCACCTGGGAGCTGGGAGAAATTCCCGTGCTGTACAGCGCTGAAGAACGCATGACCCTGGCCGGCCTGAACACTGGCAAAGCCAACCCGCTGGTGGAGGAAGCTCTGACAGAGAAAAAAATACCGGAGCTTGCCGCCTATGACAGTATTCGGCGGGAAGTGCGTTATGGAGAGGAAAACAGCCGAATAGATTTCCTGCTGCAACAGGAAGGACTGCCGGATTGTTATGTGGAGGTGAAAAGTGTCACCCTCGCCGTGGGAGATGGTCTTGGCCTGTTTCCGGATGCAGTTACCAGCCGTGGCACAAAACACCTCAGAGAGCTGACCAGCATCTGCCAGCAGGGTGGCCGGGCGGTACTCTTGTTCTGTGTTCAGCACACCGGGATTGACCGGGTCTCACCAGCGGATGAAATCGATCCCGTGTACGGCAAGGCTCTCAGGCAGGCGGCAGTTGCCGGTGTTGAGATTCTGGCCTGGGGGGCGGATATCTCCACCGATGAGATTACTCTGAGTCGCCCTTTGCCAGTGATGCTGTAGGTCGGATTAGGTTGAAAGAACCGTAATCCGACATTCACATGATCAGTCGTAAACCGGTGCGTGCCGGATTACGAATCGGTGGTTCTAATCCGGCCTGCAAGCACCGTCATTTTTCTACGCGAAATAAAAAAGCCGCTTTGCTGAATTCCTGTCTATCTTGTTAGCAATTCTGATCCAGCAAAGATTGCCAAATGCTAAGAACCGCGGTGATTGGTACCGGTTATCTGGGCAAGTTTCACGCCCAGAAGTACGCAGTTCTTCCTGACAGCACCCTTATCGGCGTTGTGGATATCAATGAACACAGCGGTCGGCCTGTGGCAGAGCAGTGTGCTACAGAATATTTTGCTGATCACCGTGAGCTGCTTGAAGGCGTTGATGCTGTCAGTGTTGTGGTTCCTACCTCGCAGCATCACAGCATTGCCAGCGACTTTCTCAAGGCCGGTGTGCATGTTCTGGTAGAAAAACCAATAACATCCTGTGTCGATCAGGCCTGGGAGCTGGTTCAGCTGGCCAGGCAGAAACAGCTGGTGCTGCAGGTCGGTAGTATCGAACGCTTCAACGCCGCCCTGACGGAAGTGAACTCACTGCTGAAGTCGCCACGCTTCATAGAGTCTCACCGTCTGGCCGGGTTTAAGCCTCGCTCCATGGACATCAATGTCATCATGGACCTGATGATTCACGACCTGGATATCATTCTGAACCTGGTAGGGGCACCGGTGGTGGACATTGCTGCCAATGGGACCTCTGTTCTCAGCAACAGTCTGGACATAGCCCAGGCGCGCCTGACTTTTGCTACAGGCTGTGTTGCCAACATCACCGCCAGCCGCATCAGTGTCAAAAACAAGAGAAAGATGCATATCTTCCAGGAAAACAGCTGTATCTGCGTCAACTTCCAGGACCTGACTATGAATCACTATTTCAAGGGGGAAGGGGAGATGTTCTCTGGCATTCCCCATATCGAAAGCCGGGAGCTGAGTTACAGTGACGGCGACTCCCTGATGCGCGAAATCAAGGATTTCCTGCGCTGTATCCGCCACACACTGGCACCCCGGGTCAGTGGTGAAGACGGGCACAGGGTGCTGGAACTGGCTTACCGGATTTCAGACATTATTGAGGGAGGAGAGCCTGAACGGGAAAAGTGGTCGAGAATAAAGTTCAGTGGATAGAGCGATATGGGCTTTATATCTTTTCCCGGTACAGCTGTATGATTCTGTTCCTCAACCACCGGTGCCCGGCGTCATCGTCAAAGGCTTTATGCCAGAGCAGGTACAAGGTGATGGCCTGACTGCTGAAGGGGAGATCGAAGACCTGAAAACCAATAATATCCTTATAGTGGCTGGCCATGGATACCGGAAGAGTGGAGATCATCTCTGTTTGTGAAACCAAAACCATCGATTCAAACAGTGAGTTTGTATAAGAGACAATATTCGAATGATGCATGGGAGCGTCGGTTAGCCATTGAATACCGGCCTTTTTGTCACGGGTTCTCTCCAGCTTAATGTAGGGTTCTGACCGAAACTGCTCCAATGATATTTTTTCTTTTCCCTGCAACCTCGGATGCGTGCTGCTGGCAATGACACAAGAGCGGTCGGTCGTCAGCGTCGCATGCTCAATACTGGAGTGATCCGGGGCTGTCACATCAATAAACAGCTCCAACTCCCTGGCCATAATCTGCTGAATAAGAGAGTCACTATCGTAGGGCTGGCCATGGAGAACCATCTTCAATTCCGGATTGTCAGCAACCGGCAGCAACGGCAGAAGAAAAGAACTGCAGAACTCCGGACAGGTGATTGAAAAGGTGCGCCTGGAGTGCAAAACATCAAAGGCATTCATGCCCGCGATGCTGCTATCAATACGGTTCAGGTCTGCTGACATGTTGTTATACAGGGTCAGGGCTGCCAACGTCGGTTTCACCCCTCTTTTTTCTCGTATAAACAGCTCTGTACCGAGATTCTGTCGCAGTTTCTGCATGGCTGAACTGACGGCAGACTGGTTCATATCCAGAAGATTTGCGGCCCCTGTCATGCTTTCGGCTTCCACAACAGCACAGAAAATTCTAAGCAGATTTAAATCTAAATGGCTGGTCGACATAAACGACAACACCTGAATAGTCGAGATATATGAATTTCATATATCTTATTTCATTCTGGCGATTATGTTCTGATTTCGGTGTCCCTGATACTGCCCCTCTTTCGATTACCTCCCTTAGGCAACAGGCACCATCATGCAAAAGAAACTCCTGGCTATCTCTATCCTTTCGGTTATTTCTGCAGGGGCTATTGCCCATGACCACAGTCATGGTCACGGGGAAGGTGACGAACACTTCATTAACTACAGCAACCTGCTCAACTACCAGGGCAAACCAGCGTCTGAGCACACGATTCGTTTTAACGATGAGTTCTCCAAAAAGCTGCCCTGGGAAGACAAGTCCGTTATTGAGCGCCAGAAGCACGGCTTAATTGCAGAGTTTGGAGATCACCCTGCAGGCGATATTCTGGACCGTTATGCGTTCCTGAAAGGTGCTATTGACGTTTCCGCCGACTCTGTACCGGAAACGGTTAACCCTTCTATTTACCACCAGGCTGCCCAGAACTTCCTGGCGAATGGCCTCTATAACGTCTCTGAAGGTGTCTACCAGCTGCGTGGGGCGGATATTACTAACCTGACCTTCTATCGCACCGACAACGGTTATGTTGTTCACGACCCGGCATTGACTGTTGATGCTGTACAGCACGCGATGGACTTTGCCCGCACGTACCTGCCCAAGGTGAATGGCGAAGTGAAAATCACCGGTGTGCTTTATTCTCATAATCACATCGATCACTTCGGTGGCGTACGGGGGCTTTGGGAGGATGGTCAACTTCCCGAAGGTGTACCGGTTATTGCCCCGCGAGGTTTCCTGAAAGAACTGATTGATGAAGGCATTCTGGCGGGTAATGCCATGAACCGTCGCTCTCAGTATCAGTACGGCACCACACTGACGCCGTCTGAAACCGGTATTGTCGACAGCGCCATCGGCCTGGGAGCCTATGGCGGTACCATGTCACTGATTCTTCCTACTGAAGAAGTACAGGAAGATACCAAGGTCATCAATATTGATGGCGTGGAATTTGAGATCACCAACGTGCCTTATGCAGAAGCCCCTGCCGGCATGACTGTCTGGGTAGAAAAATACAAATCCCTGAACACCGGTGAACTGACCTACGACGGTATGCACAACCTTTACACCCTGCGTGGAGCCAAGGTTCGCGACGGTCTGCTGTGGTCCAAATATCTGGCAGAGATGCTGGTGAAATACGGTGACCGGGTTGGGCATGTGGTAGCAGCTCACTCTGCACCAGTGCTCACGAATGAGTATGTCAATGAATACCTGGCGCTGCAGCGTGATAACTATGGCTTTATTCATAACCAGTCACTGCGTCTGGCCAACCACGGTGTCACCATCAATGATGTTGGTCGCAAGGTGGAGCAAATTGTTCCTGAATCCCAGGAAGCGGCCTGGTACACCAATGGTTATCACGGCTCATACTCTCACAATGCCCGTGCGGTTCTGAACCTGTATCTGGGTTATTACGATTCCAACCCGGCGACACTGAACCCACTGCTGACCAAGGACAAATCCTGTGCCTATGTCGAGGTAAGCGGTGCAGAACAGATGTACAAGGTGGCGATGGAGCACTTTGAAGCTGGTCGTTATCAGCATTCCACCATGCTGTTCAATGACCTGGTGCAATGTGATCCGAACAATGAAAGTTACCGTTTGGCGATGGCCGACTCTATGGAGCAGCAGGGTTACCAGTCCGAAACCATGGCCTGGCGTAACAGCTATCTCCAGGGTGCTTTTGAGCTGAGAACAAACGATATCAAAGAGCCTGTCAAAACCACGTCGGCAGACGTGCTGGCCAACACCCCGACCTCTGCTGTGCTGGATTTGATGGCCGTACGCCTGAATGCACCGAAGGCAGAAGAGCTTGGTCTGGATGTCTCCTTCGAGGTTGTACATCCTGATGTTGACGAGGTTTACTACGGCACTATCGCCAACGCTAATATGTCCTCCCTGCGGGTTGAACAGGAGCGTGGTGCTGATATGACCGTGTATATCCACAAGGAAGACCTGACCAAAGTACTGGGCGGTCAGGTTAAGTTTGAGGAACTCCTGCAGAATGGTCAGGCCGGGATTAAAGGTGACAAGGCTATTCTCGGTCAGCTGACTTCAGTGATGGATGAGTTCAGTCTGGACTTTGAAGTTCTGCCAATGCCGACCAGCAAGCGTTAAGATTTCGGCGAGTACTGGAGAGGGGGGGG
>JBPCXN010000126.1:0-38783 GCA_051008495.1 Endozoicomonas sp. | reverse complement strand
CGGATTCCCATCAGGGCCAGAGGTTAACGCCTCACTAACAGGCCGAATATATGATTGCAGTTACTTTTGTTTGCAAATCAACAAAACAGGCTCTTGCAAAACGGGGCGGACCATATAAGGCTCCTAGTAATTAACATCTGGTCGTCATGGCTGGAGGGCAGAGAGGCAATTGCCGTAGAAGTCGGGTGGGATGCAGCTGAAAAGGTTTAAGACTGGATTACATGGACCACTTGAACTTGACAGTGACAGAGTCAAGCTTGTAATCAGAATTCAACTCAACCTTAGAATTGTCCATCAGGCAGCTTTCAGCTTTGAGCTTACTGCTGATTTTCACTTTACCGCATTTACCAAAGTTGAACCGGGTTTTTTTCTGGATGTATTCCATACCCTCTTTGAGAGGCCTGGCTGCACCTAAAGCCTCCAGACCAGCGAAGGCGGCAGCTGCAGCGGCAGCTTCTGCGACCTTTTTGGGGTCGTTGAATGCTTTGTAAACAAAGGAACTAACCTGTTTCTGGGAAAGGCCTGATTTCGATTTCCAGGAAAGATCGGGGGTGGCATTTCTGTTGGATTTTTTTTCAGACCAGCGATGATTGAAACGATCAATATCCGCGACATCATCAGAATAGGTTGTGGTATAAGAAGGAATGTTGTTTTTGATGACGACGGATTCATCACACCAGGCAGCAGGCGTTAAACACAGAAGCAGAAGGCTGCGAAGTGGTAAGCAGCAGTGCTTTAAAATGTGAGAGGCAATACCTTCCATGGTGTCTATTCCTGAGACAGCTAATCCTTTCCGTCGATCTGGCCGGTCTGTACACCATTGACTAGCCGGGAACATGTCCCTACTTCATTTATTTAAGCATTCATCTTAAGAAAGTTTTATGATAAGTATGTTATATAGCAACAAAGTATAAATAGTCCTAAGAAGTATAAAATAATGTGTTAAAAAAAGGGCTTTCTTATTATGAAACCTTTCACGGAAGAGAGGTTGTTCGTTACTCTAAGCCTGTCCTCCTTTATTTTGTTTTGCCTCCTTTTGGTAATGTCTCTCTGGTTGGAACTCTACGAAAAAATCCCCGCCTTTGGTTTTGCCGGCTATGGCATTGTCATAATCAATGTTTTATGGGCTTTAAGTCATGCCTGGAAACCCTGGCACTACATTGTGGCGAGCCTGTTTCTGGTTTTGTTTGGAACCCTGGGGTCTCTGGATATTATCCTGTCAAAGGACGAGATGCTGGACAACCTGCTGGTGATGCACCAGGGCTGGGTTGGGCATACAGGGCTGAGAGTGGAAACACTGGATGATTATGTTGAGGTGCTGATCATTCTGTTGAATGTCTTTACCAGTGCCCTGGCTGGAAATGCACTGTTCTATGGCCTGAATAGAAGAAACTTCAGGGGCCGGGAATAATCCCGGCACACCGCTCACGCCCTGGACATAAATTTCCCGGTTTCTGTATTGATCTTGATAATTTCCCCTGTGCTCAGATATTCGGGGACCTGCACTTCAAGTCCGGTACTCAGGCGTGCTGTCTTGGTTCTGGCCGCTGCCGAGGCACCTTTGATAGCCGGAGCCGTTTCAATGATTTCCAGGGCGATGGAAGCCGGCAGCTCTATTGCCAGAAGTTGCCCTTCAACCAGCAGGGCTGTGAGGCCTTCTATGCCATCGGTGATGTAGGGAAGCTGCTCTTCGATGGTGCTGCCATTAACCAGGTACTGACTGTAATCTTCACTGTTCATGAAGGTGTACTCATCGCCTTCCTTGTACAGGAAAGACACAGAGCACCTCATGATATCCACATCAGCAAAGAGGTTGTCGCCAGAGCAGGTTTTCTCCAGCTTCTGTCCACCCGGGACTGAACTGAAACGGAACTTGTACAGAGTCTGGGCGCCACGGGCAGAAGGACTCTTAGTCTCTACCTGGCGGACGATATAGTACTGGCTCTCTATCTGAACAATCTGTCCCCGTTTCAGCTCTCGTGCGTAAGCCATTACATTCCTCGTCTCTAGAAGTCGTCGATAAAATCAGGTTGGAAGTGCTGTCGTGATCTGGGTCCTGGTATTGAAGATCCAGCATCTGCAGACGCTGCCCTAACATCCGGATATGGCCCGGATAACGGTTGATGCCGTCCGTGGTGAACTCGAAGCTGAAGTCACGGGCGAGGCAGACCTGGCCGGAAGAACTCCGTGCGGTACGGGTACGATAGCGTACTACGGTTCCATCCAGAAACTGGTGCTGCAAATCACGGCAGGCACGGCGTCCATGAGCAATGGCCAGCTCACGGGCCTTTGTAGTGTCGGCCCAGTACCAGAGGACTATGGCTGCAGCTGCCATCCAGAAAATAACATCCATGGCGGCATTCTAGAGTGATTGATTGTAAAAAGCTAAGGCGGGATTTGCTGTAACTCTGTCAAATCCCGCGGGGGAATACCTGGTATCAGTGCAGGTGTCTGGGGTGGGCGGCTTTACCCTTGGGGTTCCCATCCTTGTCCAGGAGCTTTTCCCGGGCATCCACCCGGTAGATATGTCTAAGGTATTCAGCTTTCAATGCTTCCTGGTCAACAAAACGCTGTATATCTACACCCACTCTGTCCAGGTATTCAAGCATAAATAGGGGGTCGGGCACTGTAGCCTCCGGGGCTATCCTGACTGGATTATTCGGGGCGTAGCATAGCATCGGTGTATGACGTTTATTTGACTTAAAGCAGGCTTTTGCATCTTCCTTACCAAGATTTACAGTGTCTACAAATGGTGACAAAAGGTGGGTGTCGTGATGCTTTGGTGCTTTGATCTAAGAAAGAGTTGTTTGATGGTGTTATTTTTTGATCATTGTTTTTCTTCGGAATAATTAACTGGAAAATCTCCTTATAATGAAGCTTATACACTGGATATAAATACCATTAGGATGAAAATATGCTGGTCGGAGTGCCTAAGGAAATAAAAAACCACGAGTATCGTGTTGGCCTGACCCCAGCTGCTGTCAAAGAGTTGGTTGAACGTGGTCATGATGTCTTTGTAGAGAAACAGGCCGGCAGTGGCGTTGGGTTCTCGAATGAGGACTACGTGGAATCTGGAGCAGTCATCCTAAATACAGCGGATGAAGTGTTTGCCAAAGCGGAATTGATTGTGAAAGTGAAGGAACCGCAGGCTGTAGAAAGAGCTCGCCTTCGCCCTGACCAAATCCTGTTTACTTACCTGCACCTGGCTCCGGATGCACCCCAGACAAAAGATCTGATTAATTCCGGAGCAACCTGCATTGCCTACGAAACCGTAACTGATGCTCAGGGCCGCCTGCCATTGCTGGCGCCCATGTCTGAAGTGGCAGGCCGTATGTCCATTCAGGCAGGTGCCCGCTGCCTGGAAAAATCCATGGCAGGTCGTGGTGTCCTGCTGGGCGGCGTTCCCGGTGTTGAGCCGGCCAAAGTCGTGATTGTTGGTGCTGGCGTGGTTGGCCAGAATGCAGCAGCAATGGCTGTGGGCATGGGAGCTGAAGTCGTCATTCTGGACCGTTCCGTTGATGTGCTGCGTAAACTGGATGCCCAGTATGGCAACCGTGTTCGCACTGTTTACTCAACCTCCCAATCCCTGAATGAACATGTTCTGACTGCTGACCTGGTCATTGGTGGTGTCCTGCTGCCAGGTGCTGCAGCGCCGAAGCTGATCACCCGTGACATGATCAGCAAGATGAAGGCCGGTTCAGTGATCGTAGATGTGGCGATTGACCAGGGCGGTTGTTCAGAGACAGCCAAAGCCACAACACACGACAATCCAACCTACATCGTTGATGATGTCGTACATTACTGTGTAGCCAACATGCCGGGGGCGGTTGCCCGCACTTCTACCCTGGCCCTGAATAACGCAACACTGCCGTATGTTCTGCAGATTGCCGACAAAGGGGCTCGCAAGGCAATGGAAGACAACGCACACCTGCTGGAAGGTCTGAATGTCTGCAAGGGGGTTGTTACCTGTGCCAGTGTTGCGGAAGCCCAGGGGCTGAAATACCGTCCTGCCGCTGAAATGCTTACTGAGATCTGATTCAGGTCACTAACCTGAGACAGCATGAAAGCCGCTGACGCTGGATCAGCGGCTTTATCTTAGTTCAGGCTAAATGTCAGACTGCCACTTTAATAGAGATTTATTCGTCTGATTAAACACTCAATTCGAGGTTGCCTGATTCTGGGTCTTCTTCTTTACCAAGCCCGATATCAGATAGGCTGCCTAATTCGTTATCGTCGGAGCAGAATCCGCTGTCTTGACTATATGAACGTTCAACCGCTGGTTGCGGTTTCACCATGGAGAGTTGTTCGTTCTGATTCCTGATCAAATCAGAAGTATCAAGCAGGGACTGCTCTTCTTCAGAAAGCGCTTCAGAGTCATTGAGGCTGAGCTGACGTATATCACCCTCAAGGAATTGATGAAGTTGTGCACGGTCATTGAAACCATGTGCCTCAGCGATTGACATGGTGCGCATTTCACATTTGTCTTCGGGCTGATCCCAGGAACCCTTGGTATAAAATTCCTGCTTCGTGTCAAAAACCATATCCACGATTTCGTCCTTGTTATAGCCTGTAATGCTGTTCAGCCTGGGAATAGTTGACTTGAATAGCTCCTGAACCCTGTCAGTCAGCTCCGCTTGCAAGGCTTGCAATCTCGCTACAGTCGAGGGTTTTGAGTGTTTTTCCGCCCATTGAATTTGATGGTTGAGTTCATCCAGCTTTTCCAGGCAATTGAAAAATTCACCATTGAACGCGGAAAACTCAGGTACTCTAGGAAACTTTGGATTGGAGAGACCTTTCTTCAGGCATTCCATGTGCTCCTGCCATTCCTCTGGAGAGCCATCAATATTCCGAAAGTGAGTAGCCAGTTCGAGAAGGTTCAGAACTTTGCTGCAGTGAGCTGAAGCCAGTTTAGAGGTGGCAATGACAAGCTTGAAATGTCCGGCACAGGGCTCTCCCTGTTTCATGTACAGCCTGTCAACTATCTTATCCTCCAGGGTCGTACTCGCAGCATTGAGCATCTTTTGGCCAAGGTGCACAGCGACTTTCAGCAGTTTGATTTGGGCACTCACTTTCCAGGCTCTGGCATTCAGGATCTCGTTGTTACTGAAGGCCGGAGCACCAAACACTTTCGGCTCGGTATCCCCCATAGCTATTGATACCGGCAGGTGCGTAAATTTTGCCCTCTCCCCTGAGTCCTGAACCAAAGTGGTGAAGCTGTCAGCTCTAGTGCTACAGCCGCTAGACGAACTTATGGCAGGTTTTAGTAATACTGATTGAGGTTGTGTTCCGTTCATGGCCTGCTCCTCCTGAGTCTTTTCGCATTAGCCTAGTGTTATGAAGAAAGCTACAGGAACCTGCTTCGTATAGTCATAACAGGAGTGTCAGTCTGACTGACGAAAGAAAATGAATGAAGGCAGGTAAGACAAATAGCAGGGGTAAATGTCGACTATAGTGTGATACTGTAATTTGCTATGGATTAAAGAGACGTTCAGTACAGGAGTTGAGCCTTGGATGTAGGAGCCCGCCTGAAAAAAGCCCGGAGCATGAAAAACCTCTCCCAGAGGGAACTGGCCAAGCGCGCCGGAGTCACAAACAGCACCATCTCGATGATTGAGAAAAACAGTGTCAGCCCTTCCGTCAGTTCTCTTAAAAAGGTACTGGGAGGTATTCCCCTGTCCATGGTCGAGTTTTTTTCCATGGCAGTGGAGAGCACCGATGAAGAGGCGGTGGTTTATCGGGCGGACGAGATGCTCGAGATTGGCAGTGAAGGCATCTCAATGAGGCTTGTTGGTAAAGGACGCGGTAAAAGAAACCTGGCGTTTCTTGATGAGCGCTATGAAGCAGGCTCCGATTCCGGGGAAGACATGCTGAAGCATGACGGAGAGGAAGCAGGTATCGTGATAGAAGGACGGTTTGAATTAACCGTCAATGGTAAGGTTTATATTCTGGAAAAAGGCGACAGCTACTACTTTGATAGCGTTCTGCCGCACCGTTTCAGAAACCCTTTTGATGAAGCCTGCCATCTGGTGAGCTGTACTTCTCCTGCAGACTTTTGATTTCAGTAAAATAGCGAGCGCAAAAGAAAGCCCCTCCGGGTTCTACCGGAGGGGCTTTTCAGTTAATGGTGGCGATTATTTGCCACTTTTAAGTCTGGTAAAAATACGCGTACGTGGGCGGTCGTCTTTCTGACTGAAGACATCGAATGTGTAAAGGTTCTTCTTCGCCGTTTCAGTGGGATAGATGCCAGGGTTTTCCACAATGGATTGATCCAGCAGAGGTTTCGCTGCCTGGTTGCCACTGGCGTAGGCTACATAATTCTGGATTTCCGCCATGACTTCAGGTTCCATGAGGTAATCCAGGAAAGCATAAGCTTCTTCCACATTATTTGCATCGCGGGGAATGGCCAGCATATCGAACCACATTCCGGCACCTTCCTTGGGAATGACGTATTCAACAGTGACCCCGTTGCCGGCTTCATAGGCCCGGTCTGCTGCCTGGAGGACATCGCCTGACCAGCCTACAGCCACGCAGATATCGCCATTGGCCAGATCGGAAATGTACTTGGAAGAGTGGAAGTAAGTGATATGGGGGCGAACTTTCTGCAGCAATTTCTCAGCAGCCTTATAGTCCTTTTTGCTTTTGGAGTTAGGATCAAGTCCCTGGTATTTCAGGGCGGCGGGGATGATCTCGTCATAGGCATCAAGGATTGAAACCCCGCACTCTTTCAGCTTGCTGATATTCTCTTCCTTGAAAACCAGGTCCCAGCTGTTCAGGGGCGCATCTTTACCAAGATACTTTTTGACCAGGTCCGGGTTGTAACCGATGCCGGTGGTGCCCCAGAGGTAAGGCAGAGAGTGCTGGTTGCCAGAGTCAAAACCTTCCAGCAGGTTCATCAGCTCCGGGTCAAGGTTCTTCAGGTTGGATAGCCTGCCTTTATCCAAAGGCTGAAAAACACCTGCCTGAATCTGCCTGGCAAGAAAGGCTGATGTCGGCACGACAATGTCATAGCCGGTTTTGCCGGAAAGCAGCTTGGCTTCCAGTACCTCGTTACTGTCGAAAACGTCGTAGACCACCTTGATGCCGGTTTTCTTCTCGAAATTGGCAATGGTGTCTTCGGCAATGTAGTCAGACCAGTTGTAGATATTGAGGACTTTATCCTTGGCCATGGCCGTGGAAGCTGACAGTGCACAGGCGGCAGCTATGCCGAACACACCTGCCTTCATTTTTTCCTTGAGTGTAAACATTGGTTTCTCCTTGTTATTGTTCTAAAACACTGACGACTTATTTAAACGACATCTGTCAATATTATCAGCCAGGGCTCGGGCCGTACTACTTCAGAGCCTGCTGGGTTAAATCAAGGCACTTCCAGGCTTTTTCAACCAATTCATCAATTTCACTTTTACTGATTACCAATGGTGGTGAAATGATCATGGTGTCGCCTACAGCACGCATGACAAGGCCATTGGCAAAACAGAAGTCCCGGCATAGTGTGCCAGCAGTGCCCTTGTCATCAAATCGGCTGCGTGCTTTTTTGTCGGACGTTATTTCCAGGGCGGCAACCATGCCAACCCCTCTGGTTTCACCTACCAGCGGGTGATCGGCGAGAGTCTGCCAGCGTTCCTGGAGGTAAGGCCCGGTTTCCTGTCCGGCCCTGACCACGATTTCTTCACCCTGGAGAATACGGATATTTTCCAGCGCTACGGCTGCGGCAACCGGATGACCGGAATAAGTGAAGCCATGGTTAAATTCTCTGCCTTCCTGGATGAGGGTTTCCGCAACGCGGTCGCCTACCATGACTCCACCAATGGGCAGGTAGCCGGATGACAGACCTTTGGCGATCGGCATAAGGTCGGGTTTCAGGTCATAGTGGTCGCTGCCAAACCACTGGCCTGTACGACCAAAGCCGCATATGACTTCGTCGGCTACAAAGAGAATGTCATAGCGGGCCAGGATTTTTTTCACTTCAGGCCAGTAAGTCTCTGGGGGAACAATGACACCACCGGCGCCCTGGATGGGCTCGGCAATAAAGGCGGCAACCTTGTCCTCGCCCAATTCCAGGATCTTGTCCTCCAGGGCCCTGGCTGCCTGTACACCAAACTCTTCGGGAGAGAGAGCCCCGCCTTCTTTAAACCAGTAAGGCTGCTGAATATGAACAATGCCGGGGATGGGCAGGTCGCCCTGTTCATGCATCGGTGTCATACCGCCCAGACTGGCGCCGGCGACAGTGGAGCCGTGATAGGCGTTGACCCGGCTGATGATGGTTTTCTTTTCTGGATGCCCCTTGATATCCCAGTAGCGCCTGACCATTCTCAGAACTGTGTCATTGGCTTCCGAACCGGAACCGGTAAAGAAGGTATGGTTCATGTGGCCGGGAGTGACCTCCGCCAGTTTCCTGGCCAGCTCAATGGTTGGCGGTGTGGTGGTTTTGAAGAAGCTGTTGTAGAAAGGTAGCTGCTGCATCTGCCGGGCTGCTGCATCCACCAGCTCCCGGCGGCCATAACCGATGTTGACGCACCAGAGGCCAGCCATGCCGTCGAGGATTTTGTTGCCGTTGCTGTCATAGACATAACAGCCTTCGGCTTTCGTAATGATCCGGGTACCTTCCTCTCCCAGCCCCTTGAAATCGGTAAACGGGTGCAGGTGGTGGGCTCTGTCAACGGATTGCAGGGCTGCTGTGTCATTCAGTGGTTTGTTCATTATTATTTTCTATGTATTCTTTTTTTTTCTTAGACGGTAGCGAGCAGGTATTCCCTTTCCCAGGAACTGATCACCCGTTTGAAGTTCTCGTATTCAGCCCGTTTCACGGAAATATAGGTTTTGGTGAAACGCTCTCCCAGCATGTTCGTTAATTCTTCACAGGTTTCAAGCAGGTCCAGCGCCGTTTCCAGGTGGACAGGGATGGACTGGTTTCTCTGGTTGTAGGCGCTGCCTTTGATCGGTTCTTCCGGCACCAGTTGTTCCTGGATGCCCATGTAGCCGCAGAGCAAAGAGGCGGCGATGGCCAGATAGGGGTTGGCATCGGCGCCAGCCAGTCGATTTTCCACCCTGCGGGCATTCGCAGAAGACTCAGGCACTCGCAGGCCAACGGTTCGGTTATCTATAGCCCAGGCGACATTGACCGGAGCCGATTCCCCGGGAAGAAAACGACGATAGGAGTTTACGTTGGGAGCCAGTAAAGGCATGGCGCAGGGCGTATACTTCTGCAGGCCGCCAATGTAATTCAGAAACAGTTCTGATGGCGTGCCATCTTCTGTGCTGAAAATATTTTTGCCGGTGGCTTTGTCCAGAAGGCTTTGATGGACATGCATGGAACTTCCAGGCTCATCTTCTACGGGCTTGGCCATGAAGGTGGCCGTGATTTTGTGCTTGAGCGCCGCTTCACGGACTGTACGTTTGAAAATAAAAACCTGGTCGGCGAGGGAGAGGGCGTCGCCATGACGGAAATTGATCTCCATCTGGGCGAGTCCTTCTTCATGAATCAGGGTGTCGATATCCAGCCCCTGGGCTTCGCAATAATCGTAGACATCTTCAAACAGCGGGTCGAACTCATTGACGGCATCAATGCTGAACGACTGTCTGCCTGTTTCCTTGCGTCCAGAACGCCCTACCGGCGGTTCCAGTGGCAGGTCCGGGTCGTCACAGGACTTGGTCAGGTAGAACTCAAGCTCTGGTGCGATAACCGGCCGCCAGCCTTTGTCATCGTAGAGTTTCAGAACCTTTTTCAGCAGCGCCCTTGGCGAGGCCTCGACAGCTTTTCCCTGTTTGTCATAACAGTCATGGATGATCATGGCTGTGGGTTCCAGGGCCCAGGGCACCAGGTGAACAGCATCCTCGTCAGGCTTGAGGATCATATCGATCTCGGCAGGATCAATCAGTGTTTCGTAAGCTTCATCGGGGAGATGGTCGCCGGTGACCGTTGAAATAAGAACCGATTCGGGCAGCCGGATGCCCTGTTCGTGGCAGAACTTGCTGCAGGGCATGATCTTGCCCCGGGCAATGCCTGTAAAATCCGAAATCACACATTCGACTTCCGATATGCGATTGTCCTTCAGCCAGGATTTCAGCTTTTCCATGTTTTCACTGTTGGTGTTGCAGGGCTTTTGAAAGAAGAGCCGTTTGTTATTTTGTGTTTAGTATTTTTTACACTTATGATGAGAATGTTGCAACAATAAACGTTGTTATCTTGTTATTAATCCTTCTCTGATTGATATATTTAACGTTTTTTCGTCGGCCTTCCGACGTATGACTGCAGGTGAAAAATGATTCAGTGGCAATGGGCCCGTTTTGACCAGTTGGGCAATGAGGAGTTGTATGAAGTGTTTTCTGCGAGACAGGCTGTATTTGTCGTAGAACAGAATTGCCCTTACCAGGATGCGGACGGACAGGACCAGAGTGCTTATCACCTGCTGGGCTGGAGTGAGGCAAATGCAGATTGTCGGCATCTGGCCGCTTATCTCCGGGTCATACCTCCTGCCAGCAGTGACAAGGCTGTTGCCATTGGACGTATTCTCACCACAGAAGCCTTCCGCGGGAATGGCTCAGGCAGGCAGCTGCTTCGACAGGGGCTGGAAAAAGCCAGGGCAACTTTTCCGGGTCATGATCTTTATATGAGTGCACAGGCCCACCTACAGGCGTTTTACCAGACATTTGGTTTCCAGCCAGAAGGTGAAGTGTACGACGAAGATGGTATACCTCATATCGCCATGTATGACCGGTCAGGTCGGTGCTGATACAGTCCTGAGCAGCTCTGATGGCCCCATTTTTTTCAGCTGACTCAGTCGTTCCCGGTCCTTGACCAGAAGCAGCCCGGCAAAGCCCAGTGCATTGACAGAAGTCTCCTCAAGCCTGCCCCGGGTACGGGGAACGATCATCATCCACTCCCTGGTCATAAGCAGGTTGTAAGGTTTGGGGATGTTGCTTACCTGGCTGTCAAAAAGGTTCAGCTCCGCCAGCATTTTCAGATAAAGAGCATGCCAGTTGTCCGCACGTTTTTCGGGAGCAATAGACGCCGGGATGGCTGAAATCCTGTGCCTGAAAGGCAGGGATTCCACTGTTTGTGGCTCATCACTCAGGCTTTCCAGGGCGGATGAGATTGGCAGTGTCCCAGCAGGAATGGCCTGCAGGTGTTTATGCGCCTGACTGGCTCCAGCGACTTCACCGCTGTTGTAAAACGCCAGCATGGGGAATTCATCAATCACTTCCGTCAGGGCGGCAAACTCTTTTCTCTGCAAAAGGCTCTGCTGTTCTTCGAATTCGGGGGTGACCATCAGCAGATGGTTGTCGACAACATTGTACTTGTTCAGCAGCACCACGTGGCCGGACTCAAGATGTGTAACGTACAGGTCCTGCTCATAAGGCAGGAAAGGGTTTCTTGTCTCTGAGGTGTTGGACGTTCTTTTGGGTTTCTTACGCAGATTGGTCAGTACCCGTACTTCAAAAGGTAAACCGTCGACGACGATGACAACTTCTGTTTCGCCAGGTTGCAGGGCTCCCGAAGAAAGCCCCCGATCGCTGACTTCCTGCAGCCACTGATGGAGTCGGGTCTTTTGTAACTGACGTGGGGATGGGGCGCTCATGAAAATCCAGCATTGAGGGGTTACCCCAATGCTAATGTTTACACCCTGTTGCCGGCAAGCCGTGAGTGAACGGCGTATTCAACGGGTCAGCTCTTCCTGGAAGCCTGCATGTAAAGATATTCCAGTACCAGTGTGGCTCCGGCCAGGGCTGTGATATCGGAATGGTCATAGGCCGGGGCTACTTCCACAAGGTCCATACCGACAATGTTACAGGGAGCCAGCCCTCTGATCAGTTTCAGAGCCCTATCTGAAGTCAATCCACCAATGACCGGTGTACCGGTGCCTGGAGCAAAGGCCGGATCAAGGCAGTCAATATCAAAAGTCAGATAGGCAGGCCGGTCTCCGACAGTGCTTATGACTTTTTCAAGCACCCGATCTGCAGGTGTATCGTTGACCCAGCCTGCATCCAGAACAGTGAACGGGCTGTCAGAATAATGTTCCGTGCGGATACCAATCTGTACGGAGTGATCTGCATCGATAATGCCTTCTTTCTGGGCCAGGTAGAACATATTGCCGTGGTAGACGGCGGCATCTTCCTTTTCGTCATCCGTATGAGCGTCGAAATGAATGAGGGAAACCGGGCCAAACCGCTCGGCATAGGCGCGTAGCAGCGGCAGTGTGATGAAGTGGTCGCCACCCAGTGTCACCAGGTGTTTACCGGCATCCAGGATCTTTCCAGCGGTCATCTGGATGTCTTCAACATAGGGTCCCGGTTCGCCAATGGCCTGTTCCAGGTCACCATAATCGGCAATGGTCATTCTCTTTGACAGGTCAAAGCGCCAGGGAAAACGATAGGCTTCCCAGGCCAGATTACCGGATATCTGACGAATCGCAGCAGGCCCCTGCCGGGCACCGGGTCGACCGCTGGTGGCAATATCGAAAGGCACGCCCATGATAAAGGTATCGATATCCGGATCAGAGAGGTCTCTGGTGACTGGCGCCCTGCAATAGCCAAAATTATTGGCGTACATTCCTTCAGGAACATTCATTTTGATTGCCACGGTTTTTCTCCTCAGGCCGCTGTCTTGATGGCATCAGTCAGTTTGCCAATCAGCTCGTCGATCTGCTGTTTTTCAATGATCAAGGGCGGGGACATGGCGATGATGTCACCGGTGAAACGGACGAGCGCGCCATTGTCATAACACTGCTTGAATATTCTGTAGCCTTTGGTTCCCGGTGCATCGTCATCAGGCGCAAACTCAACACAGGCCACCAGGCCGGTGTTACGGATGTCGATGACGCCGGGGAGGTCTTTCAGGCCGTGGACGGCATCTTCAAAATAACTTTCCATTTGCAATGTTCGCTGGAACAGGTTTTCTTTCTCGAAGATATCCAGTGTTGCCAGACCGGCCGCTGAGGCAACGGGATGCCCGGAGTAGGTATAGCCATGGAAGAGTTCGATCATCTCTTCTGGCCCCTGCATAAAGGCTTCATGAATGTCGTCACTGACAAACACCGCACCCATGGGAACCGCGCCGTTGGTCAGCCCCTTGGCGGAGGTAATAATGTCTGGCTGCACATCCCAGCGTGTGGCAGCGAAGGCTTCACCAACACGGCCGAAACCGGTAATGACTTCATCAAATATCAGCAGGATGCCGTGTTTGCGGGTGATTTCCCGCAGACGCTTCAGGTAGCCTTCTGGCGGCATGATCACGCCACCGGAGCCCGACATGGGCTCGACAATCACAGCAGCTATGTTGGAGGCATCATGCAGGGCGACAATTCTTTCCAGCTCGTCCGCCAGCTCTGCTCCATGCTCGGGAAGCCCACGACTGAAGGCGTTGACCTTGATGTTCAACGTGTGTGGAAGATGGTCAATGCCGTTGAGCAGCGAGCCAAAGGCTTTTCGATTATTGCTGATACCGCCCACGGAAATGCCTCCAAAGCCGACACCATGATAACCCTTTTCGCGGCCAACCAGCCTTTGTCGTGTACCTTCGCCCCTGGCCCGGTGATAGGCGATGGCTATTTTCAGGGCGGTTTCCACCGATTCAGATCCGGAATTGGTAAAGAACACTTTATTAAGATTGCCGGGAGTGTGTTCTGTCAGGCGTTCGGCAAACTCAAAAGCAACAGGGTGTCCCATCTGAAAAGGGGATGCGTAATCCAGTTTGGCGATTTGTCGGGAGACGGCTTCGGTGATCTCCCTGCGCCCATGTCCGGCATTAACACACCAGAGACCGGCGCAGCCATCAATAACCTGCTGGCCTTCAGTAGTCTGGTAATAGACTCCCTCGGCGCTGTCTATCAGGCGCGGGGTTTCCTTGAACTGGCGGTTGGCTGTAAAAGGCATCCAGAAGGCATCTAACTGGTTTTGGTTCAGCTTGTTCATGACTGCCTCTTATTTTTATTGGTTGTAAGAGTTGGTAGAGGGTGTTTAATATTTCAAACACAATCAGACACCAATTTTTCGAGCGTTGCAACTTCAAAAAACGTTTCACTCTTTGGCTGGCAGTAGCTGTAGTCTTGCTGGATGAGTTTTCAGGTGGTACTTCAGATGGTATCGTTGCATTCAGCCTGAATTGAATAATGTATAAAAATATCAAACGGAGACATCATGGCTTCATCCGCAAAAACATCACCCTCCAGCCGTGCAGAATGGGAAGCACTGGCTGCAGATCTGTGTATCAATGGTCAGGCATTCATCGACGGACAATATGTTGATGCTGAAAGTGGTGAGACCTTCACCTGCCAGTCTCCTGTCGATGGTCGTGTACTGGCCAGTGTCGCCAGCTGTGACCAGGCGGATGCCGACATTGCTGTAACTGTTGCCAGGCGAACCTTTGAATCCGGAGTCTGGTCATCCAGGTCGCCAAAGCAGCGAAAAAACACCCTGCTGCGCTTTGCCGCTGAGCTTGAATCCCACGCTGAAGAGCTGGCGATACTGGAAACCCTGGATATGGGTAAACCGGTCTCTTACAGTCTGGGTGATGATGTGGCGGGTGCGATCAACTGCATGCGCTGGACAGCCGAGGCCATAGACAAAATATACGACGAAGTAGCGCCTACCAGTGAAGGTATGCTTGGTCTGGTGACCAGGGAGCCTGTCGGCGTGGTTGCTGCTATCGTGCCATGGAACTTTCCCCTGAACATGGCCGTCTGGAAGTTGGCGCCTGCCCTGGCTACCGGCAACAGTATTGTTCTCAAGCCCTCTGAAAAATCGCCCCTGACGGCCATACGAATTGCTGAGCTGGCTCAGAAAGCGGGTATTCCCGACGGTGTTTTCCAGGTGCTGCCCGGCTTCGGACATACCGTAGGCAAGGCTTTGTCTCTGCACAGCGATGTGGACACACTGGCTTTCACCGGCTCATCAAGAGTGGCCAAACAGCTGATGGTTTACGCCGGCGAGTCCAACATGAAGCGGGTCTGGCTGGAAGCCGGTGGCAAGAGTCCCAACATCGTTTTTGATGATGCTCCAGACATTGGGGCTGCGGCGGAGACTGCAGCCATGGCCATCTTCTACAACCAGGGCGAGGTTTGTACAGCGGGCTCAAGACTGCTGGTGCAGGATAGTATTTATGATGAATTCATGCCGTTGCTGTTGAAAGCGGTCAATGACTGGCAGCCGGGTCATCCCCTGGACCCTGAAACCCAGGTTGGGGCGATAGTGGATGACACACAGCTGAAGACAGTGCTCGGTTATATCGAAAAGGGGAAAGCGGAAGGCGCCAGCCTGTTGACTGGCGGTGAACAGATTCTTCAGAGCACTGGTGGCTATTACGTAGCGCCGACAGTGTTTGAAGGTGTCGACAATACCATGACCATTGCTCGGGAAGAGATTTTCGGACCGGTGGTTTCTGTCATTCGTTTCCAGGACGAAGAAGAAGCCATCAGCATTGCCAACGATACGGATTACGGTCTTGCTGCTGCGATCTGGACTGACAACCTGTCCCGTGCCCACAGAGTCAGCCGCAAGTTACGAGCAGGCTCTGTCTGGGTGAACACCTATCACGGTGGCGATATGGCGGCACCTTTCGGAGGCTACAAACAGTCAGGTAATGGCCGGGATAAATCCCTGCACGCTTTTGACAAATACACCGAGTTGAAAGCGACCTGGATGGCACTGGATTGATCGCGGGGGCGTCGAAATGGAAGCGATGACTATGAAGCAGGAGCCCGTTCATTCCGAGAACCATGCGGCATCTTATTATGCGGCCACGGTTAACCACCAGACGGACTACCCGACACTGGATACAGATATCAGTGCTGATGTCTGTGTGGTGGGTGGCGGGCTATCTGGAGTCAGTACTGCACTGGAACTGTCCGAAAGGGGCTACAGCGTGGTATTGCTGGAAGCCCGGAAAATTGGCTGGGGCGCCAGTGGCCGTAACGGCGGTCAACTGATCAGGGCTATCACCCATGACACCGGACGGTTTCGCAACCAGATTGGCCAGGAAGGCGTGGATACCCTTGACCAGATGGGGCTCGAAGCGGTTCGAATCGTTCGGGAAAGGGTGGCAAAGTACGGCATAGACTGTGACCTGAAGATGGGCTATTTCGATGCCGCCACCAAGCCCAGACATCTGGATGATTTGCAGGAGGAGCTGGAGTTCCACCAGAAGCTGGGATACTCAGAGGAAATGCAGTTCCTGGACAGGGACCAGGTTTCTGAAGTAGTGGGCAGTGACTGCTACGTTGGTGGGTTGATCGACAGGGGCAGTGGTCATCTGCACCCTCTTAATCTCTGCATTGGCGAAGCTCGTGCGGCGGAGAAGATGGGCGCCAGGCTCTTTGAGTATTCGGCGGTCAAAAGCATTCGCTACCAGGAGCGGCCAAAGGTTGAAACGGAGAAAGGCAGTGTCACGGCCGACAAACTGGTGTTATGCGGTAATGCGTACATGGGCAACCTTGAGCCTCGAATAGGCGGCAAGGTTTTGCCCGCCGGAAGCTATATTGTTGCCACAGAGCCTCTGCCTGAGTCCGTACATAAACGTCTGATGCCTGCTGATATGGCCATCTGTGACCAGAATGTGGCGTTGGACTATTTCCGTCTGTCGGAAGATAAACGTCTGCTGTTCGGTGGTATGTGCAACTATTCAGGCCGCGACCCGAAGGACATCATCAGGGCCATGCGGCCAAAGATGCTGAAGGTTTTCCCGGAACTGGCATCGACGAAAATCGACTTCAAGTGGGGCGGGATGATCGGTATCGGCGCCAACCGCATGCCCCAGGTGGGGCGGGTGGAACGCAATGTCTATTTCGCCCAGGCTTACTCGGGTCACGGTGTTAACTGTACCCACATGTCAGGCCGGGTCATTGCGGAAGAGATCAGCGGCAACCCCGAGCGGTTCAATGTCTATTCAAAAATCCGTCACATGACGTTTCCCGGAGGGCGCTATCTGCGTTCGCCATTGCTGGCGGCTGGCATGCTTTTCCACCGCGCCCAAGACCTGCTTTAAAAAAGGAAAGGGCTCTGCCCCTTCCTGCCTGCCTCATTATTGTGGATAATCCGTCTCACAAAAAACAAGTAGACAACAAAAAATAAGCCCGCGGAGGCAGTAATGAGTGAATTCAGGAAGTGGCAATGTTTGACCTGCGGTCTGATCTACGATGAAGCCGAAGGCTGGCCGGATGATGGCATTGAGCCGGGCACCCGCTGGGAAGATGTTCCGGAAGACTGGGAGTGCCCTGACTGCGGTATGGACAAGAGTGACTTCGAGATGATTGAAGTATAAGTACCTAACCATCATGAACTGAATAAACCGCGCCCGGATAGAAAGGTGACATCTGACAGCTCGTTCACAGGCGCGGTATTGAAACAGAAGATTATTTGATGTGGCTGATGACGAAGAAATCCGTTGCGGCTTTTACCTGCCACTTACCATCAATCCACAAGGGGTAAAGACATGAGTTATCAATCTCACTCTTTCTGCCTATTGCGTACTGTCTTTTGCTACTAACCATACAGACATTCCATATTGAAAGGTCAAAATAGAGTTTTCCCTCATGTTTGCTGTAGTCCGAGGCGCTGTCAACAGGGCACATTTTCCAGGAAACCATACCACTTGTATTGGAAGTAGGTTGTCCATTAAATTCACATGGTTTTTTTTGCCCATCCCCTAAACTGTCGACAAAGCGGATCCAGTGTAATCGATCAGTACCTCGACCCGTAAGCACCTCATAGCCATTCTTTGTTTCAATAGGCGCATGATTTTGTAGGATCGTGATACAGACATGGTCTTTCTTATCATGCTTAAGCATACCTGGCGTCCCTGAGTCAGGATTCCTGCAAATGTATATTGCTCCCTCTTTTGAGCTTGCTACGTCAAGTGTATCCAAAGTTTTTTTGCTGTCCGGGGGTAAGGCTTTTTCAATGGGTTTCCATCGCCAGGGAGAGAGAACCCGGCGTATAAAGGTCTCACTTTTTTGTATATTGGAAAAAAAAAGGTGTTTTTTTTCCGGCGTCGTATAAGTAATCTGCCCAACGAGCTTGGGGGTACCGGATGAGAGGCTGAAGACTGGCCCAAAAAAGGAGTTAGGAATACGAGAGGAAGTAGAATGCCTCATCACTCCGGCAACCCACCCGAGGTCTATCCAGGGACAAGGGTAAAGTGTGACCTCTTCCGATTTCCTGAGAAGCTCACTTTCTGAACTGACATGAATAAAGGCAAGTTCGCCTCTGGACGAAGACTTGAAGTTAAAAGAAAAATCCAGCTCGGAGCTATTCAAGCCTTCATTGTCTATGAGGTTATGCAGTTCATCGAATTCAATGATAGCCAGCTGTTGATCTGCCTTTGTGAACGAAAGTACCTCTTGAGGCTCCTCAGGCTGAACATGAGAGTACAACCCCCCTTTAGCTTCTTTCTGTAGCCACACTCTTGTTGCCGGTATCGAATTCAAATGACCTGTCGAGTCTTTATATAAGGCCTGACAGCCTCCTCTCTTTTGGGGCGCTTCTCTGGTATATGTTTTGCAGTTAGAAAGAGAGTTTTGTTGGAGCAGCGCCCAGTGTGGACCTATGATGGCTGCAGTAATGAATTTGCAATGCTTCTGGCTAAAGTCTTTACAGTCAGCGATGAAAAGGGAAGTGTTAGACACACTGTCTGCTGTATCGAGGGCCAGCCCTACCCCAGGATATCCTGATACGCCCAAGACTAGCAGCCATAAATAAGAGTATCTAAGGCAAAAGCGGCAAGTACGATTGAACATATTTGTATCTCTCCGGTGTTGCTCTATTGATGATTCAAACTCAAATCTATAGAGAGTCAAGGTGAGTGATGCTTGGGAGGGTGCGAATAAGTCATGTGAGCGCCACAGGGCTTATTCGCACCCTCCCTTGCTGGCCTGAAGATTTAAATATTGATCTGGGTCAATATTGGCGGGATACGTGCTTTCCGAAGGTGGGGCTGAGCAGGTAGTCTAGTAGAAAACAGAATTCCCGGGGGAGCGACATGTCTGAACTGATTGACCGCCTGATTTCTGATCACCAGCACATAACACGGCTGCTGAACTGTCTGGACAGGGAGGTGGCCGGTTACCGGGAAGGTAATGACCACAGCCCCAAGCTTGATGTCATCCTGAACGCCCTGGACTATTTGCACAATTACCCGGACAGTTTCCACCACCCCCTTGAGTCGCGCCTGATTGCGCGATTGCGACCCAGGATCACGTCGGTGGAAGAGAAAGAAGTCCTGGAGTTGATCGAAGAACAGCACCAGCAGATCCACGGTCTCACTACAACCTTAATCGAGCGCTTCCAGACCATTTCCGCCGACCAGGTGGTGCCCATGAGTCCATTGCTGGCCGATTACCAGCGATACGCTGACCTGCAACGGGAACATATGAAAACAGAGAACCTTCATATGATTCCGGCCATGCAGAGACTGTTAACAGAGGATGACCTGGCTCTGGTTCATGATGCCCTGCAGGAAAACCCTGACCCTCTGTTTGGTGCTCATATCTGGGAGTCTTATGAAGACCTATACCGTTTTGTCACGGAAACGGTGGTGGACCCTGCCTAAACTGTCAACTCCTGCCGGTTCCGGAAGTGTTCCAGCGCTTCCGGGTTGGCCAGGGCGTCGGTGTTGGTGACAGGCTGTTGATGCACTACGTTTCGCACCGCCAGTTCAACAATCTTGCCACTGATCGTCCTGGGAATATCTTCCACCTGTAACACCTTTGCCGGAACATGCCTCGGTGTCGTATTGGTCCGGATGGTGGCCTTGATCTCCTTTACGAGATTGTCGTCAAGCAGGGTGCCGGGACGCAGCTTTACAAACAGTACAATGCGAACGTCGTCTTTCCAGTCCTGGGCGATGGCGATGCTCTCCAGCACTGACTCGATTTTCTCTACCTGTCGATAGATTTCCGCCGTACCGATTCGTACGCCACCGGGATTCAGAACAGCATCCGCCCGCCCATGAATGATCACGCCGTTATTGGCTGTCAGTTCTCCAAAGTCCCCGTGGGCCCATACACCCGGGTGCAGGTTGAAATACGCCTGCTGATATTTTTCTCCATCGGTGTCGTTCCAGAAACCCACGGGCATAGAAGGAAAGTTTGACTGGCAGACCAGCTCGCCTTTCTGCTGTCGAACAGCATTGCCACTGTCGTCGACAAACTGGACATCCATGCCCAGGCCCCGGCACTGCAGCTCACCCTTATGCACCGGCAGCAGCGGGCAGCCAAGGGCGAAGCAGGAGACAATATCGGTACCGCCGGAGATGGAAGAAAGACAGATGTCTTTTTTAATGTCCCGGTAAACGTATTCAAAGCTTTCGTGCAGGAGGGGAGAACCGGTGGAAAGGAGGGTCTTCAGTTTTTTCAGGTCATGGCTCTTGGCAGGCTTTACCCCGGCTTTTTCCAGAGCGGCAATGTATTTGGCGCTGGTGCCGAAAATCGCTATCTTCTCTTCCTCAGCCATATCCATCAGGGCTTCAGGCCCTGGATAAAAGGGTGAGCCGTCGTACAGAACCAGGGTCGACCCCAGGGCCAGTGACGATACCACCCAGTTCCACATCATCCAGCCACAGGTGGTGAAGTAGAATATGTTGTCCTCAGGCTTCAGGTCCGTGTGCAGGCTCAGTTCCTTCAGGTGTTGCAGCAGTGTGCCGCCATGGCCATGAACGATGCACTTGGGCACACCGGTTGTGCCTGAAGAGTACAGAATAAAGAGTGGGTGATTGAACGGCACTGGAGTGGTTTCAACCCGGGTAGAGCTGTTGTCGAGAAACCTGTCATAGGCAATAGCATTCTCAACTGCGACTTCAGGCTGGAGGTCTTCAAGAAATGGGACCAGGACAGTGGTTTTTATGCTGGTAATGTTACTGCTGATCTGATTGACCTTATCTGAGCAGTCGATGGTTTTGCCGTTGTAGTGATAACCGTTGCAGGCCAGAAGCAGCCTGGGTTCGATCTGACCAAAACGGTCTACGACGCCCTGGATGCCAAAATCCGGTGAGCAGGAGGACCAGACAGCGCCCAGGCTGGTAGCGGCCAGCATCACGATAACTGTTTCAGGACAGTTAGGCATAAAGGCTGCGACACGATCACCGACTTTCACCCCGGCGTCTTTCAGACCGCCCTGGGCTGCTGCAACAGACTGGTACAAATCCAGATAAGAAAGGCTACTGCGTTGACCCTTTTCACCACGAAAAACCATAGCAGTTTTACCATCCCGTCGGCGTAACAGGTGTTCCGCGTAATTTAGAGTGGAACCAGGAAACCATTCCGCTCCGGGCATTCGGTCATTAGTCAGAACGCCCTGTGGTTCCTCATGAAAACTCACCTGGTGATATTCCGCCACCAGGCTCCAGAAGCCTTCACGGTCGGTAATGCTCCATTGATACAGACTGTCGTAATCGGGGAATATCTGGCCGGTAGCATGGGTGGCGGCGGTCATGAAAGCCTGCATGTTCGAACCATCGATGCGGGCCTGGCCCGGAGCCCAGAGAGTATTGGCCACAGGCCGGGGCTTGCCCTGGTTCATCTCTTTTTCCATAACAGCCTTTCCATAACAGCAACCTGATTGTTGTTTTTGTTCTTGCGTTTTTCGAATCCTGGCGGCCATCATCAATGACCCCGGACATCAATGTAGACGATTCCCTGGGAGTCTGTCTGAATTATGCTTTCGTGCAAAAGTCTGACAGGTTCCCAGCCACGACCTGGAACTGCCGTCAGTCCCAATAGACGACAGAGGGTTTTGTTTGACGCTTTCTTTCATTCCAGCATACAGGTTTTCAGGCGCCCGGCAAAAAAACATATAAATGTCACGGATGAAGAGAGTGCCAAGGCAGGTCTTGATAAAGCAGAAGCTACTTATGGAGAAGCCAGAACCCTGGTGAACTGTGCCGGTATCAGTAGTGGCCAGAAAACAGTCAGTCGCGGTGAGCCCATCTCCCTCCAAGGTCGATTAATCAGGCTGCTGAAGTGAATTGTAATAGTGAAATCAAGGGCTACTCTAAGTCATGCCGAACGAAGTACAAATTAAAGTAAGCCATGAGGGTTAATATGCGTTCTGTCTGTAGTCTGCTGTTTGTTGTAGGCCTGTTGCTGAGCGGTCAGGTTTTTTCCGTGACAGATATTCTGGTCAGAGCCAGAGCCAGCGAAGGCACTAAATTTGCCAAGCCTGACCAGATCATAGCAGTGCAGATTACATCGAAAGATGAAGCGAGCCATGAAAGTGTCCCGTATTGGGATGGCTATATCGTTAAAACTCTGGGTGATGAACCTGGTTGCCGGTTAGCGAGACGATACCTGCCAGTCGAGAGCTTTGTCGGCATTGCTAAGAGCTCAAAGCTATCCAGCTGGCTGCACGTGCGCTTTTCAAATGAGTCATCGGTGGAGCCGGACCCTGCAATACCCTGTATCCACGAACAGGATACACCGGTGGTCACTAAAGTGATTCTGGTTGACCTGGGCAAGAAAGATAATGTGAAACCCATGTCGTATTCTTTAAAAGATTTTATTTATGAAGACTACCTTGCAAGCGAGGCTGTAAATCTATCCCCGGGACATAATGCTCTGCCTTTACTGGATTTGTCCAGTGCTGAGAGGTTCTCAGATATTACCATCAATGAAGCGCCTATCTTTAAAAACTGGCGTAAAAAAACCAATCAGAGAAATGAAGGTAATAACCAGGGTCAAAACAATCCAGGTCAAAAGAGGCAGGCAGGGGGAGATGCGGGAGCAAGAGCAGAACCAGAACCAGAAGCAGGAGATAACGAAGGTGGTGATAATGACGGCGATGACGATAATAATGGAGGCGGTGACAGAGGAAACCAGAATGCAAATATTGAACGCCAGAATGAAACTGGCCCGGTGCATGCTCAGTACCCGGCAAGGCAATATATTGCGACTAAATTGAAGGAAATCATCTTTGCTATGCTGGCCAGGGGCAGGGTCATTGCCAGAGGTTTTTATTATGGAGCTATTGTTGTGTATATGCCAGGTTATGTCTTTGTGAATACCCATATATACAAACAGTTCTCTAATAGTCACTTCAGCCACTTAAGCGATCCTACTCAAAGACTTTTGTATCATGTGATTGCGATTCAACTGGATCTGGCTAAAATGGTCGCTGTTGGCACTTCACCAGAGATCTATATACGCAGTATTGAGCACTCTTCAAGCGAAAAGAGAGAAAGGGAAAATGAGGAAACAGCTGGCTTAAGTTTTTATCTAGTGAAAGTTCTTTGGGCTGTAACCAGTCCATACTGGTATTCTGGCAGGTTCTTAGTTTGTGGACGCTTGTCGGATAAGGCCTGTTTGGAATTATTAAAAGAAGAGCGTGAGAGAGTAGAGAAGGAAGAGCTTGAAAGGATGAAGGTAAGGTGAGGCGTCTATTGGTGGTTTTTACGAGGAATAGGTAAAAAGCTTCCTGAATATGAACATAGCAGGATAGAAAATGTCTGTCATGCTGCTAGCCTTTCGGTGTGTGGCCAATCCTGAGCGCAGTTAGAGTAAGCCAAGGCTGGCGGCCAGCTTCCTGCCACTGAGGGTTTCACTTTCTGAGGAGTCATTCAGGGTAATACGGGTCGTGGCCGTGTGCATAGCCGTACCCATCAGCACTTTCGCCACCAATGAGGTGTCTACATCGGCGGGGCACAGCCCGAACTGCTGGAATGTCTTCAGGCGCTCGCTGATAGCCAGTCTGGGGGTGTAGAAACCTTTTGCCTGGTTTGGAGCAATTTTCCCCGGGGGTTGCTGGAGTGATGGCGCGGTAAGTGGCAGGATGACCAGAAAATAGTTGATCGCGGCCAGATAAAGCAGCTCGAACCATTGCTCAAGGGTCTCAGGCTCGGACTGGATACTGCCCATCAGCTCTCTGAGCTGTGGGAGGGTTTCCCGAATCAGGGCCTGAACCAGTCCGGTCTTGTCACCGAAATTGTTAAACACGCTGGCTTCGGTGACCCCGGCCCGCTCAGCCACTGCCCTGGTGGTGAGAGCGGCGGCTCCGTCACTGGTAAACAGTTCGTGAGCAGCCTCAAGGATGCGGTTTCGGACACGGGGTCTTGCCATGGTTGGGTGGATACCTGTCAGTTTGCAGTGACTTCAAGTTGTTCTGGTTCTTCATCCCAGATGGCCAGCAGGCCTTTCAGACTGCCGACATAGGCAGTGCCGTCCGGACCCAGGGTAATGGGCGCCCAGTTGTTATCGAAGTTCTTACCGGCGCCGGTGCGGATCTTGAATGCTGTTTTTCCGGTTTCGGCATCCAGCGCCATGAGGTACCAGACGACATCTTTCTCACCAGCCTGCTCTTCAAAGGTGTAGAAATATGCCAGACCATTTTCCGTAGACAGCTTGGGCACTACAGATGGCGCTTTTTCTGTGGATGACCATACTACATCACAACCTGATTCATCTTCACGGATATCAATACGACTGATGCCGCCCTGGATGACCGACCAGTCTTTCTGCTGATAGGCATTCTGGTAGCCAAAGTTGTTTTCAATGATGATGGAACGACCCCAGCCCACCATGGAGTTGTCTGTGGCGGAGGCGCCTTTCTCAAAGAGAGGTACTGTGCAGATCAGGCGTTCGCCGTTGAAGTGTGGCTCACGACGGTAGACCAGCAGGTTGATCTGCTCGTCGGCATTGTCCGTCACAGTAATATAGCGGTCGCCGATCAGGGTGGGTGTAGTACCGGAGCCCTGGTTGATGGAGCCTACTTTCTTGCCGCTGCCACGGTCATAGGTTTCCCGCCAAAGGACTTTCGGAGTGCCGTAGGCATCGGTATCCATGGCGTAGGTAGCGTGATCGGTGACAATGTAAACCGCCTCAGAAGAAACAGAAAAGCCATTCTGAATTTCTTCACCTTCGAAACGTGTGTCTTTTACCCTGCCAGTGTCGGGATTAAGTGTTCCTACCCGTCCCATTCTTGTGACCCACCAGATCAACCCGTTACTGTCAGGCATGACGGCGGTAATCGGGTCGCACTCACCTGAAGGGAACCAGTTGCCCCAGTCCTGACAGTCGTTGGGGACATCGCCGCTGAGATCCCAGCTGTTTTCCAGGTAGAGTTCCCACTCTCCATTGCTCTGCTGGCGTTGGGCTATGCGCACAACCCTTTGCTGACTGTCCGCCAGAACAACACGGTCTTTGTCGTCAAGGTAGTAATAGGCGCCGCCCGAGGTATCGGTCATCATGATGGACGGATCAAGGTTGATCAGGGCCTGGAATGAACTGGGTCTTCCGGGCAGATCGAAGCGTGCCAGTGACTCCAGTGTCCGGGGAGCGATCAGTTCAATCCTGAAACCGGCCATGGAAGCGCAGAGAGCCACCAGTTGTCCCTGCTGATTAAATGTTATGGTGGCGCACATACCGTTACCGAACTGGCTCGCGCGCCTGCTGTTTATCTGAGGATTGATGCCAAGGGGGCCGGAAACCTGGTGAACGTCGGAGTTGTAGCCATCGGCATGCATAGTGCTTTTGCCGGCCGGTGCCATAAAAATATGTTCACCAGCAAACCCATCAAATGTATTCGGGCTGGCTGGGCTGCCAATTAACGCCGGGGCTGAGGTAGCAGATCCTTCGATGGGCGTTGGTTGCTTTGGTGAGCCGCAGGCACTTAACAGCAGGGCTATGCCTGATACTCCAAGAGTGGTTTTCAACCTGGTACGTCTCATTATTTTCACCCTGTGCTTTTGTTTTTATGGCGACACTATAAAAACAAAATGAAGAGAATTGCAAACACTGGTTGTCTGACTTTTTCCTCCAGTGGCTTAGTGAAACTTGCTATTAGCGTTCTGCGGCGTCAGGGTATTGAGCAGGAATTTATCCAGAATAAAAGACATTTGTCTTTCAGTTGCCGGGAGGAGGCAGGCGCATGCCTGAGTTGGAATACCCTTTTAAGAACATACCCGGGCCGGGTGAAGCCATGGAGATAACACCGGGTGTGAAGTGGGTCCGCATGCCCATGAACATGGCGCTGGACCACATCAATCTCTATCTGCTCAGGGACCATGACGGCTGGATCGTGGTCGACACCGGGCTCAGAAGCAGGGCTACCCAGGCACACTGGGAAACGGTTTTCGAGAATGAACTGGAAGGGTTGCCGGTCAAGGCTGTGCTGGTGACTCACTTGCATCCGGACCATATTGGCCAGGCAGACTGGCTATGTGAGCGGTGGAATGCTCCCCTGCTTATGACACGCACGGAATACCTGACTGCCAGGTTGTTGAAGAGTGAATCCGGGGGGAATCACTCAGAGGAGTATATACGTTTCTATCAACGTGCTGGTCTGCAGGGAGAAGCCCTGGAAAGCCTGAAAAACAGTACAAAAGGCCTAGGGAAACTGTTTGGTGACCTGCCTCGCAGCTATCAGCGGCTTCAGGATGGCCAGGTCCTGAGCTTCGAGGGGAGGGACTGGCAGATCATTGTTGGCCGGGGGCATGCCAACGAACATGCCTGCCTGTATTGCCAAGAGCTTAACATGCTGGTGGCGGGTGACCAGGTATTACCACGAATTACGCCCAATGTTTCAGTGCACAGCGATGAACCAGAGGCAAACCCCGTCGAAGAGTGGCTGGCCTCTCAGAAGAAGCTGATGGCGCTACCGCCAGTGGTGTTAACCCTTCCCGCTCATAATGAGCCATTCCTGGGACTAACAGAGCGGCTGCAATTCATCATTGATCACCATGAAGAGCAACTGGCCCTGCTACAGAAACTTTGTCGTACACCAAAGAGTGCGGTTGAACTGCTGCCAGCCATGTTTGGCAGAGAACTGTATGCGGCAAATCTTATGTTCGGTATTGGAGAGTGTGTGGCACATTTGAACTGTCTGTCAGAAAGAAGCCTCTTGAAACGTCACGAGAACGAGAACGGTGTTATTCTCTATGAGGGTCTAACTTGAAGCTATCATGATCTTTTTAACCTTAATCTCGAGTTTAAAATAACAGTAGCTTCTTAACGCATCTCTTCTGAGCAATTTAAATGTCAAAAGACTGAAGGCTTGAGGCAGCATTAAGCTGCCTCAAGGATCGACACTCCTCTTTTCAGAAAGGTTTCCGGCGCCCGGGAACTGGAATATCATCGACTTGCTGGCACAGCATGAGCGGATGTTATAAACCGACAGCAAATCCTTAAGTCCCGGTCGCAGAATTTTTGCCGCTATGACAATATTTGCTCGCCAGGGTTGGTCAACATTGCACCCGCCATGTTGCCAATATTTAGGGTAAGCAGTTTCAGCAGTCTATAAGTCAAGAGTCGCATATCACTGTTGATTTGGCGCATGGAATTTTCTAGTCAAATTAGTGATAATGTATGCTTACTATAACTGCTTATTATAATATTCTCGAATGATGAAAATACTGGTTCCGATCGTTGCGGCAATTGCCTTGGCGGGATGTGCAACACAATCTCCACACATACAAACACAAGAAGCACCGGTTAGTCGTAGTGCTCAGATTGAGGCCCAAAAGCAGACTCAGGCCGAAGCCCGGCAAGGCCTGCAACTGAAACGCAAAATAGCTATTGGTCGTATCAGTAACGAAACCACTTATGGTCGCTCCCTGCTGAGAGATGATTTTAATGACCCCCTGGGTAAGCAGGTAGGTGACATGCTTTCGGCCCGGATGGTTGAATCTGGCGATTTCCTGGTGTTTGAACGCCCTGACCTGCAACGCATTGAGCAGGAGCGTGAACTCTTTGGTGCCAAGGGCGAGCTGGTGGGAGTGGAGACCCTGATTGTTGGCTCTCTGACCCAGTTTGGCCGAAACGAAACCGGTGAACGGGGCTTTTTGAGCAGCACTAAAACTCAGACAGCTACGGCCACTGTGGAACTGCGTCTCGTGAATGTAGAAACCGGTCAGGCATTTTTCTCAGCGACAGGCTCTGGCGAGGCATCTCTTGAAAGTGGTTCTGTTGCTGGGTTTGGATCTCGTGCCGGTTACGATGGCACACTGACTGACACTGCTATTTCCAATGCTATCAGCGATGTAATGGATGAAATGGTTCGTAAGATTATGGAGCGGCCATGGCGCACCAGCATGCTGGATGTGGTGGATAGTCAGATTTTCATCAGCGGTGGTGCCAGCCAGGGTCTACAACCGGGACTGAAATTATCTGTAAAGACTCGCGGCAAAGAAGTTAAATCCCGTCAGACCGGTTTCAACATCACACTGCCTGGGGAAGAGATTGCAACCATTCGAGTTATTTCCACCTTTGGTGATAACGAAAACAACGAAGGTAGTCTGGTGGAAGTGATTTCTGGCTCTATTGACGGTCATGAGATCGATCAGCTTGAAATTACCGAATAAGTAAGGAACTGAACCATGTTGAATGTTCGCAATCTACTTTTGCTTGTCCTGTCTGTCAGCCTGCTAAATGGTTGTGTTAATACGCCTGCTCAGACTGCCGGAGTAAAAGATGACCGGCCGATGATTATGTTTGAAGCAGCCCGATCCGGTGATCTTCTGATACTGGATGGTATAGAAATCGGTTCGGCTAACCAGTTCCTTTCAGGCCAGTCTGCACTGATGATTGAGCCGGGCACGCACAGGCTCGAAATTATACGTGATGGTGCGGTCATTTTGAGTGAGCGCTTCTATATCTCCAGAGGTTCCAGTAAATCATTTACTGTACAAGGCGGTAAGTAAGCATATGTCTATAAAAAAAGCTATTGTAGCAGCTTCTCTGTTATCGATTTCAGTACTTCTTACTGGTTGTCAAACCACGCAGGGGCTTTATAGCTGGGGTGGTTATGAAGATGCTCTATATCAATATTACAAAGACCCAGCTGAAAAAGAGGCTCTGGCCGAACGATTATTGACTTTGATCGAAGAGGAGGCCGCCAAGGTTCCACCAGGTATTTATGCGGAGTACGGTACTTTGTTGATGCAGCAGGGCAAGACCGATGAAGCAATCGTCTACTTTGAGAAGGAAAAAACAGTTTGGCCGGAAAGCCGGTTCCTGATGGACTCAATGATTGACGCTTTGTCATCAAAGCCAGATAGTCAAAATCAGGAGGAAAGTTAATATGTATCGTCATTTTAAATACGTCTGTTTTGTAGCCGTAGCGACATTGCTGGCAGGCTGTGCTACTCAAAAAACGCAATATGATTTTTCTAAGTTTCACTCAGAAAACCCTCAGTCCATCCTGGTTATTCCGGCCATCAATGATTCTATTGACGTTGATGCTCCCGACTATCTGCTCAGCACCATATCAGTGCCGCTGGCCGAGAAGGGATATTACGTGTTCCCTGTCAACACAGTAAAAACCGTGCTTGAAAATGAGGGCCTATACGACGCTAACTTGGTTCACTCATCTGACCCGGTACTGTTAGGCGACATGTTCGGGGCTGACTCCATCCTTTATCTGCGAGTTAACGAGTGGGACGCCCAGTATATGGTGATCAGTACGACTGTGACGGTCAGTTTTGACTACCGTCTGGTCAGTGCCAAGACGGGTGAAGAACTCTGGTCAGCAGAAAAGACAATGCAGTACAGCCCTTCACAGAGCAACTCCGGAGATCCAATGGTCGACCTGATCTCGATGGCGGTATCCGCTGTCGTTACCCGGGCTGCTCCTAACTACATGCCACTCACTCGTCAGGCCAATCACCAGGTCTTCTACCTTGATCAGACGAAACTACCTGAAGGAGCGTACAAGATAAAAGACAATTGATTGACTTTGACTTCATTCAGCTGAATCATCGCTGCACCTCATATCGCTGCCATTCTGTGCAGGATGGCAAGGTATGAGTGATAGTTGTGTACAGAAGGAGGGCCTTGTTATACACATTTCAAGGCCCGTCTCTGTTATTGAATCATTCTATCAGTGCCAGGCTGTCTGCCAGATCAATAACCCCGTTCTCCTGTAACTTACTGACCTGTTCTTCCGATAGCTGAAGGTATTCCTCCAGTACCTCAAACGTATGCTCCCCCAAAACAGGCGGCCCATGCCGATAAACGACCGGAGTCTCAGAAAACCGCAGTGGGCTGGCAACAGATGGAACAGTGCCTCCTTCGGAATGAGGCAGTGTCACCTGCATGTCTCGTGATTGAACATGAGGGTCGTTAAATACTTCCTCCAGGGTATTGATAGGACCACAGGGCACAGAGGCGGATTCCAACTGCTCTATCCACCAGGACGAGGCTTGACTGGCCATGATGGCCGCCACTTCTGGAATCAGCTGATTGCGGTTCTCGACTCTGCCCTTATTGGTCTTGAAGCGTGCATCTGAAGCCAGATCAGGTTTTCCACTCACTTCACAGAATCGCTGGAACTGCCCATCGTTCCCCACCGCCAGAATTAAGTGTCCATCCTGAGTAGCGAAAGCCTGATAGGGAACGATGTTTGGGTGAGCATTGCCCAGTCTCTGAGGTGACTCCCCAGTGGCCAGGTAATTCATGGCCTGGTTGGCGAGAGCGTTCACAGTACAATCCATCAACGACAGATCAATGTGTTGCCCTTTGCCGGTTCTATGTCGTGCAAGAAGTGCCGCCTGTATCGCACTGCAGGCATTCAATCCGGTCATGACATCCGCAAGGGCGACACCCACTTTCACCGGCATACCATCAGGCTCGCCGGTAATACTCATCAGGCCGCTCATGCCCTGAATCATGAAGTCATAGCCAGCTCTACTGGCATAGGGACCGGTCTGACCAAAGCCAGTGATCGAACAGTAAACCAGGCGCGGATTGAGTTGCTTCATAGACTCATAATCCAGCTGGTACTTCTTCAATCCACCCAGCTTGAAATTTTCTACCAGAACATCTGCCGTTGCCACCAGTTCTCTGACCAGTTGCTGGCCTTCAGGGTTGGCAATATCAATGACAACGGATTTCTTGTTCCGGTTAACGCAGTGGAAGTAAGCGGCGTCTGACGTAGGCTCTCCATCTTCCCCGGGCATGGCTGGCGGTCCCCAACCCCGGGTGTCGTCACCACTGCCTGGTTTTTCTATTTTAATGACCTCGGCTCCCATGTCAGCCAGCATCTGCGTGGCCCAGGGGCCAGCCAGAATCCGACTGAGGTCGATGACCCGGATTCCGGCCAGTGGGCCCCTCTCCATAGATAGATCGCTCATGCAGAGAATGCCTGGATACCGGTCTGGGCGCGACCGAGAATCAAGGCGTGAACATCATGGGTGCCTTCGTAGGTGTTTACAGCTTCGAGGTTCATTACATGACGGATGACGTGGAATTCATCGGAAATGCCGTTGCCGCCGTGCATGTCCCGGGCAACTCGGGCAATTTCAAGTGCTTTGCCACAGGAGTTGCGTTTGATCAGGGAGATCAGTTCAACCGGGCAGCGACCTTCATCCATCAGTCGTCCGGCCTGCAGGCAACCCTGGAGTCCGAGGCTGATTTCGGTCTGCATGTCAGCATACTTTTTCTGGAACAGCTGGGTTGCGGCCAGTGGACGGTTAAACTGAATGCGGTCGAGACCATACTGTCTGGCGGCGTGCCAGCAGAATTCCGCGGCACCCAGTGCTCCCCAGCCGATGCCATAGCGTGCCTTGTTGAGACAACCAAAGGGGCCACTCAGTCCACTGGCGTCGGGTAACATGTTCTCTTCAGGAACAAAGACATCTTCCATGACAATTTCGCCGGTAATGGAAGCGCGCAGCGAGAACTTGCCTTCAATCTTGGGAGCGGACAGCCCTTCCATACCTTTTTCAAGAATAAAGCCGCGGATGACGCCATCGAGTTTGCCCCAGACCACAAAGACATCAGCAATGGGACTGTTGGTAATCCACATCTTGCTGCCTTTTAGAATAAAGCCGCCGTCTACCTTTTCGGCACGGGTTTTCATGCTGGCGGGATCAGAGCCGGAATCGGGCTCGGTCAGGCCAAAGCAGCCTACCCATTCGCCACTGGCCAGTTTAGGCAGGTATTTATTGCGCTGATCTTCAGAGCCATAAGCGTGGATAGGGTGCATCACCAGGGAGGATTGCACACTCATGGCTGAACGGTAGCCACTATCGACCCGTTCCACTTCGCGGGCGATAAGGCCATAGCTGACGTGATTGACTTCAGCGCAGCCGTATTTTTCCGGCAGTGTACAGCCAAGCAGGCCCAGTTCACCGAGTTCGTTCATGATCTCCCGGTCGAAGCGCTCTTCGCGATTGGCGCTCTGAACCCTGGGCATCAGCTTTTCCTGGCAGTAACTTCGGGCAGAGTCCCGGACCATGCGTTCTTCTTCGGATAATTGCTGATCCAGCAGGAAAGGATCTTCCCAGACAAATGCACTCTTGCTCATCCTGGTGACTCCGGCTTTTTATGTTGTATGAAGTACAGAATCTGCGGGAAATTATTATACAGATACTGACAGGTATTTCACAGAATATCGATTAACTTTAAAAATATCGACGTTTGTGTGGTTGTAATGAATTTTGAACTGCAGTGTTGAAGGGGGGGCAGGGGCTTGTCAGCTCATACGGCATAGATTTGCAATTTTTTGAGGAAGCTATTTCGCTACAAAAGCACTATTGTGTTCAGTCTGAACATTTCTCATCTACAATCAGTGTTTATTTCCAGTCACTCTGTCTCTTTGTCTCTTTGTCTCTTAATCCCTGCAGGAAGGGTGTCATGCGTTTTCTGGCGCGGAAGCGCGGTCTTTGCCCCTTATCAGCCCATATTCTCTGTCAGACCATAAGGGAAGGCTTGGTTAAAAGTTTGCTACTGGTGTTAAGACTTTCCCTTTGCCTGTCCTCAGCAGCAGTATGTTCAGACAGGGCTTATGCATCCATCAGCTGTGAAGCCTATGTTGCTCCGGAGCTAGAGAGCTTATGCAGTGGTGCATTGCAACCGGTTATTGACGTATATGATGAGGTGGATGAGGAAGGCCTTAATGCGTTGTCTGAGGGCTGGACAACTGACCAGTATCACACTCACGTCCGTGTCATTCCTCCCGGCCGGTATCGGTTAAGCAAACCCCTTGTCCTCCAGCCATTGAACAGGCTGCTCCCTCATCCCACTGCGCCCCTGCCGCCGGGTAAGAAGCTGAGGACGATTGAGTTACAGGTAGCAGATAGCTACCAGTCTGACGTCGACTATTTTTATCTTCTTAAACTCAGGGGCGCTACTGCGGCAGGCGGTGTTGAAATTCATGCTGATCAACTTCCTGCAACGATTTTGTCAACGTTAACGCCCGGAAAAATTACTCAGCCCAGAAACACGCTGGTCATGGCCACCGGTTATGTGGACACCATTCTGGCCAGTTCTGTTCTGACCGGCAATGAACACCTTGACAGCCTTTATCAAACCACTTTCACCATGAACGATGTAGATGAAGTTGCCTCCTCCCGTTCTGGCTCAGAGCTTCGGCGGAATTATCTGTACATAGGTAGAGCACGCACAGCGGTCAATGTGATCATGACTGAAGTTGATTATCTATGGGGTTGGGGCACATTTGATCGCTTTTGCACCATCACCAACAGCAGTATTTTCATTGAGGCAGGAAGGCGTTCACCCAGTTCAGGCATCTACCTTGGCAACGGACAGCTCAAAGCGAAGATAAGCCATAATGACTTTGTTTTTCTGCCCAGGGATAAAACTGCAGCTGGCATAGAACAGAGGAATGCGGTTGAAATCGATGATGCAACAGATATAGCCATCACTTCAAATGCAATATACACGCCCGGTGCCCGGAGCAGGGTGTCTGAGGACATTGGCATCTATGATCGCAGGGGTAGACTGGAGGGTTATCATCGTGCCGTGATAGTCAGGGACAACAGTTTCAGCCCTTATATCAACCCGGGACAAGTGAGCGCTTCCGGTGAGGACAGGGTACTGGCCCTATGGGAGGATGATACAAGGGTAAATTCCTGGAACAAAGATTACCCGCTTCAGAACCCTGCGGATTTTCTGGCATACAGAAACAGGCTTGGAACCAGGGTGCAGCCAGTGGCTGTATTGACTGATCCGGTGAATAATACCTGCGCTTCAGCAGAACCTGATTACATCAGTGAACTTGATAGTATGGGGTTAACCTCAGTCTGGTCTTTTGCCTTTTCCGGTTCGAGCCTCAGCTCGCTATCATGCTACAAACCCCATATACCCCCTAGCTATATATATGCTCCTCTGGTACAGGTGATTGCTTTGCCACTGTTCTTCTTGGCCACGAGTTCATGCTGCGGCTATTGCTGTTATCGGTGTGGCTTGGGGAGAGGTGTTCATTAAGATGTTTATCAGGCTCAGGCAGGCTATGAGTATGTCCGGTTGCCAGCCGTTTATCCGAACTGTCAGGGGCAGGCACTGTAGCGTTTCTGAGGCAATGATTCCACGACTGCTTTCAGCTTTCATCGTATTTTCTGCCACCCAGGTACATGCCGGGTTCGATTGCTCTGCTTACTACCTGCCAGAATCCCGGCAGCTATGTGAGCGATTCCCTGATCATCAAAGAGTTGTGTATCTCAATGTGCCCGGGCAGGATCTTGGCAGGCTGAGTGAGAGCTGGAATCAATCGCCGGAACTGCACATTCTTCCACCGGGTACTTATCCTTTGGCAACACCACTGGAGCTTAAGGCCGGGCAGGCTATCCTCCCTCATCCCGATGCACTACTGCCTGCGGGAATGACTTTGCGGACTATTCAATTAACTGCGAGTGAGGGCTTTGCAGCCAATTCAAGTCATTTTTATCTGCTGAAACTTGGTAAAGGAAGCTCAGCAGGCGGCATAGAAATACATGACAAGTTATTGCCTAATACTGAAGGCTTCAGGGAAACAAGCCTGGTAGTGCTTTCAGCACAGGGCTCTACTCTGGTCAGCTCTTACATAACAGCTGGTGATACAGGCCACAGACTTAACCAGCTTGTCAAAGTAGCAAGCGATATCGAGTCAGTCAGTGACAATGATCAACCGGCAGATATACAACTGGCACGTAACCTGTTTGAGTCCAATAACAGCGAAGCTTCTGTCAGGGCCGAGCTGGGGGCAAGAGATACCCTTAAAGTCACAAACAGTATCCTTCGGATAGGATCAGACAAAAGTTATGGCATAGAAGTGAATAACGGGCAGGCACAGGTTTTGACAAGCAGCCTGGTTTTCGGCAATAGCTGCACTGATGGTTGTGCAGGTGTTATGTTTAATGATTCCAGGAGGTTCAGCGTGGTGCGTACGACTTTCTCGTCAGCTGTTGCTGCCACGGCGATCAAAGTTACGCTGTCTCCAGATGCGCCAGAGCCTGCCGCGAACTTGCTTCATACCAATCTTTTTAGCCCCAGGCTCAACATCTACCAACATGACGGGAAAGACTCAGTGAGTCTGGAAAGCGGTCTTCTCTATAGCGACTCGCTTATCAGGCCATACCCGATAAGCGCCATTGACTTTTTCAGCTATACCGGTGAGCTGGGCGTTATCACTGTTCCGGCAGTGGCCAGCTGTGCGGTGGGTGTGGACTCCATAAGTGATCTTCAGGCTCAGCAACAAAAAGTCAGTTTCAATCAAAGTGGCTTTGACCTTCACAGACTGGCGAGCATTCCCGGTCACAAGTGCCCACCTCCCTCTTACCGGAAATTTCTGGATGTAATACTGCCGTACACTTTTTTCGTTGAAGTGGCAGCTTTGCCTGTTATCAATATTGCGACCTGTATTTTTTGTAATCTTTATGGCAGACGTTTATCCAGGAAACCCACATACCTGCCGGTAAAAACGGCCGATTCAATGAGCAGTAGTCTCTAACAAGCTGGCACTTAAAATATGAGAAAACAATTTTCATATATTGTTGGCCTAACCGGCTTGAAAAGCTCCTTTGCCAGGCATTGCTGGCAAAGGGGCAGGTTATGACTTACAGGAAGAAGTCAGTAGACTCACGACCAAAGGCCACACCGCCAAAGTTTCTTGCAAACTTGTCTGGTGCGTTGGCTACGTGAGTGCGTCCAGTGTTGATGTCACGGAATGCACGGTTAACGGTGTGACCGTTGAAAATGGCGGCTGAGCCACAGAACTGATACAGGTTCGTGATGGCTTCAGCACAACGGCTCAGAACGGCAGCTGAGTCATAGCGCATTTTAACCCGCTCATCGATGGTCAGGGCTTCACCGGCTTTGGCCTTGGTATGCAGAATGTCGAAGTTGTTGTACATGACGGTCTTCAATTCATCGGCAACACGCAGGCCATCAGCTGCGGCCTTCAGTGCGCCCGGGTCGTCTACGACTGCTTTGCCATCACTGAGGACAATGCGGTTGCGGTTAAACGCCACAAAGTCATCCACGGCACCCTTCAGTGCGCCGATGGCGGATGAAGATACTGCACGAACAAAAATCTGGCCAAATGGCAGGCGGAACAGAGGGTCTGTGTTTACGGCGTTACCTGGGCTGTTCTGCATGAAACCATCAAGGGAACGGTGCGTGCGGTACTCAGGAACAAAAGCGTCTTTCACTACTACATCGTGAGAACCGGTAGCTTTCAGACCCATAACGTCCCAATTGTCGGCGATTTCGTAATCACTGCGGGGAACCAGGAAGGTTCTGTAGTCGGGAGCGTCACCCTCATTCTTAGGAGGCACGATGGCACCGAGGAAAGCCCATTCGCAGTGCTTGGAACCGGAAGAAAAGCCCCACTTGCCACTGAGCTTGAAGCCACCTTCCACGTGAGTGACTTTACCGACCGGCATATAAGAAGAGGAGATCAGGACGCTGTTGTCCTCGGCCCAGACATCCTGTGCGGCACGATCATCAAACAGCGCCAGTTGCCAGTTGTGGATGGCGACAACACCAAGTACCCACGCAGAAGACATGCAGCCTTCTGCGAGAGTGGTCTGCACTTCGAAGAAGTCCCTTGGCTCAAGCTCATAGCCTTCCCACTTGGCAGGCTGGAGAATTCTGAAGAAACCGGCTTCCTGGAAGTCCCTGATGGTCTCTTCGTGCAGGAAGCCCTGCCTGTCCGCTTCAGGAGCGCGTTCTTTTAAAACCGGTGCCAGCTCACGGGCACGTTGGTATAATTTCTGGCGGACCTGCTCTTTATCAATCATTGTTATTCTCTCCCGTTTTTCCCTGCCAGGGGGGCGTTAGCATTCTGACAGCTATGAAGCGGATTGAAACAAGGCGGGTCAAGTGCTACATCCCCTAAACGGACCATTCAGGAAGTTTCAGGAAACAAATGCCGGGGCTGCAGGTATGGTGTGGGCCTGAATGGTTTTACTTCCCAACCCCGGATTTTACTCCGGGGTGTTTCTTATTCAGAGAGCCATAGACTCTTTTTTACCCTGGTTCATGACAAATACATCTTCAAGCTTACCAGTGCAGACTTCCCTGAAGATGCCATTGCGGTTTACCCTCAGTTCCTGCCGCCCCGCATTCATGAAGCTTTCCAGAGGCTGCCATTGTCCTTGAGTCCATGACAAAACGGTACAGGAGGCAGGTTGAGTAAGCCGAACACTTTCGAATACAGCTGCCAGAGAGCGCGGAGCTGTTCCGGCCGCTTGCTGGTAAAACGGCACTCCGGTAGCAAGGTTGTTACATTGACCCGGATCAGATGATGGGAGGTAGATTTTACCGGCTTCAAGGTCAAAATAGCGGGCCGTATCTGGCGAAACCATCAGCCCCTGTCCGGCGACGGTTCTCCATTCTCCATTTTTATGCAACATACAAAGCCCTGGCGTTGTCGTGTGCATATTGCCAACGTACACTTCTGTCGGCCTGCCGACCGGCATGGCTTTGCCAGAAATAATGGATTTTATGTATTGCTGGTTGGCTATCATCTGAAGAGCTACATAAGAAGCTTTAACAGCTAAGCCTGATAGCCAGCTTGCTGAATCATATATAGCAGGCCAGAGCTGGTTATAGACGAATTCCTCCGCCCAAGACGGGTACATGAGCTCCTGCTGCTTTGTAATATCGTTCGTGGAATCGTTTAAGTGAGTTGGCAGATGCCGGTATCGATTCTTGACCTTACCATCTTTCAATACACACATACCGGTTTTGAAACGCCAGCGATCATCGTAATCAGAACCATTGACTTTGACTTTGACATAAGCTTGATATTCCCCTCCACAAACCAGCGGTTGCTCGGGAAATAAAACAAACTCATCTTGATTTATTCGTTTGTCATTCGCATTGGTTTTAAGAATGGTTTTTAATTGCCCCTCAGAGCCAACTGGCTGAATATAGAAATTCATCAGCTGGATGTCTTGATATAAGGGCAGTTTAAAAAAGGATGGATTTAATTTAACAGTTAAAGGATTACCTGTGAAATGCTTTATATTTGGTAGTGGGTCAGGTGTTTCATTTTTCTCAAAAACAGGCATGAAGTCAGTCTGATTATTGTAGGGGTAGGTGTAAAACGGTTTGGAAGAATCCATCCCTCTTGGTGTACAGTGGCTGTTGCCTAGCATCATGGCGTAACGGGAATGAACCATATCACCAAACACCCCTGATTTCAGGCTTTCTCCTGCCATGCAAAATTCTGGATTCAGCATAGGCAGTCGATGATACACAGCAGTGAGCAGGCGGTGTACATGGAGTCTGGTTTCCCAGATATCCCAAGTTTCAGAGCTTGTATTTTCAAACACTTGAAAAGTACGCTCGTAATCACTCAGCATTTCATCAATGCTGCCCAGGGGTCTGGATACTCCCAGCTGGGCATCAAGACGGTCACTCAGGTATTTTCCTTTAAAGTGCACACTGTTGGTATCGTGCTGCTCGTGAGAAGTTTGATTGTGCTCAAGACCATATAACGCCTGGTTTTCGGCAACTGATTTCAATGCAGAGTCATGATAAAGACGTGGAAGCCCCATTTTGAGGCGAACTTCGTTAATCCACAGCAGTTCATTTTTTATCTGATCATTGGCAAATAACCTGAAGCTGGCGATGGCAGTGAGAATC
>JBPCXN010000125.1:0-67497 GCA_051008495.1 Endozoicomonas sp. | reverse complement strand
CAAGCAGAGGGTCGGCGGTTCGATCCCGTCATCACCCACCATTTAGAAGCTAGTGTCTTAAAACTAGATCAGCGGACCGGTAGTTCAGTTGGTTAGAATGCCGGCCTGTCACGCCGGAGGTCGCGGGTTCGAGTCCCGTCCGGTCCGCCACATTAAATTAGAGAACTACAGTACGACAGGTACTGTAGTTCATTAGGGTGATTAGCTCAGCTGGGAGAGCATCTGCCTTACAAGCAGAGGGTCGGCGGTTCGATCCCGTCATCACCCACCATTTAGAAACTAGTGTCTTGAAACTAGATCAGCGGACCGGTAGTTCAGTTGATTAGAATGTCGGCCTGTCACGCCGGAGGTCGCGGATTCGAGTCCCGTCCGGTCCGCCATTCTTATTTACAAAGAGTATTGAAAACGGTTGCCTCAATTGAGACGGCCGTTTTTTTTTGTCTGCTTGATAAGGTTGGAAATTTAGATATTAATTAGCCTTCATTTATATGAGCCCGGATTAAAGGGGTTTTTTAAAGGTCTGTACTTTCGGATCTTAAGATCGCGGATGGGTGTCGTTGAATTAACTTGATTCTCGCTGAACTGGTAGTTGTTTAATAAGAATGTAATAACAGGCAGGGGCGGTTTCGGAAGTTGTCTTTGTTGTGACCGGATGCCAATAGGCGCAGAGTCTGTCTGAATTCGTTGAGTCTCGGGCTAGTAAGCAGATAAACAAAAGCCGACAGTAGAGCCGGCTTTTTTTGTGTCAGGGCTGAACCTGAAAAGTCGTTTAGAAACGACCTCTGCCACCGCCGTCGCGACGACCGCCGCCACCGTTGTTGTTACGTGGGCGCTCAGTAGCAATGCTAACGCGCATGTCACGACCAGCCAGTGAACGACCGTCCAGTTCCAGGGCTGCTTCAGCGTTGGTGCCGTCAGCAAAAGTAACGAAAGCGAAGCCGCGGGAACGACCAGTTTCACGATCCAGAATGATCTTGGCTTCCTGGATTTCGCCGTAAGCACCAAAGGCTTCTTCCAGGTCTTGCTCGGTAGCAGCAAAAGCCAAGTTACCTACAAACAGTTTGTTCTGCTGTGACATTTTGATATCTCCTAGGACGTTGTATCTGCTTGTCTGTCTACCTTCAAAGCACTAAACGTCGTCAGAGACACTGTCTTTTGGGGCATCAGGTAAGAGTACACAGTTATATGGAATGCTTATTGTAGCATGTCATACGCTGGATAGAAGACTTATTATCGGTATTCTTTATGACAATGGGGTCATCCATTGTTAATAAATTACAATCTCTGGATGGATGTGCAGATGCTGATCAGTGGAAGTCGCTACGTACAAATAACAGGTATGTCAGGGCGCTTGTCGTGGCATTCAATACCTGTTCAGGAAGTTACTCCAGCCTGGCTTGCAGGAAAGGGAATCAGGCTGGATATTCTAAGGCTGGATAAGCTGCACCCTCTCGTCAGTGGTAATAAATGGTTCAAACTGAAACATCACTTGATTAAAGCCAGATTTGACGGCTTCACTACACTGCTAAGTTTTGGTGGAGCCTGGTCCAATCATATTCATGCACTGGCAGCGGCTGGCCGGGAGACCGGAATCAGAACACTTGGTGTTATTCGTGGGGAGCGCCCCCGGAAACTGTCAGAGACATTAAAGGATGTTGAAAGCTGGGACATGCAGCTGCACTTTGTCAGCCGCAGTGACTACCGTCTGAAACATGATCCCGGTTTCCAGAGTCGACTGTTGTCGGACCTTGGACTTGCCCCAGAAAAGGTTCTGATTATTCCTGAAGGTGGTTCAGGGAAGATGGGTGTCAGAGGCTCTGAAGAGATCCTGGCTGCTGGCGGCGTTGACCCGGGCAGATATCATGAGATCTGGCTGGCCTGTGGCACCGGAGCAACCATGGCTGGAGTCATTCGCTCAACAAAGGGAGAGGGTCTGGTCAGAGGGGTTGCTGTGTTGAAGGGTGGGGATTTTCTGAGGGATGAAATCGGTCAATACCTTAGACCTGAACAGGCTAACTGGCAGCTGGAAACGCAGGGGCACTGTGGTGGCTACGGGCGTACGAATACTGAACTGGTGGAGTTTATCCAGGCTTTCGAACTGGATACGGGAGTACCACTGGATCAGGTTTACGTGGGAAAAGTGTTGCTGCAGCTGAAGAAGAAGATTGATAATGGCTGGCCAGGCCGACAGTGTCGCCTTCTGGTGATTCATACCGGAGGGCTTCAGGGGAAAAGAGGGTTGCAGCCTGATACCTGAGAAGAAGATGTGAGGGAATTATGAGCGGGAACCTGCCCAGAACCATTGCCAGAGTCATTCTGGAAGGCTTCAATGATTACCGAAGCCGTTTTACCGAGATCACCCTGGGGGCCAGGGACCGGTTTCTGCAGGCGGACTGGCCTGCAGCCCAGCAGGCGGCTTCAGACCGGATCAACCTTTATGATCATGCTGTCCGGAATGTGATGACGCTTCTGGACCGGGAGCTGGGCAGCGAGACCGATTATCGTGACAGCTCTCACTGGTCTGATGTCCGCGACAACTATATTGACCAGGTCGCTTACCGTACTGATCCGGAGCTGGCGGAAACTTTCTATAACTCCATTTACCGGAAAATGTTCAGAGGTGAGGAGGCCAGGACAGAAGATTACTTCGTCCAGTCAGCCTTTGATGATTTTCGTGTCAGGAGTGCACGGGGGATCTATCGTTCCTATTTTCCCGACCAGGGACTGGTGAAGCTGGTTGGACACCTTCTGGACGACTTCCAGTTTGAAGTGCCCTGGGAATACCGGCGCCGGGATATCCGCAACATCATCATGACCCTGCGTGAAGCCATGCCAGAACTTCTGGAGCGCAACGATCTGCGGGTGGATGTATTGCAATGGGTTTTCTACCGCAATAAGGCCGCTTATCTCATCGGCCGGATCGTCGCCAAGGGGGGAGAGCTGATCAACCCTTTCGTCATGCCGGTCCTGAATAATGAGAGGGGAGGGCTCTACGTCGATACTCTGCTGTGCAATAACGACGATGTCAGTGTCCTGTTCAGCTTTACCCGTTCCTACTTTAATGTTGATGCCCGTATCCCTTCGGAATGCATCGACTTCCTGCATTCGCTTCTGCCCGCCAAATCGAGCTGGGAAATGTACAGTTCCATTGGCTTTTTCAAACATGGCAAAACGGTGTTCTACCGGGATTTTCTCCTGCACCTGGAGAAAACCACTGACCGTTTTGTTGTCGCCCCCGGTGTGCGCGGCATGGTGATGGCGGTGTTCACCATGCCTTCCCTGGGCATGGTGTTCAAGATCATCAAGGATCACTTCGACCCGCCCAAGCAGGTGAGCAAGGCCATGGTCAAGGACCGTTATCACCTGGTAAAAACCCACGACAGGGTTGGACGGATGGCGGATACCCAGGAATTTTCCAACCTTGTCCTGCCCAGGGATCGGTTCTGTGAGGAGTTGCTGGAAGAGTTACTGGCGATTGCCGGTAGCACGGTCAAGCTGGTAGGTGACCAGGTTCTGATCCGACACATGTATGCCGAACGTCGCATGGTTCCCCTGAATCTTTACCTGGAGCAGGCTGACCTGGATACCAGAAAACGTGCGCTGGAAGAATATGGCAATGCCATCAAGCAGCTGGCGGCAGCCAATATTTTCCCGGGCGACATGTTGCTGAAGAACTTTGGGGTCACCCGGCACGGCAGAGTCGTGTTTTATGACTACGATGAAATCAGCTACCTGACCGACTGCAAATTTAGGGATATCCCCGAGCCCCTCTATCCGGAACAGGAACTGTCAGCCGAGCCCTGGTACTCTGTAAGTCCCAACGATATTTTCCCGGAAGAATTCCCAACTTTCCTGTTTCCTGACCGGGATCTGCGCAGTCTGTTCACGGAGCTGCATAGTGACCTGTTCACTGCCGGTTACTGGCGAGGTATCCAGGCCAAAATCCGTCAGGGACAGGTGGTGGATGTCTTCCCCTATCGGCGCAGCCGACGCTTTGACCGTTTCGAGTAAATCCAACGGGCTTACTTGAACGCATCCAGCAGGCTGTCTGCCGAGTTTGACAGGCTGGAAGGCAATATGCCTTCCAGCAGTTTTGCTGTTTCACTGCCCTGGTATTTCTTCAGATAATTCATAATCACATCGGCGAACTTTGAGATCATGCTGCTGTCGAGCCCCAGTGCACTGAACTGGCTGTTGAGTTTGCTCGCGCCGGAGAGAAGGTTGGCAGTTCCCAGCAGGGAATCATCGGTTTTTGTCGGGGTGATCGACGCTGCAGCCTTGAGCAGCTGGGGAGAATCTGGAATGGCGGAAGTTATGCGGCTGAAATCGTTACCAGACAGTTGTTGTTTTGCCAGCTGCAACAGCGAACCCGCCCCACCCGATGCCTGTGGCGTGCTGACACCCAGGGCGTTGGTGAGAGTGCTGACAAGACTTGGCTGCTGGACTTCAGCGGCGGCAAGCCGGTCGAACAGCATGGGCGACTGGTGCTGGGTCTGGATCATGGCAAAAAGCGCCGCTGGAATCAGGATCAGGAAGGAGAAGGTGCGGGTATTCATGACCTTGGCCGGGTAAAAGGACTCTGGACTGAAAATAGACGACCTGGGGATGGTCGGCAATGTTTGTCAGATAGCGGCGACTTTTCTGGCGTTCTCCAGCCAGTTGTCCGGAACGACAAAGAACCGGAAGGCTTCGCTGAAAATGTTCTCCTGCAATAAACAGGCTGAGACAAGGACCGGCTGGGGGTTGCTGTGTAATTGTACTTTGAGATGAGCGGTCAGGCGCTGTCGTGTATAGACCCGGTCAGGCGTCTCCTGCCTGTGGAATTTTGATAACCACTGCAGCTTTGGCAGGCGAATAAAATGCAGCTCGCCGGTTTCATCGCTGTCTCTTTCCTGCAGCCAGCTCTCCAGTTGGCTGATTGCCACCCAGTAGCCACGTAAATGTTCTGGATTGGCGACTTCAGGTTCCGGACAGAGCCCTTCTGTCGGGTAGAAAAGGTAGCCCTGGATCAGAACTTCCTGAGTAACCTTTTCTATACCAAGGTGCTCAAGAACTTGCTTGCCCGCGTCAGTGTCTGACAGGGTGATCTGATGATTCAGCATCCGGTTGAGTTTTCGGTCCATCCGGTCTCGCAGGCCAGGGCCAACCCAGCAACGCCAGGGACTGTTTTGTGAGTCTATGCCTGGAACGCCGAGATAATATTTGACGGCCAGCTCCCGATGGTAAAAGGGCTGATGGTTGTCAGCCAGCTGACTTTGCCGGTAGATCAGATCGAACTCGCCCAGGGTGACCTGTTCCGATTGAACCTGCAGATTGTGGGCCAGCAGCTGTGTGTCAGGATGCATCTGCAGGATATGCTGCCATAGTGTTTCATAGTAAATGCCCAGCAGGTGGCTGCGACGCCTGGCCAGTTTCCAGAGGATGTCCTGGGCGTCTTTTTCTGACAGGTTGAAGGAATTGGCCGGGCAGCCGGCCAGCGGCTGGCTGATAAAACAGTCGGCGGCCGTCGGGCCAAACAGCGACGGGCTGAAGAGAATCCAGGTAATATCCCTGGACAGTTGATCAGTTGAGGGACTGTTCATTGGAAATGGTTATAATAGTCGCAGTAATGGGGCATTCTCCCTGTAGAGAGTTTGCTAGGAGGCGTATGCTGGCCGGACACTGCAAGACTGGCAGCCTCACGGATCAATAACAAGTGATTTATTTCTATGGAACAGTTCAAGCAGGTCGGGATCACGGGTCGTAAGGGACGTGCTCATGTAGAAGACACTCTGGAACGCCTGACAGCTTTTCTGCAGCAGCGGGGCGTTGATATCCTGCTGGATGAGAACCTTTCCGGGTTGATTCCCGGCCACCACTGCGGCCTGTGTGACCGGGCTTCCATGGGCGAGTCCTGTGACCTGGTAGTGGTTATTGGCGGAGACGGCAGTCTGCTCGGTGCCGCCCGCGACCTGGCCGCCCATGATGTGCCAGTGCTTGGGGTAAACCGTGGGCGCCTGGGGTTTCTCACGGATGTATCGCCCGATGAGCTGGAAGCCCGGCTGGAGGAAATCCTTGATGGCCGCTATCTGGTGGAAAGCCGTTTTCTGCTGGACGCCTTCGTCAAACGTGATGGCAAGGTGATTGGCAGCGGCGATGCTCTCAACGACGTGGTTCTGCATCCCGGTCAGTCAACGCGGATTATTGAGTTTGAGCTGTATATCGAAGGCCAGTTTGTTTACCGGCAGCGATCTGACGGGTTGATTATCGCTACGCCTACAGGTTCAACGGCTTATGCCCTGTCTGGAGGCGGGCCGATTATGCACCCGAAACTTGATGCTATCGTTCTGGTGCCAATGTACCCGCATATGCTCACCAATCGCCCCCTGGTGGTGGATGGCGACAGTGAGATGAAGCTGGTGATCCACCCGGATAATGACATCTACCCGCAGCTCAGTTGCGACGGTCAGATTCACATCGCCCTGGAACCCGGCGACCAGATTACTATCCAGAAAAAGCGTCAGCGGCTGAAACTGCTGCACCCGCTCAACCACAATTTCTATGAAGCCTGTCGTTCAAAACTGCGCTGGCATCCTCATGAGGATGATCCGGAGAGCCCCTGATGCCACTGGCATCAGGGTATTCAGCTAATGGCTTTTCTTCTCAGGCCTAACCCCGGTGTCATACCATTTCAGGACTTCCACAAAAAACGGTTGCCAAACTCCAGAATCGTAAGAAGAGTAGCTTGCCTTGTTTTCTTTAAGGTTTTTTGCGTACTCTTCCTGTTCCGGATCAACATTGACTGCGAGCATTGACCAATACAAACGAAGTGCTGGAATACGCAAGTCTTCACTTTTGCGTTGGGAGGCTAATTCTTGTTCTAGACCTGAAATCGCATCTTTCACTTTTTCTAGTGCAAATGTATAGGCTGCTTCTTTCATTTTTTTATATCGGTATTGAAGGTCTAAAAAATCGAGGTCTCCCTTCTGCTTGACTAAAGCTTCCTCGGTAGTGGAGGCGATGCCTTGAGTTTCGTCTTCCCTTAGCGTCGCTTCACCATGATGTACGACGTTGGGCATCTCTTTTCCCTGTTCCTCAGCATGGACGGTATCTCCTGTTTTAAAGGTTGTCGAAACGCCCGCAGCCTGAACTTCTTCTGGATTCTCGTTAACCTCAGGCTGATTCTGACTTGTCGAAATCCCGACTGAGGGCGAATAAGGTTTATTCTGCGTTTGGGTTATTTCCGTGACTCTGCCTCTGCCTCTGCCCCTTGCCCTAGCCCTAGCCATATCACTGGAGTCTGTGCCTGGTTGGTGTTTGGTTTTGTCCTTTGGCTCACCCCTCCCCATGCCTCTGGCCGCTCTATGGGACGCGGGAATAGCTACTTTAGGAGGCTGTTTTACAGTTTGTTTGCCATTATCGTGCTCTGAATCTACAGGTGCTGTCTCTGAATTTGGCCTGGAACGCTTTCTTGGCAGGAAAAACGCTATCTTTACACCGGGGGCAATCGGTTTAACATCATCAAAGTTGTAGTTATCGTTCTCGTCTGGCGGAACCAGGTGTTGTCTGGTGAGACGAGAGCGGTATGCAAGCTGCATTTTCTCCTGGGGGGCAACTCTCTTTCTTTTCTTCCTCCGTTCATTCATCTCTTTTTCCGGGTTTAAATCGCTTTGCCGCCAAAACCCAGAGTTCACTCTCTCAAGCAAATCGAGTAAGGCTTTTCCCATGGCTTTAACCTCGGCTTCAATGTCTTCTTTCTCGCGTTCTCTCTCAATGATCTTCTGGAGTATTGACTGGGCACCAGGTTGCTCAAGTGAAGTTATATCAATGTCCGGGTTCAGAGGATCTTTCAGGCTTTTTCCATTGAGAAAAATTTCCAGGTCTCCTGCCGAATCACTTTCGGTCATTAATACAGTCCAGCCATCATCGTGTATGTGTTCGACTGGAGGAAAGTGTGAAGCACAGTTAACTGTATTGAAACGAAACCATGCGTAGCCATCTGAACCAGGTCGACACAGTAGCCGCTGGCTTCTGATATCCAGGGTATCGCAGGAGCCTTCACTGTGAAGAACTTCCCTGACAGGGTAGTGGAATGAAAGATGAATACCTGCTGTTCCGGCTCTTGTGGAATCATCAGAAGACCACAGGTGGAAAGTTGTTTCACTGCAGCCATCAGGTGTCGCAGAATCGTTGAGCCCGGGGCTGGTTAATACAGGATTGGATCTGGAAGCGAATAGCAAGGACAAGGTCGACACTTCCAGCAGGCTGGCGCTAGGACAATCAGCCACTAACAACATCAGCAAAAAACTGTACGAGAAGGAAGGTATTTTCATGGAACCTCGTATATATCTACTGTGAAATAAGGATATAAAGTATATTTCAGGATGAGATTTATATTTGGCCACTTTGATCACAGTTCTTTTCCCAAGTATGACTTTGTTAAGAAGAGCTGTTTCTGTGCTGGCTGGCATGCTGTTACTGTTGTCTTGCACTTTCAGTCATGCTTACTCCTTAGTTCTTCCCATTTTTACTGGCCATAAGTGTTCCGATAAATGTGCTTTATTGTTTGTTTTCCCTTAAAACCATACTCTTTTGCCTGAATATATCCCTGACGTATAACTAATTTCTATGAAGCCTGTCGTTCAAAACTGCGCTGGCATCCTCATGAAGATAATCCTGACTTCTGATGCCTCTGGTATCAGAAGTTCAATTAGGTCTCTTCTTAACTCGAGCATCTTTATCGCGCCATCTTATGACGGCAGAGAAATACTTTTCCCAATCCTGAAACGGGTGACCGAGCTGTCTTCTTCTAAGGTATTCGACCTGCCCAGCCTGACGGCTACGGGCTGAATCGCTTGAAGCTTTAACATCATGCCTAGCCGCTACCTTCGCCAGTAATCCCAAGTAGTCAACAAGCAGGGCTGTTATACGTAAATCCTCTTCACTGGAGGCTAATTCATCTCTTATTGCTAAAATTTTACTATGGACTGTGTTCAGGGCTTCCACAGTTAAAGGGGGTGTTTTTCTTAGGTCTTCATCATACATTTTGGTTAATCGATCCTTCAAACTAAGCAATCTTAAGTTTATGCTGGGTGTGGGAGGCGAGGCTGCTTCAGTGGTCATGGGTGAAGGGCTTTGTGCTTCAGCGTCTTCGATTGTCACTGGCTTGATCAGATCTTTTGTTTGAGGCTCTATGATCGCAATCTGTCCCTGTTTTTCTGACTGTGGCAATGATCCTGTAACTTGGAGTGGGCGCGCTTTCGCTTTTCCTCTTCCCAGTCCTGCAGGTTCTTTTCCTCCTCTTCCCCTGCTGGCATGCCCGCCTCTGGGCGAGCTTGGGCTTGCTCTTTCAGGATATTGGGTTGCAAGAGAGGGGCTGGCTATTTGGTGTGTCGCTGCTTGCCCTTGACCCGTACTCCTAGCGTGTGAAGCGCTTCTTCGGCCTCGATAAGTGTCAGTGGATGGACTGTATTGTGTTTGTTCGCCACGATCGGCGTCCATTGGCTCTGTTCCTGAATGCCCGTTGCGGTTTCTGGGAGGAATGAAAAAATCGATCCTGGTTCCAGTTGCCTGTGGTTCGCTATAGTTACTGAGCTCATCAGAAGCATCACTATTGCTATTGTTCTGGCTGGGGGCAAAGTGCGGGAAGGGTCTGATTTCCATATTGGTGTGAGCCGCCTTTATCTTTTCTTTACCTGCTTCGTTTTCACCCAGGAGTCTGGGGTTATAGCGGTGGCGTTCATTCAATAACTTTATTGCCCTTTCCAGTACCCTGCGGATTAACTGCCTTCTTTCAGATTCGTATTCAATATCCTGCTTCAGCTGTTCCCGCTTCAGTATTTGCTCTACAACAGCCAGTGCACCGGGTTTCGGCAAAAAAAGTGTTGAAACACCCGGGTCTAAAGGGTCACTCAGGAGTTTGCCGTTAAGAAATATATCCAGCTCTTCTGACCCATCACCTTCAGTAACCACTACCTGCCATTCATCGCTATAGGTTGAGCTTTCAAAAGGCATTACTGAGAATGGGTCAGTGGCGGCGGTAATGTTGAAGTATGAATAGCCGTCCGGGCCGGGCCTGCATAGAAAATCACCTTCTCTCTCCAGATATTCGCAGGAGCCGCTTTCATAGGATACCTCTGCGGGGCTTTCTACGAAGCTAGGGTAAGATAACTTGACCCCTCCAGCTCCGGCTTGTGCAGACTCAGTAGAGGTCCATAGGTGGAAATTTGTAGCATGGTATTGTTTTGCTTCTCCCTGCTGAGGCCGGGGCAGGTATGCTCTGCCATTCAATGCTGAATTTAAATATACTGGCAGCATCCAGGCGTCAGCCTGACTGGCCATGGAGTGCCCGGAGCCAGCCAGAGCTGATACAAAGCAGAGCAGGCCGGTAAGTGTTTTCATTAACTTTATATAAAACCGCTTTGACTGAGGTTATAGAGTATATTCCATGAATGAAATTCTGCCGGGCAGGCTCCTAGATGACCTGCTTTTGACTGGTCAAAATTCTTGAAACCAAGGAGTTGCAATGTACCGAGCACTCGAAATACCTGGACATATAAACCTGAGTGCGTTGTCGTACTTTTTATACCGCAGAGGGTTGTCCCATAAAATCACCGAGGAGTCCGGTCGGCAGGTGTTGTGGACGGCCAGTGAAGAACATGCAGGGCTGGTAGAGCAGATATACAGCGACTGGCAGAGTGGGGCGCTGCAGCTTGAAGAGGCTCCGGCCCGTCGAGGCGTGCTGGATCAGGGCGTTGGCAACCTGTTGCGCCGTTTGCCCTGGAAACGCTTTCCCGTCACCATGCTGTTGCTGGTGATCTGTCTGGCGGTGGGTCTGTTCACGCAGATGGGCGATAACATCAACACTGTCAGCCACTTCACTTTCGTCAAGTTCAGGGTGATGGGGGAGTACGCTTATTTCTCCAGCCTGGCCCAGACTCTTGACGCCGGTGACTACTGGCGGCTGATTACACCGATCTTTCTGCATTTCGGCATTCTGCACTTCGCCTTCAACATGCTCTGGCTGTTTGACATCGGCCGTCGTATTGAATTCCGCCAGGACGGCCTGCACCTGCTGGGACTGGTCCTTGTCAGCGGCCTGCTCTCCAACTTTGCACAGTACTATTTTGGGGGCGCGAGTTCCCTATTTGGCGGCTTTTCCGGCGTGGTTTATGGCATGCTTGGCTATTGCCTGGTTCGGGAAAAAATTGATCCGGATTGTCAGTTTGGTATTCAGCCCGCCATTTACGGTTTTATGATGATCTGGCTGGCCATTGGTTTCACCGGTATCCTGGGAACCATCGGTTTTGGCAATATGGCCAACGCTGCTCATACCGGTGGGCTGGTATCAGGGGTAGTGCTGGGCGCTATTGCCGGTCTGTTGTTCAGACAAAAACCGGCATCCTGACGTTTCCAATCCCACTCGTAGGTTGGGTTAGCGCAGCGTAACCCAACACCCCGTGGATTATGAACTCAAAGCGTGTTGGGCAAGCTACGATAATGAATTGGATTCTTCAGCAACTTCCTGGGCTGTTAAATGCCTTGAATGCACACTTAGATGAGTCTCCCGGATCAATTTCTCAATAGCCTCTTTCTCCATAAACTGCTGCGAAAAGCCGGGGCATACCGGATCAAGGTGCAATTCCGCACAGGCTTTGAACTGGCTGATCAGGTCTCTCGGGTTTTCATCGCCCATGGCGATACGGATAGTGGTCAGATAGATGGCCGCGTCAATCTGGGCGTTTTCATCCAGTTCAGAGTGCGACGTCAGGGCCGGGCAGAGCACCAGGGTGTTGCTCTGGCCAAGGCTGACCATATGCCCAAAAGCCGGTTCCAGAGAATCAAAGAAACGGACGAAAGCTGCCCTGGGCAGGGAAGCTTCTTCCATGTCGATGGAGAACAGTGGGCTGGGTAAGCCCAGGTAGAGCAGCTTTTTACACAGCTCATTATTCGGATGATAATCCAGGGCATGGCTGTTAACCCGGATCATCGGGTGAGAGTTCAGGAAATGGGTGAAGGTCAGGGTGTTGATGCACTTCGCCAGTACTCTGCTCTCCAGTGTCTTCATACCATTGCTGACTTCCAGGGCTTTATCCGCATCAAGAAAAGCGCCTTTGATGTAGTAAACATCCCAGAAAAGAGTTTCGTCCCAGCTCACACCGTTATGGCTTTCATTCTTTGGCAGAAACATCCGGTGTGACTCGCCGATCACGCCGCCGGCCGTTGTTGAGCCAGTGCCGGACATGTCCTTGGTATAGCTATGGATAACCCAGTCCGGGCGTTCGTTTTTGTCCTGTCGCTGCAACGGGCGATAAAGGAATGCAGCCGCCAGGGTTGAGTCCAGCACAACCCGATGGCCGCAATCATGAGCTGCCTTACAAATAGCGGGGACGTCTAATGTGTAGCCGTGCGGATTGCAGGGGGACTCCAGGTAGACCAGAAGCTTTCTGCCTTTAGCCAGCGCTTTCCGGTGAGTTTTCTCAACCTCACATAGACGTTGTGCAAAAGCTTTACCTTCATAGCCATCGAACCATTCCAGCTGCACATTCAGGCGGTCACTGCGGGCAAAGAAATCCTGCATCAACTGATGAGTGCCGCCATAAACATTTCTGGAGGCCAGCAGTATGTCGCCATAGCGGAGTTGATTGCTCAACAGGGCATCAATGGCCGCCATGCCGCTGTTGAAGTTCCAGGCCATGTAATCACTGGCGTACTCTCCGGCTTCCAGGGCGACGACAATGTTGGACAGGGCAATGGAGGTGGGGTTCAGCAATCGGGAGTAAATCGGGTGACTGCTTTCCCGGCCACAGAAGGCATCTTCCACCCACTCGGTACATGCGTACAGATAGGTGGCGGTTCTCACCACTGCCGGTGTTGCCGAAAACAGCGCTCCGACATTAATGAACAGAGGGTATTCGCCTTTGACCACCCGGCTGTGCGAGTCCATATTCAGGGCCTGGTAACTCTCTTTCAGGCCGGGCTGCAGCATGTCGATCAACTTGGCCAGCTGAAAACAGAGGAACTTCTTGGCGTTGAAGTAACTGACCCTGTCGGTTTTCGGCAGGCTGTTCAGGGTGGCGCAGAGGCTCTCCAGCTGGCCTATTTCACTGCTGGTCTGATAAAGTCGGGTAGCGGCCTGCAGCAGTGCCCTGCCATAATCCGAGTCAGCCTGGATGCCAAAATGTTCCAGCTGCTCCCGGGCCAGGGCCGGGGCATCTTCCGCGGCGGTTGAGTTTCTTACAGGCGACAAACGTTGCATAACATCCGGGTGCTTTGCCATGACTGGGTACTCGTCTGTTATTTTTTCAATCACTATCAATGTATCCGCCGCTGGCCGGAATAAACAAGTTTCGCGAATAAAAAAACAGGGTGAACTTATGCAGTTAAAGGACTTTCTGGGCAAAATGACCCCGGAGATCTATCACAATTTGAAGCAGTCCCTGGAGCTCGGCCGCTGGCCAGACGGCAGCGACATGAGTGTAGAGCAGCGTGACGTCAGCCTCCAGGCTCTGATTGCCTGGGAACATGAGCACCTGCCAGAGGAAGAGCGAATAGGCTATATGCCGCAGAAATGCCAGAGTGCCACGTCGGCCCCGTCCGAATCCTTTGAAGAAACCAGTATCATCCGTTTCAAACAGTCCTGATTTTTTGTTACAACCGGAGAGCTTCTCTTTGACCGAACTGAATGGCGCATTGCGAAAGATGGAGGCATCCCTGGAGGAGCCGGTGCAATACCGGTTGCCCGTGGGCGATGAACTCCTGCCAATGAATGATCTGATAGGCAGCAAGCTTACCCTGGACTACCAGGGCGCCATCAACTGCTGCCACTGTGGACGCAAGACCAGGAAAAGTTACAGCCAGGGATTCTGCTATCCCTGTTTTACCAAACTGCCACAGTGCGACAGCTGCATCATGAGTCCGGAGAAGTGCCATTACCATAAGGGCACCTGCCGGGATTCCGCCTGGGGCGACCAGTTCTGCATGACCGATCATATTGTCTACCTGGCCAACTCTTCCGGGCTGAAAGTGGGTATTACCCGTGCCAGCCAGGTGCCGACCCGCTGGATCGATCAGGGTGCTTCCCAGGCACTGCCTTTTGTCAGGGTGTCTACCCGGTTGCAGTCAGGGTTGCTGGAAATCCTCTTCAAGGAGTTCGTCAATGACCGCACGAACTGGAGAGCCATGCTTAAGGGGCAAGCGGAACCTCTCGACTTGAAAGCCACGGCCAGCGACCTGCTGGAGATGAACCGTTCCCGGATTGAAGTGCTGCAGGAAGAACATGGAATTCAGGCCATTCAGCCCCTGACTGAAGCCGAAGTTGTGGATATCCGCTTCCCGGTGGAAAGTTATCCGACCAAGGTGACCTCACTGTCATTTGATAAGACACCCGTGGTCGAAGGTGTGCTCGAAGGTATCAAGGGCCAGTACCTGATCCTGGATACCGGGGTGATCAATATCCGCAAGCACACGTCCTACAATGTCCGGGTTTCTGCCGAAGCCTGATAATGATCTGCTGAATACGATCAGCCATGAGCGTAAGCACCCAGGCATATGAAACCGAATATTTCTGGGTACTTAATAAAGAGGTGATTAATGAAAGACGCACAGCCAAGAGCCATCTACCTCAAGGATTACCAGGCGCCGGACTACTGGATTGATACCACGGACCTGACTTTTGATCTTCACGAAGACTATGCTCTGGTCACTTCGGTGCTGGGTGTTCGCCGAAATACTGACCATGATGACAGCCTGCCTGAGCTGGTTCTGGTAGGGACTGATCTGGAGTTGGTCGGCCTTCACCTTGATGGTCGGGAGCTTGGTAGCGATGATCATCGGCTTGGTCAGGACAGCCTGTCAATTCCGGTCAGCAGCAAAGCCTTCTCGTTGCAGGTGGTGACCCGCATCCGGCCCCAGGAAAACACATCCCTGGAAGGCTTGTATAAATCCAACGGCATGTTCTGTACCCAGTGTGAAGCCGAGGGTTTCCGCAAGATCACCTATTACCTGGATCGTCCTGATGTCATGTCGGTTTTCAGCACCAGGATCATTGCTGACCGCGGCCGCTACCCGGTGCTGCTGGCCAATGGCAATGATGTGGAACGTGGCGAGTTTGAGAACGGCCGGCACTGGGTTCGCTGGGAAGATCCTTTCAAGAAACCCAGCTACCTGTTCGCACTGGTCGGGGGCGACCTGGAATTCATCGAAGATAGTTTCACCACCATGAGTGGCCGTGAAGTCACCCTGAAGATCTTTACGGAAGCGCACAATATCGATAAGTGCGATCACGCCATGCTTTCCCTGAAGAAATCCATGAAATGGGATGAAGAAGTCTACGGTCGTGAGTATGACCTGGATGTTTTCATGATCGTGGCGGTGGATCACTTCAACATGGGAGCAATGGAGAACAAGGGATTAAACATTTTCAATTCATCCTGTGTTCTCGCCAGTCCGGAAACGGCCACGGACAGCACCTTCCAGCGTATTGAGGCCATTGTCGCCCATGAGTACTTCCATAACTGGTCCGGCAACCGCGTAACCTGCCGTGACTGGTTCCAGCTCAGCCTGAAAGAAGGCTTTACGGTGTTCCGTGACAGTGAGTTTTCGGCGGACATGAACTCCAGAGGTGTGAAGCGTATTGAGGATGCTTCGCTGCTCCGGACAGCGCAGTTTGGTGAAGACGCTGGCCCTATGGCGCATCCCATCCGGCCTGAATCCTTTATTGAAATTTCCAACTTCTATACCCTGACTGTCTACGAGAAAGGCTGTGAAGTGGTCCGGATGATTCACACCATTCTTGGTGCTGAAAACTTCCGCAAAGGTTCCGACCTTTACTTCGAGCGTCATGATGGGGAGGCCGCCACCTGTGAAGACTTTGTCAAGGCTATGGAAGATGCTTCCGGAATTGATCTGACGCAGTTCCGAAACTGGTACAACCAGGCGGGTACGCCTGTGTTGGACATTGCCGACAGCTTTGATGCGAAGTCCGGTGTCTACTCCCTGACGATTCGGCAGTCCTGCCCGCCAACACCGGGCCAGGAAAAGAAACTGCCTTTCCATATCCCTGTCGGTATCGCCCTGATCGGCCCCGATGGTCAGGATCTTCCTCTCGACCCATCCGGCAAGACTGAAACGATACTGCACGTAAAACAGCTGGAAGAAATCTTCGAATTTTCCGGCTACAGCGAAAAGCCTCTGCCGTCGCTGCTGCGGCATTTTTCCGCGCCTGTGCGGGTTCGTTACGACTACAGTCGTGATGACCTGGTGTTCCTGATGAAGCACGACAGCGACTCTTTCAATCGCTGGGATGCCGGGCAGCGCCTGGGAGTGGCTGTGATTCAGGAAATGATTGCGGCCCTGGTCAACGGTGAAGCGCTGGAACCGGATGCCAAACTGATTGACGCTTTTGGTGCCGTCATAGCGGATGACTCCCTGGATATGGCAGTAAAAGCTGAAATGCTGCAGCTGCCCACTGAGGCGAGCCTGGCCGAACAGGCCGAAGAAATTCAGCCGCTGCTGATTCACCAGGTTCGCAAGAGTGTCAGGCAGGCCATTGCCAGCAAGTACAGGGGTGCTCTTACAGAACTTTATGAAACACTCAGTCAGCAGGAACAGGGCAAAGCCTACAGGCCTGAAGCAGAAGACATCGCTCATCGCACGCTGAAAAATACCTGTCTGGGTTACCTGAGCAGTCTGGATGATCCGGAGATCCTGAAGCGGTTGGAAGAGCAGTATTTCAGTGCAGGTAATATGACTGACCGCTATTCAGCCCTGGCATTTGCCGTCAACACTGCCTGTCAGGACCGGGCTGTGACAGATCGTCTGCTGAAAGACTTCCTGGATCGCTACCGGGATGAGGCTAATGTGATGGACGACTGGATCTCTGTCCAGGCTTCCAGCCCGGAGCTGGGAACCCTGGAGCATGTCCGTAAGCTTATGGAGCACGATGTCTTTGACTTCACCAGCCCGAACAAGCTTCGTGCTCTCATTGGCGGTTTTGCTGTCCGCAATATGCGCCGCTTCCATGAGGGTGACGGTGAAGGCTATGAGTTCCTTGCGGATATGATCATTCGCCTGGACCAGCAGAACCCGCAGACGGCTTCACGCCTGATGCAGCCTCTGACCCGTTGGAAAAAGTATGAGCCTCATTGCCGTGAACGTATGCGCAAGGCCCTGGAAAGAATCAAGGCGGTTCCTGACCTTTCCACCGATGTTTATGAAGTGGTAACGAAGAGTCTCTAAGGCACAGCACACACGTACCTGGTAAGGTCTGGTGATTTCCGGATTATCTACCAGGTACACAATGGACAACTGATTATTGAAGTCGTGAAGGTGGGACACCGGAAAGCGGTTTATCGGTAATCCACCAGCAGGCAGTTGGGTGAGGAGGGCGATTGACGGAGCTCTCTATTTGTTGCGGATACAAAAAAAGCGACTTTCGTCGCTTTTTTTGTATCCAGATAATGCTTAAACGCCACTCCCAACCTGTCCCCCGGGGGATAAGCTAATTCTCGACAAAATCAGCAAAAGCATTTTCTGCAATGGCTGACAACATACCTGAAAAAGACAGATATCTCTGTTGCAGAAAGCCCAGATATAAATCTACCTTTTCCTTTATCTGGGCCAACTCAACGGTTGATAGCTCATCGCGCTCATACATGGATAACAGCAACACCGTAACAGCCCTGCCGACAGCAAGAGCCTCCTGCGGGTTGACAGCCTGCCTGTCAGGAAGACTTCCCTGGGCCAACTGCTCTGTAACATCAGCCACTGAAGACCATAATGTACTGTCTGTGACTACCGTCTGTCGTACAAGCCCCACCAGAAACGGAGTTGCGTTGTATTGTCTATGGATTTTCTCAAGGTATTTACTGATAACTTCGGGATTCGTACGTAAGCTTCTAAGGGCGCTGGCCCGGCCATCATGCCCCTGGGCATGAAAAAACTCTTTCAGGACAGCATGCTCTGCGATGCTGGCAAGGTTCCTGTTAACCCCTCCCTGGTGTGGCATGTACTCATGAAAAGGTAGGCGTCCGGCTGCAATGACCTCATACAAGCTGTGGTCTCCGGTAGAGCCAGCTATCGGCACAGGACCTGATAACCCTAAGAGCTGAAGATAAACCTCTCTCTCAAGAGGGAAAGGATTTACAATAACAATGTGGCGTCGGCTCAGGTTAAAGAGCTGAGGCTCACGAAAGACGGTCCAGCTATCTCCACTCCAGTAGTGAACAGCTTGTGCCGGAATAGAGGACAGTGACTTGAGCACTCCGGTATTTTCCAGGTCACTCGCAGTGAGTGGCAGCATGAAAATCATATCTGCATCAGTATCCATTTTGGCAAGGGAGTGGATATACAAAAGCTTTCCATACAGACTTTGAAAGTACCCAGTGTAAAAATGGAAGTTGTCTTTTCGGGCTCGAAGGCTTTCATAGCCCTCAAAGAGCTGCACAAACGCTTCTGCGAGCCTCCCTGGCATAAAGGCATATGCATGCTCAAACGCACCATCAGCTGATAAAGTTTCCGGCTTTTGGGGAGCTGAACTCAAGAGCAAACCAATGCTGTTTTTCCCAAGCCCGAACATTGGTTTGACATCGGTATCCTGCAAATTGTACCTGTCTGCGCCACCAGAACCGTCGTCTAGAAAAAACTTGAGATCTTCTCCATCCAGGTACGCCCTGAGGTTTTCCTCGACAGTTATCTGACTACCACCAGGAATCAATCCGATCATATTCTGGTAGCGTTCATAATGAGCCTGATACCCATCCGTTGCATGAGAAATATCACCCAGAAACAGCCAGTTAATTCCATAATCAAGGAGAGGGTCAGCATAATCCGCCGGTGGGTTTGCCATTGAAATCATGACACTGCTGTTTGACGCTTTCTGGTAAAACTCCTTGACTTCAAATTCCTGATACCCCGAAAACGCTTCAACTTTAAACCAGAAATCAAAAGTGTCCGAGGGAAAGCCGAATATGTGCCCGACTTTGCCCTTATCCTGATCGGATCCCCCCATGAGCTTTTGAACTCTGATAAAAGGAAGCTCCCGCTGGAGAATCGCTGAAAGCGTCATAACATATGAATAGTTTCCGACTCCCACATAGCCTTCCGTTGCCAGTGAGACAAGCTTGGGACTGGAATTATCAGAGGGTGACGATGACAACAGTGAAGCATACAGCAGGAGCGCATCCTTCTGACCTTGCATGGTGACAGGCACGCCAAACAGGCTCTCACCACGAACAGGCAAGGCCGAAAAAAACAACAGTAAAGTCAGAGAGAGAAAGCAACGTTTCATAAAAAATGCCTTGGAATTGAGCTTTCTCTTATAGATCGGCAGCAGGATACGAGTTTGGAATGCCCTTCCACCATCCCGGACAAGTATTCCTGTCTCGGTGGCAGATCTGCAAAAAGAAGAGGTTGAACCCATCACTTCTGGAAAAGCAGTCAGGCAGCCCGTCTTCCTCGAGTCGGCAGCAACCTGACATACAGGAAAGGGTTTGAGAATGACGAATGACATTCTGGAGAGCATATGGCATTAATATTTCAACCCCAGACAAAAGCACCCTTACCCCATTGAATACCATTGAATATTACTGTTGATTTTCGCCGGCAACTGTTGGATTCTAATGACACACCATCATGAATAGTCACGAAATGCAGTCATCGTGCATCGAACAGGCTGTTTTTTGAGCAATAGCTGTGTGATGTTGAAGTAGCTGTAAAAACAACCCTGCAAAGACAGGGAACAATAAAAATAACAACACATTTACAGAGACATGGAGTCAATTAACATGGCTTTCTCCTACCAGGAGCCTTCCCAGAGGTTTGCGCCCTGGCGTGCCGGATTTATTCTCGCCGGCCTGTTTCAGGCGACCCTTCATATCAGCACTGCTCAGGCAGCACAATTTTCATCGGAAGACGGCAGCATCACCGGCGCACTGGACACCACCCTGTCCTACGGAGCCATGTGGCGTGTCGAGAGTCAGGATGACACCCGATACAAGGGCAATTCAAAACCGGATCATGATGACGTCAACACCAATGATGGCAACCGTGCATATGACACCGGATTGGTATCACAGGTGTTCAGAGTCTCTGCCGACCTGGAGATTGACTGGGAGGAACGTTTCGGGCTGTTTGTCCGAGGCACGGCGTTCTACGACACTGTCCTGATGGATACCCATAACAACTGGCTCGATGCTAACACGTCATTCAGCGCTTTATACCCCAGCCAGACTGATACTTACCCTTATGGCAAAGACTGGGCCGATGACGTGAAGGACGGCCAGGGTCGCGATGCCAAGATCCAGGATGCCTACGTCTATGGCAGCTGGGACATTGGTGACATGCCACTGGACGTACGCTTTGGTAAACAGGTTATCAACTGGGGCGAAGGGCTGTTCTATCGTGATGGAATCAATACCGTCAATGCTTTGAACGGTGCCTCTTTTGCACTGCCGGGTTCCGAGGTCAAGGATCTTCTGATTCCCCAGAACGCCCTGGCTTTCAACCTGGGCATCACCGATAACCTGTCCATGTCGGCCTATTACCAGTTCCAGTGGGAGTCTTCCGTGACTCCGGGGCGTGGGACTTACTTCAGTACCAATGATTTGTTTACTGAAGGGGGGACCAAAGGGTACAACGAAGTGCCGGATGAGCTTGCGGCGCTTAATCAGGCATGGCTGGCATCGCCCGCTGGAGCTTTAGGGGATTTATACTCTGCTGCCGGAATTAATGTTCATGGTGATTACCTCGTAGTAGCAGATACATCCGGTGAAAAAGCAGCGGATGATGACGGTCAGTGGGGAATCAGTTTTAAATATTTCGCGGAAGAGTTAAATGACACAGAATTTGGTTTTTATTTTGTCAACTACAACTCTCATGTCCCGTTTATCGAAGCGGAAGTGAGAGATGGGGGAGTAGCCAGAGCACAGGGAGTGGCATCTAACGCCAACTGGGTCACCTTTGCACAAGGCATCGCAGCTCAACAAGTTCAGGGGCAGGGCTTAAGCCCTGGCGATGCTGGTTATGACAGTGCTGTAGCCGGATTGACTGCGACACTTGCACCAACAATTGCAGGTAATCTTGCAGGCGCCTACTTCATGTCCAATGAAGTGACTGCAACTCGCGTCTATCCAGAAGATATTCAAATGTATGGAGTAAGTTTCAACACGGCTGTTGGTAATACATCTGTCGGTGGTGAGTTGGCATACCGCCCTAATGCTCCGATGTGGATTGATCATCCTGATGATCTTGTGAATGGTATCAGCGTGAACTTGCCAAGTGTTATCGGAGGTATCGACTGTATTGATAACCTCTCTCAGGCCTATCCAGGTAAAGAGTACTGCCTCAGTAGCGGTGCTTATGCAAACTACGTGGAAATAAAGCTCTGGACTGGTTCCCTGGTGTTTATTCATAACTTCGGACCGGCGCTTGGTCTTGATGGACTCTATGGCATTTTCGAACCGGCCTTCGAGTACATTGACGGGCTTGATGAAGACTACGACAAGCATGTGTCTACTGCGTCAGGGGCCTATGGCGAAGCATTCGTGAATGATTACCGTCCGGCCAGCGATCGCCTCGACCAGTTCAGCTGGGGCTACACGGCAGTGGCTTCAGGCCAGATCAATGATGCCTTCGCCGGTATCAACCTTAACCCGGTGCTGACGTTCAAACACGATGTCAGTGGTAACTCCCGTTTGACCGGTAACTTCCTGGAAGGCCGTAAGGCGGTGACGCTGGCGCTGAACGGCAACTATCTCAACAGCATTGAAGCCGGTCTTTCCTACACGACATTCTTTGGTTCGGAGCGCACCAACGCTGTTCATGATAGGGACAATGTTGCGTTTTCCGTCAAGTACGCTTTCTGAGCAGGGACGTTAAAGGATTTATGCCATGAAAAATAATAAGAAACTGTTGCAGAGCGCCCTGGTCTCACTGCTGTTAACAGCCTTCTCTGCCCAGGCGGCCGTCTCTGCCAAAGAGGCGAGCAGGCTGGGCAAGGACCTCACTCCTATCGGTGCGGAAAGGACTGGCAACAAAGACGGCTCTATCCCTGCCTGGAATGGCGGGATTAAGGACAGCGAGATTCCCAAGGGCTTTGTCAAAGGCAAGCATCCTGTAAATCCCTTCCCCGGGGACAAGCCGCTGTTCACCATTACGGCAAAGAATTACCAGGAGCATACTGACAAGCTGTCTGCCGGGCAGGTAGAGCTGTTCAAGACATATCCTGATACCTTTGCCATGCCAGTTTACCAGACCAGGCGAACAGCAAGGCAACCCGCGCGTATCTACGCCAACACTTACAAGGCGGCGATCAGTGCCAAACTGCTGGATGGCGGCAATGGCTTTTCCGGAGCCTATGATGCTTATCCGTTCCCGATACCGTCTAACGGCGTCGAAGCTCTCTGGAATCATATCGTCCGTTATCGGGGAGAATACACTGTCCGTCGTGCATCAGAAGTCGCTGTGCAGCGAAACGGTGACTACTCCCTGGTGACCTCACAGCAGGAAGCCCTGTTCAACTACAACCTGCCAGGAGGTTCCGAAGATAAACTCAACAATATTATTTTCTATTATCTGTCGTTTACCAAGTCACCGGCACGATTGGCTGGTGGCTCTGTGCTTCTCTATGAGACCCTGGATCAGGTCAAACAGCCGCGCCAGGCCTGGGGCTATAACGCTGGCCAGAGACGGGTGCGTCGGGCACCCAATCTGGCCTACGATACGCCCATTGCTGCGGCTGACGGTCTCCGCACTGCAGATGACACCGACCTCTATAATGGTGCGCCGGACCGGTTTGACTGGAAACTGCTGGGGAAAAAGGAACTGTACATTCCCTACCACAACTACAAGCTGATTGATCCCGGTCTGAAATACGACGATGTACTGGGCAGGGGACATCTGAATCCAGTCAACACCCGCTATGAGCTGCATCGGGTCTGGCAGGTCGAAGGCACGCTGAAACCCGGGCAACGTCACGTCTACTCTAAACGGGTGCTTTACCTCGACGAGGACAGCTGGGGAGCGGCAGTGGTGGATCAGTATGATGGCCGTGGCAACCTCTGGCGGGTCAGCATGGCTTATCTGATCAACTACTACGACAAGCCTACGGTATGGACCGGACTGGATGTTTTCCATGATCTTCAGGCAAGGCGCTATCATGCCCAGGGACTGGCCAATGAAGAACCCGGGTTTATCAAATTTGATGAAGCAATTCCCGCCAAGAAGTACTTCAAGCCTGCGGCCCTGAGGCGTCGCGGACGGAGGTAACATAACCTCGCTTACACTTTGTCGTTCATTTGCCCAGTTGGTGGAGAAGTGAGCGATAAAGTGTTTTCTTTTGTTCAGGATTGTAAAAATCTGGCTCCTTATCGCCAGTGTGTTTATAATCCGCCTGACTAATAACAATAAGTAGAAGACAAGGGGAGTTGCATGTCTCTGTACCCTGGCCATCAACACAGCCAAAAAGCGTGCCACGGGAAGACCGACCGCACTTTGGTCGACAACTTCAATGGTCAACTGAAACACTTCGGTTTTATGGCCGCAAGCCTGTTTCTGGCCACTCTGCTGGCTGTGAGCAGTCAGGCTGCCGACGCCAAGTCCGTAGAGCAGCGTTACGCCCGGATCACCGATAAAGCCACCAAGAGCCTGCTACTGGATGTGACCAGAACGGCCAGTGGCAAACGCATGGTGACCGTCGGTGACCGTGGACATATTCTCTATTCAGACGACAGTGGGCTTTCATGGCTGCAGGCCAAGGTGCCTACCATACAGATGCTGACCGCCGTGACTTTTTCCAGCCAGAAAATCGGCTATGCGGTCGGACATGATGCGCTAATTCTGAAAACTGAAGACGGTGGTGAGAGCTGGGCCAAGGTTTACTCTGATCTGGAGCTGCAATCACCGTTTCTGGATGTCTGGTTTGAAAACGATCGTCATGGTATCGCTGTTGGTGCCTATGGCGCCATTATACGGACACGGGATGGTGGTAAGACCTGGAGCGATATCCGCGATTCCATCGAAAACGAAGAAGAGTTGCACTACAACGCTATTGCCAGTGATTCCGGCGGCACTGTCTACATTGTCGGGGAAGCCGGTATGCTGTTCCGGTCAAAAGATCAGGGAGAAAGCTGGGAGACTCTCGACAGTCCGTACATGGGCTCCTGGTTTGGTATAACATCCGGTCGGGATGAAGTCCTGGTGCATGGCCTGAGAGGGACTATCTATAGCTCCAGTGATCAGGGCGACAGCTGGCAGTCCCTGAATTCAGGCACCCGGCAGACGCTGTTTGGATCTATCCATCTCGATAATGGTAAAACAGTCTTTGTCGGCAACTCCGGATCTTTCCTGTCAGGAACGGCCGGCGGCTGGAATTCGGTGAACCGCAACGATCGTATGTCGTTGAATGCACTGACAGCAGGCGACGATGGCAGCATTGTTGTCGTCGGGCAGGGTGGCGTTCATCGCATGAGCGCCCAGGGTGAAGAGCTCGACGCCAAAGACAAATAACAATCTGAAGTAATAACCAATAATAAAAAAACCATGGTTATGGCAAGACAGCACATCACTGCCGGTTCTTGACCAGGCTAAGAGACACGCTGTAGCTGCATGGGGAACAATAGAGCCAGAGGCTGGGAGTCATGTTGTCCAATAATTATTCTGAACCCATGATGGAGCGGATCATATTTAAGAACCGCCCGTTGGTGTGTCTGCTGTTTCTGGCAGCGACAATCTTTCTGTCCTGGAAGCTGATGACAGGTCTGAAGATTGACGCCAGCTTCACTAAAATGATCCCGGTTAACCACCCGTACATCCAGAACATGCTGAGAAACATGGATGGTGCCAGTGGCGGTAACACGATCCGGATTGCGGTCAATAATGTCGATGGTGATGTTTTTGACGCGGAATACATGGAAGCATTGAAGGACATCACAGATGAGGTTTTCTACCTGCCGGGTGTTGACCGGGCATTCCTGCAGTCTTTGTGGACACCCAGTGTTCGCTGGATCGAAGTAACAGAAGAGGGTTTTAATGGCGGACCCGTCATTCCGCAGGATTATGATGGTTCTGCGAGAAGTCTTGAAGACCTGCGAAATAATGTTCTCCGCTCCGGCCAGGTCGGTCAGATCGTTTCCAATGATTTTCGCTCCAGTATTGTCAGTGCGCCTCTTTTTGAGAATGACCCGGAAACCGGTGAGCGGCTCGACTACAAGCTGCTTTCCGATGAGCTGGAAAAGCTGCGTGATAAATACGCTGAGAGAGGCGTAAGTCTTCACATTGTCGGACTGGCAAAAATCTTTGGTGACCTGTTTGAAGGCGTGAAGGCCGTTGTTATCTTCTTTGCCGTTGCCATCGTCATTACTGCCCTGTTGCTCTTCCTGTACTCACGCTGCCTGCGCAGCACCTTTGTTCCCCTGTTCACTTCTCTGATTGCTGTTATCTGGCAGATGGGCCTTCTATCAACCTTCGGTTATGGACTGGATCTGTATTCGGTTCTGGTGCCGTTCCTGATATTCGCCATTGGTGTCAGTCACGGTGTTCAGATCATTAACAGTCTCGGGGTTGAAGCGGCCGCCGGCGTCGACAAGGTAAGTGCCGCTCGCCGTTCATTCCGGAGTCTGTATATTCCCGGTGCCATTGCGCTTATTTCAGACGCCATTGGCTTCCTGACCCTGCTGGTGATTGAGATCCAGGTGATTCAGGACCTGGCTGTTACCGCCAGTATCGGTGTTGCGGCTATCATTCTTACCAACCTGATTCTACTGCCGGTACTGATGTCTTATGCCGGGACCAGCTCAAAGTCTATTGAGCGCATCCGTCAAAAGCAGGCGCAGGAAGGTGGTATCTGGAGCTCACTGTCCAACTTTGCCCACCCCAGGGTAGTGCCGGTCTCTGTTCTTGTCGCGGCGCTGGGCTTTGGTTGGGGCATCTGGAAAGCCCAGGATCTCAAGATCGGCGACCTGGATCCCGGTGCACCAGAGTTTCGTCCTGACTCCCGTTATAATCAGGACAACTTGTTTCTGACCAGTAACTACTCAACCAGTGCCGACCAGTTCGTGGTGATGGTGGAAAGTGCTCCGGAAGGCTGCTCCACTTACCCGGTGATGGAAGCCATAGACCGCTACATGTGGCATATGGAAAATGTGCCGGGTGTGCAGGCCGCTATCTCCCTGGTGACTGTTTCCAAACAGGTTATCAAGGGGCTGAACGAAGGCAATATGAAGTGGGAAACCCTGTCGAGGAATCCCTATGTCCTGAACAACTCCATTTCCAGGGCCAAGTCGCTGTTTAACACTGATTGTTCCGTCGCACCTGTCGTACTTTATCTGGATGATCACAAAGCCGACACTCTTGAACGGGTTGTGAATGAGACCAAGACTTTCGCCGCGGAAAACAACACCAGCGACTTCAAGTTTGTACTGGCTACCGGTAACTCCGGAATCGAAGCTGCTACCAACGAGGTGATTGCTGAAGCCCAGACCCGTATGCTGATCTGGGTTTACTTTGTCGTCAGTATCCTCTGTCTGTTGACTTTCCGTTCATTGCGGGCAGTGTTCTGTATCGTTATACCACTAGGACTGACATCGGCCCTGTGTCAGGCGCTGATGGCGCATCTTGGCATTGGTGTCAAAGTCGCCACTCTGCCGGTTATTGCACTGGGTGTTGGTATTGGCGTGGATTACGGTATATACATCTACAGTCGCCTTGAGAGTTTCCTCAAGCAGGGTGTTCCTCTGCAGGAAGCCTATCACCGGACACTGCAGATTACCGGTAAGGCGGTAACCTTTACAGGTATTACCCTGGCTATTGGAGTTGGCACCTGGATCTTCTCACCACTGAAATTCCAGGCAGACATGGGCATCCTGCTGACCTTCATGTTCATCTGGAACATGGTTGGAGCCATCTGGCTGCTGCCTGCCCTGGCCCGCTTCTTCCTGAGGCCTGAAAAATACCAGACTAAAAAAGAAGAAGCACAGGGAGAGGGCAAGCTTACTGCGGTGTGACGATTGACCAATAACTGATCGTTTCTCTTGGTAAAGCGGGGCGGAAGCCACGCTTTACCAATTGTTCTCTTCCTCGGTTGGCTGGAGACCGTTGCGGCTCTCGCTATCTGACACACTCCTTTCTATCAGACCGCTGACAGAAAATCCCAAGCGCTTAAACTGCTTCTTTCTGCCATTTCGACGCAGTCATTCTGAGAGCAATGTCACAGAATGAACAATTCCTAGCCCATTCCTGGAGTCAGACCCCTTGGAAGCCCTGATATTCAGGGAGGATAACTATAAAGTGAATTATTACAGCTTGTTCATGTGAGTCATATATGTATCATATAATAGTGCTACGTTCTGTTTGGAGTGCTTTTCTGGTGAGATGCATCAGGAGAGTCTCCTGACATGACCTGTTAGCTTCGAACTGTCTGTTATGTCCTGATGTCAAACGAACAGAGAGAAGCTATTCGTTGTAAAAGTCATGTAGTCCTGTAGAGAATAAAAAAATGATGAGGATAAGCATGTGAAAACGCGTCATAGAATTAGACAACTGCTCCTTCTGGGAGTGGCGTTCGTCTATTCGGTTGCCTCCATGGCTCAGCCACCGAACTTTATAGCCTTTGAGTCCGCCTCCGTCCGTCCCATGACTCTTTCCGGAGATGGCAAGAAGCTATACGTAACCAACACGCCTGATAATGTTGTTGAAGTGTACGACATTGGTTCTTCAGGCAGCCTGGCCCACAGTCACTCCATTCCGGTGGGAATGGAGCCTGTAGCCCTTGCCGTCAACGGTGATGATGTCTGGGTCATCAACCACCTGTCCGACTCCGTTAGCATCATTGATACTGCCAGAGGAGCCGTAAAGAGAACTCTGCTGGTGGGTGATGAGCCCAGGGACATCGTCTTTGCCAAGGGCAAGGCCTTCATTACCACCGCCCACCGTGGGCAGCATAGAGCTCATGGCTCTCTGCGAAATGTACAAGGAGCCGGTGATCCGCAAATCCATACTCCCAGTGTTGCCCGTGCGGATGTCTGGGTGTTTGACGCCAGTAACCAGAGAAGAGCTCTGGGCGGCAAGCCACTTAAGATTGTTGAGCTGTTCGGCGATACCCCCAGGGCGTTGGCGGTCAGCCCGGATGGCAATACAGTCTATGCGGCTGTGTTTAACTCCGGAAACCAGACATCGGTCGTGCATGAGGGTGTTGTCTGTGCCGGCTTTGAAGACATAGCTCCACAGTACGCCACGGTAGATGGCTACACCGTGCGTTTAGACGAGCCTGACGGCTGTTACGTTCAGGATGGGGTAAGTTCGCCCAACGGCCTGGCTAATGGTGCCTTGCCTGCTAACCGTCCGGGACCGGGCAGGAACGCAGATGGCGTAATACAGCCATGGACTTCCATGATTGTAAAATACGACAATGCTTCCGGTCAGTGGAAAGACAGCCGTGGACTGAATTTTTCCAACGGCATCCGCTTCAATCTGCCAGACCAGGATGTGTTTGCCATAGATGCTGCGTCACTAAACCCGGTCAGCGATTTCAGGCATGTGGGCACCACGCTGTTTAATATGGCGGTGAATCCGGTCAATGGCAAAATCTATGTGTCCAACACCGACGCTAACAATGCCGTGCGCTTTGAAGGGCCAGGCAATCATGGCGGCAGTACGGTTCAGGGCAATATTGCCAAGTCCCGCATTACAGTCATTGACCCGAACAACGGTGCGGTTAAGCCCAGGCACCTGAACAAGCATATCGACTATTCGGTGCTCAAAGCTCCGGCTTCGGTCAAACAGCACACTGTGTCTACACCTGTGGAAATGCAGATCAGTTCTGATGGCAGCACACTGTATGTGGCGGCACTGGGTTCCGACAAGATCGCTGTTTACAACACTGCAGACCTTGAGAAAGATGCTGACTGGAATAATTTTGACCCGGCTGTGGGTAGCGCAAACCATATTTCTGTAACCGGTGGTCCCCAGGGAATTCTGCTGGACGAACAGAATAATGGCGACAATGGCCAACTGTATGTGCTCACCCGTTTCGATAACAGTGTCAAGGTTGTTGACGCCACCACAGGAGAAACCCGTCAGACAGTTGCGATGTTCAATCCGGAGCCGGCTGATCTCCAGGCGGGGCGTTTCATGCTGTACGACGCCAGCAGGTCTTCTTCCAACGGCGAGTCCTCCTGCGCCAGTTGTCACGTTTTCGGCGATATGGATCACCTGTCCTGGAACCTGGGTAACCCTGATGGTGGGAATACTTATAACTCCCAGCCCATGCCTACAGAGCATTTCACCCGCCTGGACTGTAATGGCGCCAACGCCGCTTACAATGATGGCTGCTTCCTGGCTGAGATCCTGAATGGTGACGGTCAGGAGCGGACTCTGGCGTCCATGAAGGGACCGATGACTACCCAGACCATGCGTGGCATGTCCACTCACGGGCATATGCACTGGCGGGGCGACCGGGTCACTGGCTACTTCGGTACCCAGGATGCCGACAACCTCACCGATATGGAGGCGCTTGACGAACGACTGTCGTTTAAAAACTTCATCGTCGCTTTTGAGGGCTTGATGGGACTGGATGTAGAGCTGAAAAGTGTCGATGAGTCGAGCAAGCCGGTGGAAACTGTAGCCCTTGAGCAGGATATGGACAAGTTCGCCGACTTTATGCTGCAGGTACAATTACCGCCTAACCCGATCCGTAAACTGAATAATGGCCTGAGTTCTTCCGCACAGGTTGGCCGTGCGTTCTTCGCTGGTCCCCGACGTTCTGACGGTCTGGAAAGAGATGACTTTTTCCCACCCGCCAGTCGTGAGGATGGCAAGACCTGTGAAGGCTGTCATACACACGACCCGTCCAAAGGCTTTTATGGTTCTGACGGTAAGGCGGCTCACGGTGGTGAGATCCTGATCACCAAGGTGCCCAGCTTCCGAAACCTGTATCAGAAGATTGGTATGTTTGGTCTGCCTGATCGTAACGGTTTCCAGATCAGCCCAACCCGCCAGCATCAGGGCGACCAGGTTCGTGGCTTTGGCTTCCTGCACGATGGCGCAACCGACCAGCTGTTCCAGTTCCTGCAGGGTGGTGTATTTGATGATGGCACCACAGGTTGCCCTCCGGGTATGAGTGCCGACCTTCACGGCTGTACCTTCAATGATCAGTCAGGTGTTGTCGGTATTCCTGATGACCAAACCCGCCAGGGTCTGGTGGATTATCTGATGGAGTTTGATTCTGACCTGGCGCCCATCGTTGGGCAGCAGATTACCCTCTACAATGGTTCCACCCGTGGCATGCGTAACAGGCTCAAGCTGCTGGAAAACCGTTCCGGGAAAGCCTTCGTATCGAAGATTCTTGGGGGTAATGTCACCGAGTGTGACCTGGTGGCCCGGGGCGTCGTCAACGGTGAACAGAGAGGTTATCTGTATGAGCCTTCTTCAGGCACGTACTATACCGACAAGAGTAATGAGGCGGCTGTCAGTAAGGCTGCGATCAGGCAGCTGGCTGAGAGTGGCAGTAATGCACTGACCTTCACCTGTACACCTCCGGGTTCCGGTGAGCGTATCGCTCTGGACCGTGATCTTGATGGTGTTTATAACGGAGACGTCACCTCAATCTGATTCTGGGAGACTGACCCGTAAGATAGAAAGGCGAGCCATCTGGCTCGCCTTTCTTTTTTGTCGTGAAGGGTTCAGAAAGTGATTCAACACTCACTCACCAACAACGACTATTGTCTCAGCAGGAGAACAGAGGGGTTATCTCTGTCGGGTTATTTTGACCTGTACCGCAGGGTTATCCCACTTGTGCTGCTGAGTAAGTACTGATGAATCCAGACCGTCATCCACAGTGACTACACCACCGTGCATGGTAACCTGGTCGGCAATATCATCACGTGCACTTTTGAAGCCTTCACCACCATCTGCGGGCCCTGGAATAGTGCCAGCAGCTTCTGAATTGGCTTCTGTTCCAGAGTCATAGGTTACGCCGTACAGAGTGACGCTGTCGTCAACTCCAACTCCAAGCCCGGATACGTCTATGGAGCTCACGCCTGTGAAAGCATCATTGGTGTTCACCAGCATAGTGACCACTGATATTTCGGCGTTCTCCTGCTGACTGCCGTCAATGGTAACCGTCAGCGTATCGGTAGCTCCCGGCGCCACTGGGCTATCGCCAGAGGCATGAGCGAAGGCGCCCGCTGCCGAGGCTTCATCGATCAGGCCACTGTTGTCGCCGCCTTCCGCCAGCACTTCGAGACCGGATGAGGCGGCATCACCTATGGAGAACATCCTGTAGTTGTCATCATGGGCGATAACGGCCACCGGAGACAGAGGTTGCCCTGCAGTGAGGTTGATGATCTGAACCTGGTATTCAAGTTCAGTATTTCCTGCGTTACTGCTGCTGTCACCTCCAGAACATCCGGCCAGGGCCAGACTGGCGAGGAGGGACAGACAGAAGCTCCCTTTAGGCAGGCGGGAAAGCTTTGCCATAGCAGAGTTCATAGCCATTCCTTGGTGGTTGTTTACGGGTTGATGACTTCGATGGTGACTCGGGCTACCGGGTTCAGCCAGCGATGAGTCGTGCTGTTGATGTCGCTTATGCCTCCGGTAGGGTTCGAGTCTCCGAGAACATTGCGATGTATGTGCACATAGCCTTCCACTGTGGCATTGACGCCTGTTCCACCATTATCGATAAGGCTTTCAAGAGGGGGAGGAACAGGAAAACCGCTCTCACCTGGTACACCGCTACCACGAATTTCATCGTTCGCCTCAGTTCCAGCGTCATAGGCATTGAGACTGTATTTTTTCTCTACCTCTTGCCCGGATGGCAGAGGCATCGCATTCAAGCCAATGAAGGAGTCATTGGTTGGCAGCATCATCCCTACAAGAGAGATCAGGGTATGGTCAGGATTGCCTTCAGTACTGAGACGGGCAGTGGCGCTTTTACCGGGAGCCAGTAGTCCAGAGGCAGGGTTTTCAACGAGATCGGCGCTGGCACTGTTCAGTTCCGCCACCAGGCCAGCAATGGATCCGCCTTCCGCCATCGCCTGGAGGTTGTCGGATGCTGGTTGACCAACCGTAAACAGGTTCCCGGTCGCATCATCATGGGCGGCCACCAGCAAGGGGGTGAAGTAAATACCACGGGTCAGGTTGGTGACAGTGACTTCATATTCCGCCGCCATTGTGGCAGTTGAGCTGAGCATAAGCGAGCCCGCAGCCAGAAGGCTGAGTAAGTCCTTTTTCATAGTTGTCTCTATCTATTGTGTATTGGCTGTTGCCAGTTATTAAGATGGGACTATCGAGCTCGATACTTGGATATACTGCGCACGTGCTTTTATGGATTCACTAAGTGTGTTTTTTTTTAAGTTAGATCTAATGCTCAGGTAGTGTGTGGTGGAGAGAGGAATATAGCACTGGTAGCAGATGCTGCTAAACCCCCATCCAGTTTGCAAACCGGAACTTTTCACGTTTCGCGTTTACGCGAAACAACTGCAAGGATGCGGCCAGGAACAGCTTGCTGTTTTTACGGGAATGGGCAGATAATCTAAGCTTTTATATCTTGTCGCGGTTCAGTAGCCCTTTTGGGCATAGGGTTGAGAGTATAAATTAAGACTACATTGAAAGAAAATGTTAACTGGAGCTTAGGGATGAGTGTAATCGGCACATGCAAGGAATTCTATCAACACCATATAAAACCCAGGCTGGAAATAGTTTACGGCTGGTTTACTGGGAGAAAAGTCAAGAAATCAGCTGGAGGCGACAACGGTGTTGAGCTACTCAGGCTGGACAGGAAGAAAACAGGAATTCACGACAACCCGAGAAAACGGCGCGTCAAGAAGCCCTCTCCAAGCATGAATCCTCCTTCTATCGGTCATCCAAGCTATTCACGCAAACCTGCAATGAAATCATCAGACAGTGCTGATACAACCAATAAGCGCAACACGTTGTTCTCAAAAGACAGTTTGAAGAACAAAAGAGCTGTTGAGCGCCCTGTCAAACTGTCTGATGACAAGGTTCGTGAACTCAGGGTTAGTAGCTGTATTGAGCTAGAAAAGTGGTATCCAGGGGGAGAGGGTTTCGAAAGGGAGCTAGCGAAGATTCCTGGTGCCGGGAAGCTTAAAGTTGGCGATTATGACTCAATAAAAAAAGACTTTGAGGCTGAGGTTGACAACTGTTTCAGGAATTACGGGAAGCTATTGACAGAAGATGAACTGGCAGTAACTTTCAGACAGAGTTGTGTACCGTATATTCGTCCGCCTGGTGCTGACCTGGCGATTGGGTTTGAGAGAGCCAAACTATATCTGAATTCGGACAATGGCTGGAATGATTGTGAAACACCTTATACCTAGGTGGGAGATCTAAATTATATCGCCTTTCACGATCCTGCATATGAGAACTATGAAACACCCGGAGGTTCCAGCCCCAATACTTGTAACAAGTTCAGGGTGGATGTGCATATTCATGATGCTGAGAAAGCCTGGCCGGTGGTTGCGCGGATCCTGAACCGTCCTGACAGTCCTTTTCCTTTGTGGAAATTTGCTCCTGAAAATCCATACAGGGTTGGAGCTATAAATTCCAGAACCCGGTATGGAGGTCAGTTTACCCTGTATTCATTGTCGAATGATGAAGTCATAGGTCTACGCTTTAAAGAGGAAAATATTGCCAGGGTGCTGCAGGAAATCAATATTGCTCTGGCAAATAACCATATCCGTCCGGGAATCATGCCAGACAGTGACATAGAAATACCGGGGCTGCCGTTCAGTGGCTACCGCTATGACCTGGATCGAAACGGCAAACACTATGAGGGCTATTATCAGGTAACTGCCGAAAGAAGGCAGGAATATTACAATCAACCTCGCTACAGACAGGTTTGCCAGCTGCTACGCGATGACTGAGACACCAGAGCAGATTCATTCTAAACCGCGCCCAGATGGATAGACGTAGTTTGCCTGTCCATTTCCGGGCGCGGCTTATCTCAGAAACAGCAAGCTGTTTCTGGCCGCATCCCTGTGGTTGTTTCGCGCAACCGCGAAACGGTAAAAAGTTCGGGTTTTCAAACTGATTGGGGTTTAGGAGTTTCTCTGTCCCGGATATAAATCTGATAATATTTCAGCTGTACTCTTCCCGTTTTTGCAGCTCTTGCGCAACGATCTGCACAGCTCCAGAATCTTCCGGCCTGGAATAGCGTCTTTTTTGACAGAATAGGTTGCGGCGTCCATTGACTGGAAGAGTTCTGTTAAGTTGTCGGTTTCCAACAGATTCAGGCAATCGTCGAGAGTTATCAAGTCAGGCTTGTCAAGGAAAGCCTGAGCCCAGGCAATGAATGACTGACGGATTTCAATGGCGTCTTCTGAGTGGCAGGCGCTTTCAAATGCCTTGAAAGCAGCCGCTTCATCGTCTTTTGGCCAGAGAGCTGCCGCCACGGGTTCTCGCCGTTTTTTCCTTGTGACTTTCCACAACAGGGCAATTGTTCCCAGCCAGAGCAGTGCTAACAGAGCCGACAGCCATTTCCAGAGACTGGAAAAACCTGAGTCGGATGCAGCTACGACGGTTTGTTCTGGTGGGCACTCTTGAGTTTTTTCAAGTGTGTTGCCAGGTGCTGAAACCTGCGGCGCAGCAGCCTGTGATATCTGTACTCCGGGCTCGCCTGGCAGGACTCTGATGCTTTTGGCCGGTATCTCCGCCACCCTTTCAACGGCATTTTCAGTGTCATACCAGGTATAGCGGATGGCGGGCAGCTGTATCACTCCTGGCCGGCTGGGCACCATGGCGATGGCTTCTACGCGCCTGCCGGTAATGCCGTTTTCTGTGGGGATGTCTTCAGTGCGTGACTGGTCCGGATAACTGTTTACACCATCCGGAGAAGTGATTCTGACCGCAGGCAGCTGAGCGCTGCTCAGCCCTTCGGCCTCCAGGGTGATCGTTCGTGTAACGGCATCACCAACATGAATCTTGTCGGTGGAACTGCTCCAGGATTCTTTCAGGCTGAGATTGCGCGCTGGCAGCCAGACCGGACCACTGAAGCTGGCTGGCTGTGGCTTCACAGACAGATAGATATCGGCAGACCGGGCTGTGACCGGCTTGCCGCCCATGGAGAAAATGCTGGAGAAAGGATCGCGTCGTTCAGCCATGGTGCCGGTAAAGGTCAGGGCGGGAATCTCTTTGGCACCGGCCTTTTGCGGGTAGATGGCAAAATTGAGTTCAAAGACGCCGTAGCGGGTGCCATTGACGACAGTGTCATACTTTCTGGTCTCGCCCAGCTGCTGGACTATGGCGCCGTCGACATTCAGTGGGGTCAGTCGACTCTCGTCGTAGAGGTTAACCCGGTAAAAGATCTTCAGGCTGAGTACTACTTCTTCCTGTACATACACCTGCTCTTTACTGATTTCCGTGCGAATGAAGATTGGGCCCGCTTTGTCGGCAGACTGGCTGCGGCTGTCCTTGCTGACCTGAATGGTTATGGGTGTTGAGGACATGTTATTCAGAGTCATCCGTGGGATAGTCAGCCGGCCCTCACTGCGGGGGGCCAGGGTGACAATCCAGTCCTGCCAGGATTCTGTCTGCCCGTTGATGATCCTGATCTGTCGGTTTTGTCGTGTATTGATGACTTCGAAGTCTTTATCCAGGGCCGACAGGTCTGGCACATCCCCTGTGTCGGCATCCGTGCGCAGGTTCAGCTCAAGGGTCTCGAAGGCCGACAGTTCGGTTCTGTCCACTGTTGCCGTGAAGCTGGCCGCAAGAGCCAGGGGCGTTACCAGAGCTGCCAGAAAGATCAGGGCAAACACCCTGAGATAACGCTTTACCATGCCTGTTCCTGCCTTCTCTGTTGTTCTTTCTGTTGCTGCTGATGAAGGAATTTCCGTCGCAGCAGCCCCCCAGGGTCATCCGGTATGGTCTGCAGCCAGTTTTCAATGGCCTGCTGATCCGGGGTGGACTGCTCTATGGTTTCAAAGGGCTTCTGACTAAGCTGTTGTTCGTCTCCGTGTTCCTGTTGTTCCTCCCCGGCCGCAGCCTGCTGCTGTTGCTCTTCTGACTGACTCTGTTCTTTTTCCTGCTGGCTGGCTGAGGACTGATCCTGCTGTTCAGACTGTTCCCTGTTGTCCTGGGATTGGCTTTGCTGCCGATCACTGGCAGACGACTGATTAGACTGTTGTCCCTGTTGCTGCCCCTGGTCATTCTGATCCTGCTGACTTTGCTGGTCCTGCTGACTTTGCTGATCCTGCTGTTGTTTGTCCTGATTCTGTTGCTGATCCTGACCTGACTGGTTCTGTTGCTGTTCCTGCTGCTGTTTGAGTTTTTCCAGCAGCTCTTTGTTCAACTTCGCGTCTTCCATTTCTGGCTGTTTTGCCAGAGCCTTGTCGTAGGCTTTGATGGCGTCGTCCAGTTTTCCGGCTTTGGCCAGGGCGTTTCCCTGGTTGTAATAGCCCCGGGCGCTGTCACTTTTCGCAAACGCTTTAGCGGCCTCAGCGTATTGTTCAGACTGGTAAAGCGCCTCGGCCTGCCACTCGGGCTGCTGGAACATTTCAGCAGCACGCTTGGGATCTTTATTCTGTAAAGCTTCCATCGCCCTCTGGTTACTGTTTTTCCAGAGAGCCTGCCATTCCATGGCTTCGGCCTGCGGGCTGGGCAGTGTAAAGCCGACAAACAGCAGAACCAGCCAGCCTCTTCGGAAGCCTGCTAATGCCAGGGGTAACAGCAGCAGTAGCAGCCAGTAACCGGCATCGTGCCACTGGTCAAAATGCCGCTCAACCAGAACGGTTTCATCCTGGCTGCCCGGTGCTGGCAGAATCGCTTTCAAATCACTGTCGTCAATAGCCATGTCCCTGTAAGTGCCGCCCAGTATCTGCGCCAGCCTTTGCAGCGATTGGCGCTGAAGCTGGGGAACCACTATGGCGCCACTTCTGTCCTTAATAAAGCCGCCACCTGGCAGGGGGATTGGGGCGCCGCTCTCGGTGCCCACACCAAGAATCGACAATTTGTGGTTGCTGCCCTTCAGAAGACTCCGGATTTTGTCCGAGTCACTTTCAGAGATCGCATCTGTTATCAGGACAATGTCGCCTGATTCTCCGGCACCCTGTTGCAAAAGCTGCAGTGCCAGCTCAATGCCTGCAACTGGGTTTTGTCCCTGCTCTGGCATGATTTCCGGACTCAGTGCAGGAACCAGATTGGCAAGGGTTCTGGCATCGTCCGTCAGTGGCGACACCGTATGGGCCTGACCGGCATAGGCGACCAGTGCCGATAAACCATCCTTTCTTAGTCGGAACAGATCGAGCAGCTTGTACCGGGTTCGGGCCAGGCGGTTAGGAGACATATCGCTGGCATACATGGTGTAAGACAAATCCGTCACTACAACCAGCGGTTGCCGGCTTTTGCTGACCGGGGTCGGAACCTTTTGCCACGCCGGGCCGGCCAGGGCGATACAGGCCAGCAACCAGCCTGCCGCCAGAACCATCAACGGCCAGCGAACCTGCTGCCGGTTCTGTCCCTGCAGAAGGTGCTGCAACAGTTCCGGGGCAATGACCCGGCTCCAGTTGCCCTGTCCCTGGTTCTGCCGCCAGAGCATGGCAAGGCTGATCAGACAGGGGATGATCATCAACAACCAGTAAGGTCGCAGGAAATGAAATTGTGAGAAAAACTCGCTCATGCTTCCTTTCCCTTCGCCGGCCTTTTCGGCTTCATTGAACTTAATGTGATTTCAGGCCTTGCCAGAGAAGGCTGTGCACGCAGTAGAGCCATAATAAAGCTCAGCAATAAGGCTATTGCCAGAGGCCAGTAATAAAGCGCCATACTAGGGCGAAAGCTTTCCTCTTCCTGAATGGCCGGCTCAAGCTCATCAAGCAGGCTGTAGATTTTGGTGAGGTCTTCGGTGTTTCTGGCCCTGAAATAGCGTCCGCCGGTCAGGTTGGCGATTTCAGTGAGGGTCTTTTCATCCAGGTCTGCGGAAGGGTTGATCTTTCTGGCGCCGAACGACGAGCCAAAAAGGCCTGGCTGAATCATTTCGTCGGCGCCCATGCCGATGGCGTAGATCTTGATGTTCTCTTCACTGGCCAGTTTTGCTGCCTGCAGAGGCGTAATTTCACCGGCAGTGTTAGCGCCATCCGTAAGCAAGATAAGAACACGGCTCTCCTGCGGGCGTTTTCTCAGGTGTTTTACTGCCAGCCCCAGTGCGTCACCGATAGCAGTTTTGTTGCCGGCCATACCGATTTCCGCTTCATCCATCAGTGTTTCGATGGTTTTAAGGTCGAAAGTCAGCGGTGCCTGCAGATAGGCCTGGGTGCCAAAGAGTATCAGCCCCAGGCGATCGCCTTTCCGGCGTTCAATAAAATCGGTCAGGACATGTTTGGTGACAACCAGCCGGTCTACAGAAACGCCGTTGATCTCCATGTCACTGATTTCCATACTGCCAGAGAGGTCGACCGCCATCATCAGGTCACGACCGCTGCCCTGAAGCTGAATGGGCTCTCCCAGCCAGGCGGGACGCGCGGCAGCAAGAAGCAGGAGGGTCCAGACCAGCCAGGGCAGGATAGCCTGCCAGTTTTTGTTCTTCAGGGTGTTTTGACGGCTTTGGCCAGCTATTTCAACCAGCTGCCGGTAAAAAGGCACTTTCAGCGCGGCCCCGCTGGCACGCTGAGCCGGTCTCACCAAAAAGTGAATCAGCAGTGGTAAGGGGGTGGCCAGTAGAATCCAGGGCCATTGCAGCTCAAGCATGGTGTTTCCTGATCCAGCTTCGGGTCATTGAATAAAGGACTTCGACTTCTACTGACGGGCTGCCGCTGAAGCGGTTTTCGCCCAGGGCCTGTCCGGGACCCTCGATAAAATCCCTATTGCCGCTTTTCTCTGCCAGAAAGGCCAGCCATTGTTGTCCGTGCAGCCTGGCGACCTGCTGCCTGGGGAATGCCTGCAGGGCAGTCTGCTTGAGCAGCCGGTTGCAATCGTTGGCAAACCTGGCGGGGTCTTCATGTTCCTCGAAATCCGCCATGATTCGCTCTGCCATGACACCAGCCTGCCGACGGTAACGACGACGGCGATGCCATTTGACCAGGAAATAAACCAGGAAGAAGAGGGCGAGGAGTGCCAGGGTGCCAGAAACCCACCAGCCAGGAGCAGGTGGCCAGAAGCCAATCGGATCCGGAAGATGGTTAGGGCGAAGCTGGTCGAGAGGGTTTTGTGCCTGCATCTTCAGCCTCCTGCCTTGCCAGAAGTCTTCACACGGGAGCGGACTGAACCAAAATGGGCCATAAGCTGTGTAGCGGTATCTTGGTCTGAAGCCACTCTCAGGAAGGGGATTCGATGGCTGCCAAAGCGATCCTTCAGAGTCTCCACGGCCTGCTCATAATGGTTGCGGTACTTGAGCCTTAATCCGGAACCCCGTGTGTCAATGGTCTTGCGGTGCATGCCATTGGTGATGTCGTACAGTCCCGGGCGGGGCAGGTTGGCTTCAAGAGGGTCGAAGACCTGGATTGCCATCACTTCGCAATGTCTTGAGAGGCGGGCAAAGTGACGCCAGGCCTCTTCATCCATCTGGGAAAAGTCACTGATGACAAACAGGTTTGTGCCCGGGTGAGCCACCCTGCGGGCATGTCTCAGAGCCCGGGTCAGGTAACTTCCGTTGCTCTGCCCCGGCATGCTGGTCGGCATTGTGGCTGTGCTCAATAAGCGATTGTGTTCCTCTACTTTATGCAGCAGATGCATCAGTGTCTGTTTGGAGCGCTTGGGTCGAATCTCGCTCAATGAGTCTTCATTGAATACCAGCCCGCCAATTCGGTCACCATGCAGCAGTGTGGACCATGAGAGCAGGGAGCAGATTTCGGCGGCGGTGACGGATTTGAAATTGAGCTGACTGCCGAAAAACAGAGAGTGTGTCTGGTCCAGCAGAACCAGCACCGGTCTTTCCCGCTCTTCCCTGAAGATTTTGGTGTGTGGTTTCATTCTGCGAGCGGTAACACGCCAGTCTATGGAACGAATATCGTCCCCATGCTGGTAAGCGCGTACCTCTTCGAAATCGATTCCCCGGCCCTTGAAGGGGGACTGGCCGGCACCCGCCAGCAGACTGCGGGATCTGCGCCGTCGAAACAGGGCCAGATCCCTGGCCTGGATGCGCAGGCTGACCAGCTCTTTCAGCTCTGAATAAGCTCCGCTCATTGACTGCTCCCTGATCAGGCTACCGGGACAAAGTTCAACAGCTGATCGATGACCTGGTCAGCGCCCTTGCCTTCAGCTTCCGCTTCAAACGTCAGCAGCAGGCGGTGCCTGAAAACGTCGTGTACGACGGCCTGAACATCGTCAGGGCTGACAAAGTCGCGGCCTTTCAGCCATGCATGAGCGCGGGAGCAACGGTCAAGGGAGATGGTTCCCCTGGGGCTGGCGCCATAGTCAAGCCAGCCGGCCAGTCGGTCACTGTATAAGGAAGGCTGCCGTGAAGCGTTAACCAGCTGCACAATATACTCTTCGATCACGGGTTCCATATGCAGTGCCAGCACTTTCTGCCTGGCCGCCAGTACATCCGCCTGAGTCAGGGGCTGTGAAGGTTTTACCGCAGCCTGTTTCATGGCTTCGCCCCGGGCCAGTCTGAGAATCTGTCTTTCAGCCTCCACATCCGGGTAAGCCACCCGGACATGCATCAGGAAACGGTCGAGCTGCGCTTCCGGCAGAGGGTAGGTGCCTTCCTGTTCAATAGGGTTCTGGGTGGCCATGACCATGAACACCCTGGAAAGCGGATAGGTTTTCCGCCCAACACTGACCTGTCGTTCCGCCATGGCTTCCAGCAAGGCAGATTGCACCTTGGCTGGCGCACGGTTGATTTCATCCGCCAGCACCAGGTTATGGAAAATCGGGCCCGGCTGGAAACGGAAGCTGCTGTCTTCAGGCGTAAAGATATCGGTTCCTGTCACGTCTGCGGGCAGCAGGTCGGGTGTGAACTGGATGCGGTGGAAGCTGGCTTCCAGGCCGTCGGCCAGAGCTTTAATGGCCCGGGTTTTGGCCAGCCCGGGAGCGCCTTCAACCAGCAGGTGCCCGTCTGCGAGAAGGGTAATCAGCATGCGGTCAACCAGCTGCTCCTGACCAATGATGCAGCTGCAGAGGTATTGTCTGAGTTCATTCAGTACTGAGTGAGTCGACATAAATTTTTCTGTTCCGGAGTAAGCGTTTCGAATGTAATTGGTTCGGACCTGTCCTTTCCGGCTCTTTCTGTGGAAGTCCTGTCGGAATACCAGCCCGGGTCGATATGGATCTTTGACCTCTGATGAAACAGTGGCAACCACCCTGAGCGAAACCGACCGTCGTTTTCTATAGTTCAGTAATATAGGTTCAGAGACCGTTGTGGTCTAGCCAGCAGGCAACAGACGTCAGAAGTTTGACAAAGTCTTTGCATTCTGTAGACACAGTTAAGCTGTTATTGACAGTAGCCCGTCAGGAGCAAAGGTTTCCGAACCTGGCAGCCGCTCATCAGAGAGATGCCGGTGCTGCCTCAAGCGAAAAATGCTGTTGTGCAGAACTCTCCAACAAGGACACAACGGTATTTTTAGAACAAGAGTACCGCTTTTTAACCCGGAGACGCCAGTATGGGGCAGCGTGAAGTGCAGGAACGCGAGGATTTTCTGGACAAGGTTGTAGAAGAACTGTCTCCCCATATCCCCGACAAGCAGCTTCCCTTCCTCCGGGAGTTTGTCCATCTCTACTACGCCATGGACACCCGGCAGGATCTGATCGACTGCAAAAGACGTGACCTGCTGGGCGCAACCCTGTCTTTCTGGAAGTTTATCGAGCGTCATGACCCGGACTCTCCCATCATAGAAGTTCATAACCCCGACTATCCCCACAATGGCTGGCACTCGACCCATACCGTGATACGGATGATCCACCGGGACATGCCTTTTCTTGTGGACTCACTGCGGATGAAGCTCAATGAGCGCGGTCTGACTATCCATAACCTCAGGAATGCGGTGATTCACACCCGCCGCGATACTTCCTGGAAAATGGTCTTTGAAGATGAAGGCCAGGTGACAACACACCGGGAGGCGGTCATCTATGTAGAGGTCAGTCGCCAGGAGGAAGAGGAAGAGCTGGAGCAGATTCGTGACCAACTGCTGGCGGTGTTGGCGGATGTGGCGAGGGTCGTCAAGGACTACCGGCCAATATACAACCGGGTATCTTTCCTGGCCGACACCATGTCGGGGGGGCAGGCGGAAGAGGTCAAGTCCTTCCTGCAGTGGCTCCTGAACGACAACTTCACCTTTCTTGGTTATGAAGAGCTGAAAGTGGTCGAGCGCTCTGGCAAGCGTCAGATCATCCGCCCTTCGGACTCCCTGCTGGGACTTCTGCGCACCACTCACCATGGGGAACTGGGGCAGCAGGAGCTTGAGCCGTCTGTGGGGCGAGATTTTTTCGAGCAGAAAGACTGGTTGTCGTTTTCCAAGGCCAGCGTCCGTTCCAGTGTCCACCGGCCTGCCTATCCCGACTTTATTACGGTTCGGCAGTTTGCGGAAGATGGTTCGGTAGCCGGTGAGGCACGAATCGTTGGGCTGTATACTTCCCCGGTCTATCGCCAGAGCCCGTCCACCATTCCCTACATCAACCGCAAGATTGAAGCCATTGTCGAGCGTTCGTCGCTGGATCCGAAGAGTCATCACGGCAAGGATCTGGAGCAGATACTGGAAATCTTTCCCCGGGATGAACTGTTCCAGACGCCCAGGGATCAGCTGTTTCAAACGCTCATGGCGATCCTGAGGCTGCAGGAAAGAAAGCGCATCAAACTGTTTGTCCGCCAGGACCCCTACGGACCTTTCTGCTCGGCGCTGTTGTTCGTGCCACGGGAAGTTTACAGTACTGACCTGCGTATCCGGATGGAAAAAATACTCTGCCAGCGTCTTCAGGCAGTGGACTCGGAATTCACCACCTATTTCTCAGAATCTGTGCTGGCCAGGGTGCATTTTATATTCAAGCTGCGTGGCCGGGTGGAATACGACCTTGATGCCATTACCACAGAGCTGGTGATGGCAGCCAGCTCCTGGAAGGATGAGGTTCATGCCAGTCTGCTTGAGTCCTATGGCGAGGTAAAAGGGAATCAACTGGTGTCGCTTTATGCCCAGGGGTTTTCTGCTGGTTACCAGGAAGCTTTCACGCCTGACGCGGCGGTTGTCGACGTGGAGCATTTCGAGAGAATCAATAATGATTGTCCGCTGTCCATGGGTTTTTACCAGTCTCTGGATGATGAACCCGGTCGCATCCACTTCAAGCTTTACCAATTTGTTGAACCCCTGCCTCTGGCGGACCAGATTCCGATTATCGAAAACCTGGGCCTGAGGGTTCTTGGAGAGTCGCCTTATGTGATTCGCAGAAGTGACGGCCAGGCCATCTGGATTCATGATTTCCTGCTCAGTTACCAGGAAGGAAAGACCATCAATATCCAGAAAGTTGATGGTATTTTCAGGGAAACCTTTGAAAAGGTCTGGTTTAACGAAACGGAGAATGACCAGTTCAACCTGCTTGTGCTGGCGGCAGGCATGAACTGGCGGCAAGTTGCGATGCTGCGGGCTTATGCCCGATACATGAAACAGATCCGGATGGGGTTGAGCCAGGGCTATATCGCCGAAACTCTCTGCAACAACATAGCGCTCACCCGGATGCTGGTGGAGTTGTTCGAGGTGCGCTTCAATCCTGACCTGACGCTGTCCAAAACCCAGAGGCTGGCCCGGCAGCAGCAGATTCAACAGAATATACTGGAAGCCCTTGATGAAGTGACGGTGCTGAGTGAAGACCGGATCATCCGGCGCTATCAGAGTGTCATAGCGGCCACCCTCAGAACCAATTTTTATCAGCCCGATCACCAGGGCAAACCCAAAGCATACATTTCTTACAAGCTGGCGCCGGGAGATATCCAGGATATTCCCAAACCGGTTCCTCTCTATGAAATCTTTGTCTACTCACCCAGGGTTGAAGGTGTGCACCTTCGCGGGGGCAAGGTCGCGAGGGGGGGATTGCGCTGGTCAGACCGGGTGGAAGATTACCGGACAGAAATTCTCGGGCTGGTAAAAGCCCAGCAGGTCAAGAACGCCTTGATCGTTCCGGTCGGAGCCAAGGGCGGCTTCGTTGCCAAGCAGATGCCTGCCGGAGCAGGGCGTGAAGAAACTCTTGAAGAAGGGGTTGCCTGCTACAAGATGTTTATCTATGCCCTGCTGGATGTTACGGACAACCTGGTGGAAACAGAAGTCGTTCATCCGGAAAGGGTCGTTTATTACGATGATGACGACACCTACCTGGTCGTGGCCGCAGACAAGGGCACTGCGACATTCTCTGATATTGCCAATGAAGTAGCCGGAGAATACAACTTCTGGCTTGGCGACGCCTTTGCTTCAGGGGGGAGTGAGGGATACGACCACAAGAAGATGGGTATCACGGCCAAAGGAGCCTGGGTGTCGGTACAGCGCCACTTCCGGGAGAAAGGCGTTAATGTCCAGACCGATACGGTTTCTGTCCTGGGAATCGGTGATATGGCCGGAGACGTTTTTGGTAATGGCATGCTGTCGTCTGAGTCCATTGCCATGGTAGCCGCCTTCAACCATCAGCACATCTTTATCGACCCCGAACCGGATCCGGCAGTGGGCTTCAACGAGCGCCAGAGATTATTTGCACTGCCCAGATCCAGCTGGCAGGACTACGACGCTTCCCTGATATCGGAAGGTGGCGGGGTGTTTTCCCGTCACGCCAAGTCCATTCCGGTTTCGGCCCAGATGAGAGAGCGGTTTGGTATCAAAGCTGGCAGGCTGACGCCCAACGAATTGATTCGCTCTCTGCTCAGGGCTCCTGTAGACCTGATCTGGAATGGCGGTATAGGCACCTACGTAAAAGCCATTAATGAAAGCCATGCAGATGTCGGTGACAAGGCCAATGACCCCTTGCGAATCAATGGCTGTGAACTCAGGGCCAAAGTGATTGGTGAGGGAGGAAACCTGGGGCTCAGTCAGCTCGGGCGCGTGGAGTTCGGGCTGCAGGGTGGCGCCATGAACACCGATTTTATCGATAACTCCGGTGGTGTGGACTGCTCGGACCACGAGGTCAATATCAAGATCCTGCTTAATGATGTAGTGGGCAATGGCGACATGACACTGAAGCAGCGCAACACCCTGCTGGAAGCCATGACTGATGAAGTGTCAGCCCTGGTGCTGAAGAATAACTATCGTCAGACCCAGGCCATCAGCCTGGCTGAGTCGGAAGCCCGCTACCGAATGGACGAATACCGTCGCTTTATTGAGCAGCTCGAAAGCAGCGGCAAGCTAGACCGGTCTATTGAGTTCCTTCCCGATAATGAAGCCCTGGCCGAACGCTCCGGTGCCGGTCTTGGCCTGACCCGACCCGAGCTGTCATTGTTGATATCCTACAGTAAGGCAAACCTGAAGGAAGGCCTGATTAATTCTGATGTGATTGATGAACCTTATCTGTCAGAAGAACTCAACACAGCTTTCCCGGATGTTCTGGTGGGTATGTTCCCGGAGGATATTAAACGACACAGGCTGCGCAGGGAGATTATCGCCACCCAGATTGCCAATCACATGATAGACATGATGGGGATCACCTTTGTTCATCGTGTGAAGCATACGACTGGAGCCAGTGCTTCGGAAATTGCCCGGGCGTTTCTGGTCAGTCGGGATGTCTTTTGTGTTGACGGTTACTGGCAGCAGATTGAGTCATTGGACTACCAGCTGACCAGTACCAGGCAGCAGCAGATGATGTTTTCCCTGATCAAGCTGGTGCGTCGGGCCAGTCGCTGGTTTATCCGGATCAAGCGGCAGGAGCTGGTGGCTTCGCAGTGTGTAGATCACTTCGGTCCCAAGATCAGCACTTTTATTCAGACTTTCACCGACTACCTGAGCAAAGACGAACAACAGGGGCTGAATAACCGGGTCATGCAGATGGTCGAAAATAACATTCCTGAAGACCTGGCGAGGGTTGTCTGCGGGCAGCGATACCTGCTCAGCTCCCTGCCGATTATTCATGCTGCAGACCAGACCGGTAAGCCGGTAGAGCAGGTTGCCAGAACCTATTTCGCTGTGGGAGAAAGGCTGGACCTGAACTGGTACAGTCAGGAGCTGGGGAACCTTGATGTGATCAACCACTGGCAGTCCCTGGCGAGGGACAGTATCCGGGACGAACTGACCTGGCAGCAGCGGGCGCTGACCGTGGCGTTACTGCAATCAACAGAATCCTGGGATGACCTGGATCACCAGCTGGATGCCTGGATGATGCAGAACCATGCCCTGATCTCCCGCTGGCAGGGCATGCTGGGCGAGATCCGCAATGCCAGTGTCATCGAAATGGCCATGTTCACCGTCGCCAACCGGGAACTGATGGATCTTGCTCAGGCCAGTACCCATTCGGACCAGGGCTGATATCGGGCCGGGCCATTTTGAATGGATGCCCGCCATGGTTTTTGGAAAGAAAAGTCCCCGCAGGTGCGGGGGCTGGAACATCGACAGCGATGGCTTATGCGGCTGCGGCGGCAGTAGCTGAAGCCTGAGCTTCATTAACCTGATTTTCCGTCATCATGGTCTCCCCCAGAAGGTACTTTCTCTGGTCCGGTGTCATCTGCCTGTACAGTTCATTTTCTGCAAGAGCCTGCCTGAACTGGGCAGCCTTGAGCTCGGTCATGTCCTCTAACTTGGAGACTTCACCCTTCAGCTTGATGCTCATCAGGCGTCTGAACTCTTCACTGTCCAGCTCTTCCCTGGTGAGTTTCTTGCCTTTCTCTTCCTCAATGCCTTTAAGCGTGGCCTCAAGAGCCAGTTGAGTACGTTCCTTGATGGCCGCCTCTGTTCTGTGACGCTGGCTGTCGGCCAGCTTCTTGGCAGAGACTTTACGTGCAGCCTCAACATCACTTCTGGACAGCTTCAGCAGGGTTGGGAGGTAGCCGCCCAGCTCAATATCCAGGTGATACTGGGTCAGAGTCCTGTAGATAGCTTCTTCGGTTGTTCCCGGTGTCTCTGTACCACACATCCTGTCGAATGAATGGGTAATTTCGCTGATCTTGTCGTGGATGTAGTATGCCACGCCCAGTCGGTTAATGTGGCTGACTGGTACGCCAGCGCCCTGCATCTCGGACTTGAATCGAGCGAAAGCGCTCCTGGCTTCAACCTCGGTACCCATGGCCTTGTACTTTTCGAGGACTGCAAGAGCCCTGGCCTGAGCCGTCAGCTCTTTCGCCAGCTCTCTGCGGGCTGTTTCGGTTTCTGCCAGATTTTTCCTGGCACCGGCTTTGAAGTCAGCGGCCTTGGCTGGGTTGTCCTGCTCGAACTGGGTCCAGTGAGCGATTTTGAGACCCCTGACCGCCTTCTCGGCAGCATACTGCTTGAAGGAGTGCTTGCTCGACATGCGCTTGACCAGCTCATCAGCTTCCTGTCGGCAGCGAGCGTTAACGGCCCTGGCCGCTGCTGAGTCTTCGGAAAGCAGCAGATTCCTGTAATCGGCAATGGTGTCTAAGACGATGCCTTCGCCTTTTTCATAGCTGTTCAGATAGTTACAGAATGTGCGGCTGGCCATTACCATAGAGGCGATGGCGGCCACCTGGGCCGGTACAACCGGCAGAGCCAGGGCAGCGACACCTGTAGCATAGGCCCCCACTCCTGCCGCCAGAACCAGGCCACTCTTGGCCCCTTCAATGGCCAGTTTCATCCAGGCATTTTCCTTGCCTTCCCTGACCGCATAGAAAGCTTCGGTCAGCTTGTTCAGCCTGAACTTGAAAGGGGCAACCAGCCAGTTAACCGCTGTGGAACAGAATGTCTCTCCCTTGGCTACGCCCCTTGCGATGGTTGCCAGCTCGTCGGTAGCGCTGGTGCTGACCAGGAAAGATGGACCGAAGTTCACCAGCTTGTCCAGGGAGCGGACGGTGTCACCAGGCATGGCGTTCACGCTTTCGCGGATGGTGTAAGCGCCAGCAGTACTGGCAGCTGTTTTCACTGCTGCAGCCCCTGTCATGATCCAGGCTGCCGGGCCACCGAGTCCGGCAGCGATCAGGGCTGCAGTTGAACCAACATTCTTGGCAATGTTGGCGCCAACACTCAGATGCATACCATAGCGGGCCAGGTCACATATCAGTTGGAATCGACGAATGTTTCTGGCCAGTTCAGGCTCTTTTTCCGGATCGAAGTTACGGATCTTGGCTTCATCACCGGCGAAGCAGGAAGCGCCTGATTCCATGGACAGACGTGTCTTGAGCTGCTCCAGCAGAGGCAATCCGCTGGCACCGACCAGAGACTTGAGCAGTTCACAGGTCTGGCCAAAATCTCCCATCATGCGGCGGAACATTACAGGGTCACGCTCAGCCACTTCCAGCATTGGTGTGAGTATCTTGCGAGCTTCCTCTTCAAGGGCGGAGACAGAGCCTCCAAGCCCCATGACGGTTTTCCAGAGGGAGCCACCATTGAGCAGGGCAGCAATACCATCCTTGGCTGGCGCTGCGATATTGCCAATGGCGGTTTTCACAGCATCAGAATTGCCGGAAACGTCGCTAACCAGCTGGCTTAGTTCGGTCCAGAAGTAATAACCACAGGCGGCAAGGTCTTTGCATTTTTGCAACTCGGCCATCTTCTGGTCAAGAGTGGTGCGGCTGTTCCAGAAGTGCTGGCCAAAGATCTTGATCATGGCGCCAGCCTGACTCAGTGCAGGCTGAACTGGCGTTGTGGCCTGCAGGGCACCGTCGATCAGGGCCAATAGCTGAATGTTTTGCTCATAGGTGCCAGGGGTGAAGACTGAAGCGTCTTCCTTACCGGCAATGATGGCCCTGGTTTCAGCCATGACCAGGCTTTCCTGGCACATGCGCAGCTTGAAACGCTCCTGCTGGAACCTGACCATGGACTCGTGAGTCTGGAGTTGGGCGAAGGCATCAGCGGCTGCCAGGTAGTTCTCAATGTTCTTGTACAGTTCATTGGCGGCGGTGTTATCAACGCTTTCCAGAGTGGCGATTAGCTGTGCCATGTCAGGCGTTTTCAGGCTGTATACCCGCTCAGATGCCGCCAGCTCCTGCTCTGCATTCATGAAGCGGGCCAGGTCGCAGGCCTTTTTCGCTGTTTCAAGAGTGCTGGTCATCTCCTGGAATGGCTCAGACGCGGAGCCGATCAGTTTTTTCATAGCCAGCAGGCCGTCGATGTCGCTTTTGAGCCTGTCGAGGTCGGCATTGTCCATTTTGCTGAGGTCGCAGGCCTTGATCTGTCTGAAACGCAGCTTGAACAGGTGTCTTCGGGCAGCGTCGCCGAGATAGGTTTTCAGGTCTGTATGCTCAGGAGCATCAACAAAGTTGTTGATCTGGACCTGGGTTGTCAGGGATACGGAGTCTTTCAGACGCTTGGACAGCAGCTGGACTTCAGCCGGGTCGCAGTACTCACCGGCTTTCATTCTGCCGCGCAGCAATTGCATGTCGTTGTTGCACTTTTCGAAGATCAGATAGGTGATGGCCTTGGGAGCCTGGAGGCAAACGGCATCGAGGGCGCGGCTGCCAGCCCAGTTCTCGGGAACCATGATCTCTCCGGCGATTTTATCGAAAGATTCTTCTTCAGCAGTGTTAGTGTGCAGCTCATGCACAACCTCGTTTTGGGTGCCGTAGGTAAAAGGAAACTCAGGTCTGGGGTTGATCTGGTTGATGAACTGCTCATCCACTGCTTTGGTGAAGGAAGGCTTGCCGTGGGCTTTTTCGTAGGTGCTCAGCGCGTTCAGAGCTTCATCGTAGTTGCCAATCGCCAGGAGAACTTCGATGTCCTTGATGGCGGCTCTGGCCTCTGGCTTTCTGGAGATCACTCCCCACCAGCGTTCAATGTCGGCCTTAAGGTCGTTAAGTCTGGCTTTTACAAGGGGTAGGCCAGCACTTGGTTGCTCTTTCAGGAGGAGACCGACAGTGCCGTTGAGGTTCATCAGGGCAATGACTTCCGGGTCAAGGTCTTCTACGGCGAGTTGCTCAAAAGCGAGTTTGACTCTGTTATTAAGCTCTTCCTTGGTCAGGCTGGTGTTACGATCAGCCAGGGGTGACCCGGTTGTGCCGGATGCAGTGGCTGGTGTGGAAACCATAACGGTAGGAGCTTCTACAGTCTTTCGTGGCAGGGGCGCAATATCCTGAGGTCTGATGGTAGGTTGCAGGCTGTTGAATTCGGTAGTTTGATTTATGGTTGTGTTGTTCATCGTAGACCTCCAGTTTGTTTTTTCCTTCCTTGTGTAACATCAGACCGACAGCTTCGCGGTTAGTTTCGAGCGAAGGGGGAGTTCGTTGGTCAGGCTGACAGTGATGCCAGAAGCGCTGACAAAACCGGGTTTAACGGATGGCAGTAGTGTTATTTATGACTAAAAAGCATAAAAGAAGTTCAAAATCTGGTGATTACGGCAGAAATGCGTATAATTTCGCCGGTTTTGTCTTAATTTTCGGGGCTCTTCATGTATCAACTCGGTCGCAAGCTGTTGTTCTGTCTTTCCGCGGAAAACGCCCATGATTTAGCGCTTGAGATGATAGGCGCCGGCGAGCGGCTTGGCCTCAGCAAGCTGGCAGCCCCGGATGTCCCTTCCCGGCCCAGGCAGGTGATGGGGCTGACTTTTGCCAACCCTGTAGGACTGGCCGCAGGAATGGACAAGGACGCCGATTGCATTGATGGCATGGGCGTTCTTGGATTTGGTCATGTTGAACTGGGCACTGTTACGCCAAGGCCTCAGCCAGGGAATCCTAAACCCAGGGCATTTCGCATCACCCAGAAGGAGGCCCTGGTCAATCGCATGGGCTTTAACAACAAGGGGGTGGACCACCTGATCGCCAATGTCCGCAAGTGCAACTACCAGGGCGTGATCGGCATCAATATCGGCAAGAACTTCGATACGCCGGTTGAAGAGGCCAACAGCGATTATCTGACCTGCCTGCGTAAGGTATACCCTCATGCCGGCTATGTAGCAGTTAACCTGTCTTCTCCGAATACTCCCGGGCTGCGCAAGCTGCAGTTTGGCGATGCCCTGAAAGCACTGTTGGAAGCCCTCAAGGCCGAGCAGGCCATTCTGGCAGACAAATATGGCCGCAGGGTGCCTATCGCTATCAAGATTGCTCCCGACATGACCGAGCAGGAAGTTGCGGATATTGCGGCAGAGCTGGTGGCCTTTGAACTGGATGGTGTGATTGCCACCAACACTACGCTAGATCGTGATGCCGTTCAGGGGCTGTCCAACGCGGATGAGCAGGGCGGACTGAGCGGGGCTCCCCTGAGCGACAAGTCAACGGCGGTGATCAAACTGTTGTCTGCTGAGCTGTCAGGCAAACTGCCGATCATCGGTGTGGGCGGGGTAATGGATGCCAGAACCGCTGCGGATAAGATCAAGGCCGGCGCGAGCCTGGTTCAGCTATACACCGGATTTATCTACAAAGGGCCGGGACTCATCAGGGAAGCGGCGGAAGCGGTATACTCCTGCGACAGGCTTTGATTCCGACGAAAAGAAAGCCCCGGGAGTGCCGGGGCTGATGATTTCCTGAAGGCTGGGAGCTCGCCCGCAAAAAGCGGCCAGACTTTTACACGTGGCTGGTCTCGGTAATCCGGTGAACGCCGGACACTCCGATCATGCCATCCCAGTTATCTACTCGACCTTCCCGCCAGCCACTCAACCAAGCCTGGCGAAGTTGTGGGTCCTCGTGTGGGCAGATATCCTTAGAGCGGCCAGACACACCTGTCTGATAGCCCTTGGTAAAGGCTCTTTCAGATTTATCCCTTTTTTGTCTTCTCAACATGTGGTACTGCCTCTTGCTGGTTCGTTTGTCGTTTGCCTCCATGGCACCCTGTCTATGCTCCCTGGTACAACAGCATCCGGCAGCTTCCGTACGGCTCCTGCGACCCTGGAAGCTGAGGGAAGGTTCCAGGGGCATGTCCAGGAGTCTGTTGGACTCACGACAATTTCGGCCTGAAATCCAGCAAGAGTGGCCGCAGCCTTGAGCGCTCTAGACAGCTCCGTTGAATTTGCTTAAATAGAACGACTATTTGCCCAAATCCAACGGAAAATCTGACTCACTCTACTGAATTTCATGCTCGAAAGCGTAAGCCCGACAGGCTCCGAGCAGGGAAAGTCTAACGAACTATGTTCTATCGAATATTAAATAGTCTGTCGAGAAATCAATCGGAATAATAAAATCCTTTTAAATGTTTTTTTGGAATAAATGGTAATGAGCACCCGTTCTTCAGTGAGCTCAACCCGCCACGCAATCGAGTTTTTTGCCAGTTGCCCGAAAGGCCTGGAATTTCTTCTGGCGCGCGAGTTGGAACAGCTTGGCGCAGATTCTGTTACAGAAACTGTGGCTGGCGTCAGTTTTTGCGGCGGCATGGAAGTCGCCTATCGAAGTTGTCTCTGGTCGAGACTGGCCAGCCGAATTCTTCTGCGTCTGGGGGAAATTGCTTCAGAAACGAAAGAGCAATTGTACCAGGGCGTGCGAACTTTCAGTTGGGACGAACATCTGGACCGGGACAACAGTTTCCGGATCGACTTCACCGGCTCTACCCCGGATATCAACCATACCCGTTTCGGCGCCCAGGTGGTGAAGGACGCTATCGTCGACCAGCTTCGGGATGATCATGGCTGGCGGCCCTCCGTTCAGGCCAGTAATCCGGATCTGCGGATCAACGTTCATGCCCGGGGCAAGAACGCCTTTGTCTCCATTGACCTGTCGGGTCAGAGCCTGCATCAGAGAGGGTACCGGCTGGAAGCGGGTGAAGCACCCCTGAAAGAGAACCTTGCTGCGGCATTGTTGCTGCGTGCTGGCTGGCCGGAACTGGCCAGGGAAGGCGGCAGTCTGCTCGACCCTATGTGTGGCTCAGGAACCATCCTGATTGAGGGGGCGATGATGGCGGCAGACATAGCGCCGGGTCTGCTGCGTACGCGCTTTGGCTTTGACCGCTGGATGGGGCATGTTCCCAAGGTCTGGCGGGAGGTGCTGGAAGAAGCCAGGGAGCGTCGCCAGGCTGGAGTTGCTGCCGTTCAGACTCAGATTGTCGGCTTTGAAGGTCTTTCTTCTGTGGTCCATCGAGCCAAGAGCAACCTTGAGCGGGTGGGTCTGAGCAAACTGGTCAAGGTTCAGCAGCGCGAATTGAAAGATTTCCAGTTGGACGACGAGGTCAAGCCAGGGCTGGTGCTTTGTAACCCTCCCTACGGGGAGCGGATGGGGGATGAAGCCAGTCTGGTGTACCTCTACCAGCACCTTGGAGAGAAACTGAAGAGTCACTGCCCGGGATGGGAAGCCGGTATCTTTACCGGTGCGCCTGAGCTGGCTCGAAGTCTGGGTATGGGACCGAAAAAATCCTACTCCCTGTATAACGGCGCACTGCCCTGCAAACTGTTCCTGTATGACATTCGGGAACGCCAGGCTGTCCAGGAAAATGTTAGCCGCAAGGCAGAAGTGGACAGTGCAGGGGCGGTTGAACCAGCCCAGGCCTATCGCTCCGAAGGAGCGATCATGTTTGCCAACCGCTTGAAGAAAAATCTGCGAATTCTTGGCAAGTGGGCACGAAAATCCAAGGTTGAATGCTATCGCCTCTATGATGCAGATATGCCGGAGTACGCCCTTGCCCTGGATGTCTATCGTGACTGGGCCCACGTGCAGGAGTATGCGGCACCTGCTTCCATCGACGAAGAGAAAGCCCGTAAACGTCTGTTGGAAGCCCTTGGTGTGATTCCGGAAGTGCTTGGCATTCCACCGGAGCATGTAGTGTTCAAACGTCGTGAACGCCAGTCGGGCAGCAGTCAGTACAACCGGCAGTCTGAAGAAGGCCGGATGATGGAAGTCGAGGAAGGCGGTTGTCGTTTGCTGGTGAACCTGAAAGATTATCTTGATACTGGCCTGTTCCTGGATCACCGTTCAATGCGTATGCGCATCCAGGAAGAAGCGAAAGGCAAGAAGTTCCTTAACCTGTTCTGTTACACAGCGACTGCCACCGTGCACGCAGCAATGGGTGGTGCAACCAGTTCAACCAGTGTCGACCTGTCGAACACTTACCTTGGCTGGGGACGCAAGAACCTGGCCCTGAATGGCCTGAGCGAGCGGCGTCACCGGATGGAGCGGGCGGATTGCCTGCAGTGGATTGAGCGGGACAAGAACGACTACGACCTGATCTTTATCGATCCTCCGACGTTTTCAAACTCGGCACGGATGGAAGGTGTTTTTGATGTGCAGAGGGACCACAGACAGTTGATAAACCTGGCTATGGACAGGCTCAATGAGGGCGGCACTCTGTACTTCTCGAACAACTTCCGCCGGTTCAAGCTGGATGACAAACTATCGGAGCGGTTTGAGGTGAAAGAAATCACCCGCCAGACCATAGGCAGGGACTTCGAACGCCGCCCCGGCATTCACCGTAGTTGGATGATCAAACACAGGGAGTGAATTCAGCCACCATCGGCCAGGGTGGTGGGTTGAGTGGTTTGAGGGCGGTGGTGAACTACGGCTCTCAGTACTGTTGTACCCTCGAAATAGACGGTCATGTCCTGGTATTTCCAGGTGGTGATGGCGGGCTGGCCGATGGTATCGGCAGCCTGTGGATCACCCAGTCTATTCCTGACAGACTCCATGCTCTGGCCTCTCTCCGGAAGCAACAGGGTTCTTCGCAGTTCTTCCGACTGGCTGCCCACAGGAATGGCCAGGGGCTTTGAGGTAGCAAAGGCCATACTGGTGGTGAGGCCGAGCAGGGGAATCAGCAGGAGGGATTTACTCAGTCTTTTCATTGTTCTGGCACGCTGTTTGTTCTTTTAATGTAAAAATGCCGGTTTTCTTATCAATGATCAGAAAAACGATAGTTCGGTGTGCTCTGTTGTTCGGGTTATAATAACCAACTTCTTAGGCTCTGTTGACATAAATTTGTCGCGTACAGCGCCCGCGAGAGAGTTCAGAACAAGGCGCAACAGTGCGGGAATACTTACGTATTTCAAACTGTTGGAACGCAGTTATGGGCTCTCTCGCGGGCGTCCTTAAGGATGGTTCGTAAAGCGGCCATTTGACAGCGTTAGACTTGATTGACGTAGATAAACTACGCCTGCACAAGTCTGCCTTGCATATGACCGCTTTACGAACCACTGTACCTGACAAATTTATGTCAACAGAGCCTATGATTAACTTTCAATTTTAACTTTCCAGGGGACAGGGAACCGGATTCTTTCATGTTCAGACCATTGCCCTTTTTTATTGGCCTGCGCTATACGCGGGCCAAGCGAAGGAATCACTTTATTTCCTTTATCTCCATGATGTCCATGGTTGGCCTGACTCTCGGGGTCTGTGTGCTGATTATTGTGATGTCGGTCATGAACGGTTTTGACCGGGAGCTGAAACAGCGAATTCTCGGAATGGTGCCTCACGCCACGATTACTGCCGCTGGCGGAGGTATGGCAGAGTGGGAAACCGTTCTGAAGGATGTAACGGCCAGTGAAGGCATTGAAGCCGCTGCGCCTTTCGTGGATGGCCAGGGCATGCTGACCAATGGCGGGCAGGTCCGGGGTGCCATGATCTATGGCATTGAGCCTGAATATGAAAAGGCTACCTCCATCATTAACGACCATATGATCCAGGGCTCGCTGGATGAATTACAGCCGGGAGAGTTCGGCATTGTCCTGGGTGAACTGATGGCCCAGGCGCTGGGTGTGACACTGGGCGATCGTGTCACCATGGTGCTGCCGGAAGCCAATGTAAACCTGGCTGGTGTGTTTCCCCGTCTTAAACGCTTCCGTGTTGTTGGCCTGTTCTCTGTGGGTGCTGATCTGGATGGTTCGTTGGTGTATACGCATATCCAGGACGCTGCAAAGTTCATGCGGGTGGCGGAAGGTGTGAAGGGTATCCGTCTGAAAATGGATGACCTGTTTTCGGCACCAAGGCTGGCCTGGGACGTGGCCATGACTTTGCCGGGGCGCTATTACGTCCAGGACTGGACACGTACCCATGGACGTTTGTTCCAGGCTATCCAGATGGAGAAAACCATGGTTGGCCTGTTGTTGACTTTGATTGTGGCAGTGGCTGCGTTCAATATCGTTTCCACCCTGGTCATGGTGGTGACGGACAAGCAGTCGGATATCGCCATTCTCAGAACCCTGGGCGCCAGCCCGAGAACCATCATGGGCATCTTCATGGTTCAGGGCTCCCTGATCGGTGTCATTGGTACTTTGCTGGGTATTGTTTTCGGTGTGATCGCGGCTCTGAACGTTTCTTCCATTGTCGCCGGACTGGAGCGTTTCCTGGGTATTCGCTTCCTCAGTCCCGATGTTTATTTCATCAGTTACCTGCCGTCTGAACTGCAGTGGCAGGATGTGGCCGTGATCAGTGTTGCCGGTCTGGCCATGAGTTTCCTGGCAACCCTGTACCCGGCCTGGAGAGCGTCCAATACTCAACCGGCGGAGGCGTTGCGCTATGACTGATACCCCTGAAACAAATGTGCTGGAGTGCCGTGCCCTTGCCAAAAGCTTTGATGAAGGGCCTGGAAAGCTGGATGTGCTGACGGATGTCAACCTGACCGTAGGCCCGTCAGAGCGCATTGCCGTAGTGGGGACATCCGGTTCCGGCAAGACAACGCTCCTGCAGCTGCTGGCCGGGCTTGACCGGCCATCTTCCGGTGAAGTGCTGGTCTGTGGTCACAACCTGTCCAGTATGAAAGATTCTGAGCAGAACCTGCTGCGCAACAGGCATTTGGGATTTGTCTACCAGTTTCATCACCTGTTGCCGGAATTTACTGCCCTGGAGAATGTCTCCATGCCCCTGTTGTTGCGCAAAGGGGTTGCTATGAAGGAAATCCGTGAGCGGGCCATGGCCATGCTGGATTCCGTAGGTCTGAGTGCCAGGGCCAGTCATAAACCGGCGGAGCTGTCCGGCGGTGAACGACAAAGGGTGGCAATAGCCAGGGCGCTGGTTGCAGAACCGGATCTGGTGTTTATGGATGAGCCAACCGGCAACCTTGACCCTAATACCGCCCACCGGGTTCATGATCTGATGAAATCACTCAGTGAAGAGTTCACGACCAGTTTTGTCGTCGTCACTCACGATATGGGGCTGGCGCAGCAGATGAATCGGGTTTACTGCCTGGAGGATGGCAGGCTGATTGAACCGGATGTGACTCACTAAAGATTGGCGGGACTGTGCAACCATAGGCTGCACAGTCTTCCTGTCATGTGTCCTGCATGTATTGACTGGGATCGATATAGATGCCCAGAGAACGCTTGTCGATACGTTTTTCCTTGCCTTGTTCCTTATACCGAAACACTACGGTATCACCTTCACCCACATCCAGGGTTTTATCCGCAGTAAGGTACTTGTACTCATCGCCCGACACCGTGAGAGTGTGGATGTAGTAATCGGGCATTCCCAGCCAGTCGCTGTGCGGGCCGTCGGTACTGATTTTCTCAAGTACGCCGCGGCCTTCCAGTTTTGGCTTACGCTTTTGGAAGCTTCTTTGCATGACTTTAATCGGATAGCTGTTAATCAGAAAATGGGAGAGCCTTCGGTGATGGAATGAAGCTCCATACCCTGCTGACCGGCTCATCGGAATCAGTTTTTGCGCTTGCGTCGTTGTCGCCAGTGCTGGATGACATTCCAGCGCCAGTACAGGCGTATCAACAGGTAACAGAGAGCTCCGCCAATAATGCCCGTGACAATGGAACCCAGGTAGAGGGGTTTCCAGATCCGCGCCAGCTCCAGACCGACACCGTGAATGGTCAGCTCGAAGGATGTCTCGCTGACAGGGACGTGGAGAATATAACAACCCACCTTGTAGGTAAAATAGAAAATGGCCGGCATGGTCAACGGATTGGTGATCCAGACCAGTCCCACGGACACTGGCAGGTTGCAACGAAAAGTCATTGCCAGGATGGCCGCCAGCACCATCTGGAATGGAATCGGGATGAAAGCGCAGAATATCCCTACAAAAAAGGCGCTGGCGGCTGACCGGCGATTCAGGTGCCAAAGGTTGCCGTCGTGCAGTGCCTTGCCTAGGAATTTCAGGTATCGGTTATCCTTGATGACACCGGGTTCCGGCAGATAGCGTTGTATCAGTTTCCTCGCCATATCCCTTACTGTTCTCTCATCTAACTCAACGCAGGCTCACTGCTGCCGCAGCAAAACAGTGAGACTTCGGTCAGTAGTTGTCTGGCAGCCCTGCGCGCCTTATGGACTGTTAGTTTAGATTCTAAACTCAACTTCACAAATCCGTTTCGAGCCTGGCTGCCAGATTACACAATTCCAGAGTGTCCGGTGTGAGCAGCACCATTTCGGTCAGACTCCTGGTTACTTGTCGGGTGATCGGGTGAGTCCAGACTGGAACGATAGAGCCTGAGGCCTGTATTCTGGAAAAAAAACAGCGCATTATGCCTTGTGAATAGCAAACACTCCATGAACCTGTCGGCAGGTTATTCTAAAGATCGAAGTATCACTGATTTATTACAGCGCTCTGTTTTTTTGTTTATAAAGGGCAGATTAACAGTCAAGATCACTTATTCCCACCAGAGTCTATCCTGTACCGGGCTCTTACAATCCCTGCATTGAGCTGTTACGGATTTCATCACTGGCCATGAAAACGCCTTTAGACCTGCGCACTGGAGTCTGCAGTTATGTTGCCGGTATTGCCGTTGTCGTGCTGCTGCCTGATCTGCCACCGCACTGGAGTGTGCCTCTCGCGGCAGGCCTTGGCGTCACCCTGATAACCGCTGCCTTTTTTAACTGCAACTTTCTGCTTGCTGTCGGGGGCTTTCTGCTCGGGCTGGCTATCGGGATAAACCATGGATATGACATCCGGTCAAAATGGCTCCCGGAAAACCTGGAAGGTCAGGAGCTGACTCTCATAGGAAGCGTTGCTGGCCTGCCATCGGAATCCGGCAGCTTGTCCCGGTTTGATTTTCGGGTGAGTGGCTGGGAAGGAATCGAGGCAGAGGATTCTCCAAGAAAGTTGCGATTAACCTGGTACGGCTCTCCTTTACTGGAGCCTGGTCAGCAGTGGCAAATGACTGTGAAATTGCGCCATCCCCACGGCAATACCAGTCCCGGAGCGTTTGACCTGGAAGCCTGGGCAGCCAGGGAAGGTATTCAGGCTACCGGTTATGTAAAAAACGGTGAGTGGTTATCTGACAAGGCTGGAAGATTGGTCGACCATCGTGACCAGCTGAGACAGCTTATTCGTAATTGGGTTGCAGATCATGTCAGTGCGGATGTTTCTGCTTTACTGGCGGCTCTGCTGGTTGGGGATAAATCCGGTATTTCACCAGAGCAGTGGCAGTTGCTGAATACGACGGGTACTACACACCTGATGGTGATCTCCGGGTTGCATATTGGCCTGATCGCTACTTTAGGCTACTGGCTTGTCTTTGGGGCTGGCTGGCTTGGATTGCTGCCAATCAAACTGATTCCACGGCCCAGGCTGGCAGCCATTGCTTCTCTGTTGGCGGCTCTGACCTATGCCATGCTGGCGGGTTTCAGTATTCCTGTACAGCGGGCCCTGGTGATGGCGGCTGTGGCGATGACAGGCCCATTGTTTGGGATTCGTCCCAGGGCTTCATCTCTGTTTCTGGTGGCTCTTGCCGGGGTTCTTAGCATTGATCCGCTGGCTGTGACCAGCGTCGGGTTCTGGTATTCCTTTTCAGCGGTTGCGGCCCTGCTGTTTGGCTTGTCAGGCCGCAGGGGGAGTGTAGGGCTGGTTGAAAAACTGTTGGCTCCACAGTGGGTGGTATTCATCATTCTTTGTCCGATGCTGTTGTATAACCAGCAATCGGTAAGCCCTGTGTCACCGCTGATCAACCTCGTCGCCATTCCCCTGGTGGGAGGCGTAGTCGTTCCCCTGTCACTGTTTTCGGTGCTGGTGGCAGGAGTGACCGAACCGGCTGGTATTTTTCTGTTGCAGGGCGCTGGAACGTTGCTGCAGTGGTGGATGTCGGTCCTGCAGCAGTTGTCTCAGCTTTCCCCGACCTTACCGGTTCTGGCCGGAGCTTCACCAGTCGGGATCTTGCTGACGGTGGCGGGCGCTTTTCTGTGGTTGTTACCCCAGGGGGTAGGTTTACGCTGGCTGACACCTTTCTTTTTACTGCCCTGGCTTTTTCCTGAACTGTCGCAACCGGAACTGGGCAGCGCACATGTTGCGGTCCTTGATGTGGGGCAGGGCTTGTCTGTGCTGATCAGGACAAGTGAACATGCCATGCTGTACGACACTGGTGATGGAGTGGCAGGACGTTTTACCCAGGCTGAACGGGTGATTTTGCCGTACCTGCGCCGACAGGGCGTTAACAGCCTGGACCGGATTATGATCTCTCACGGCGACCGAGATCATGCTGGAGGCCTTGAAACTATTGCACGGGGCATGCCTGTTTCTGATGTCTATGCCGGTTCACCGGTGCCGGATTTTCAGGGGCACATCAGCGCCTGTGTCCCAGGGCAGTCATGGCAGTGGGATGGCGTGGACTTCGAAGTACTGGCGGGCGGACAGGGTGGACTTCGTACGAATGATTGTTCCTGTGTCCTGAAGGTGACTGCCAATGGCCGGTCGTTTCTTCTTGCCGGGGATATTGGTAAAGGTGTCGAGGCGTCGTTGCTGGAAACCGGTAGTCCGGTTGAGTCTGATATTCTTCTGGTGCCGCACCATGGCAGCAAACATTCCTGCTCTGATGCCTTCCTGGAGAGGGTGGGGGCGGATATCGCCCTGGTGTCAGCCGGATATCGGAACCGCTTTGGGCATCCGTCAGTCCAGGCGCTGGCAAGAATCAGGAAGGCAGGAGCAAGAGTGCTGAATACCGCGGATAGAGGTACCCTGTCTTTTATTCTGGGCAATGGTACTCTGGACGTATCGGGGTTCAGGCAGAAAGAGCGTCGCTACTGGTGGCGCTGACAGCCATAATCTTGTCGGCAGCCTGTCGGACTTATGCTTTCGAGCATAAATTTCAGTAGAACGAGTCAAATTTTCCGATGGATTCGTGCGAATAGTTGACCTATTTAATCGAATTCATCGGAAAATTTGGCCGTTCTTTCTGGGATTTAGGCCGAAATTGTCGTGAGTCCGACAGGCTGCTAGAAGCTTCTTAAATGCGGGGAGCCTCTGTGATAGAGTTTGCTGATCAAAATGGAAGGGAATGCACTGTGTTCGAATTGGTGAAATCCGGTGGCTGGCTGATGGTTCCCATCATCCTCTGTTCAATTGCCGCCATGGCCATTATCTTTGAACGGCTCTGGACTCTCAGGCCATCCCGCATTGCGCCAAGGAATACTCTTTCCCAGGTCTGGAAATGGATCAAGAACAACGATCTGGACAGCCAGAAGGTGAACGGCCTTCGGGAAGGCTCGCCGCTGGGCGAAATTCTGGCTGCCGGTATCAATAATGCCCGTTATGGTCGCGAGATCATGAAGGAGAGCATTGAAGAGCAGGCTGGCCGGGTGATCCATGAGCTTGAACGATACCTCAACACTCTGGGCACCATTGCCGCCGTTACGCCTCTCCTGGGCCTGCTGGGAACCGTTATAGGCATGATCGATGTGTTCACCATTATCATGCTTCAGGGAACGGGCAACGCCGGAGTGCTTGCCGGAGGTATCTCCAAAGCCCTGATCACAACCGCTGCAGGTCTGACTGTAGCCATTCCTACACTGGCGTTTCATCGCTATTTCACCCGCCGGGTGGATGAGCTTGTGGTCGCCATGGAGCAGGAGGTCACCAAGCTGGTGGAAGTGCTGCAGGGCGAGCGCAAGTTGAAAGAACGCGAGGCCAAGTAATGAAATTTCGACGCCAGGCCGCAGGGGAAGTGTCAGTGAACCTGACCCCCCTGATCGACGTGGTCTTCCTGTTGCTGATCTTCTTCATGGTCTCCACCACCTTTACCCGTGAAACTCAGCTGGCGATTGATTTGCCGGAAGCCAGTGGCGAGGTGCGGGAGCAGCAGGAAAAATCGCAGGTGGAGATTGTCATCGGCAAGGACGGTGAATATTCCGTGAATGGCAAGAGTCTGGTCAACAGCCAGCTGGATACCCTGAAAAACGCTCTGGCAAAGGTCAGTGAAGGGGACTCAGAACTGCCGCTGATTATTACCGCTGATGCCAAGACACCTTACCAGTCGGTGGTGACAGCCATGGATGCGGCAGGGCAGCTGGGGTTCGCCAATCTCAGCATGACCACCCGCAAACCGGCTGACGCGGACAACCCCTGATGTCTGTGACAAGAAAGGGAGCTGGTCTGGCGCGCTGGAAGGATGCCTTCAGTCATTCTGTGCAACAGTCCTGGTACAGCCAGGGTGGCTGGACCCGGCTGCTGATGCCACTGACCTGGCTGTTTATGCTGTTGTCACGCAGGCGCCGGCAGAAGTACCAGCAATCCAGCCGCTGGCAGCCCACTGTGCCTGTTGTGGTAGTGGGTAATATCTCCGTTGGTGGCACCGGCAAGACGCCAGTTGTGGCCAGCCTCGTCAGGGAACTATTGAGCAAAGGGTATCGGCCAGGTATCGCCAGTCGTGGCTTCGGCGCCAGCGGGGCTTCCTGCCCGTTCCTGGTTGATATGGATGCGGACCCGGGCGTAGCGGGAGATGAGCCGGTTATGCTGGCTCAGCAACTGAAAGTGCCGGTGATGGTTGACCCTGATCGAGTCAGTGCGGCCAGGGCGCTCATAGAACGCTGCGATTGCAATCTGGTGATCACTGATGACGGGCTGCAGCACTACAATCTCCAGCGGCATGTAGAAGTATTGGTGATTGACGGCGCACGCCTCCTGGGCAATGGGCTTTGTCTGCCTGCAGGCCCCCTGAGAGAGCCTGTGGATCGTCTGGATACGGTTGACCTGGTGCTGGTCAATGGAACTCCAAGTGGTGACCTTCCGGCACATTTTGATTGTTTCTACCTGGAGCCCGGTAATCTTGTGCCACTGGCTGCCACAGAAAGTGTTCCCCCGAACAATGGCAAAGTGCATGCTGTGGCCGGTATCGGTAATCCTGAACGATTTTTTCAGACACTGGAGTCTCTGGGGTTTGAGGTGATCGCTCATCCGTTTCCTGATCACCACGATTTCCTGCCTGACGACCTGGTGTTTCCTGATGATCTGCCGGTGGTGATGACGGCCAAGGATGCGGTGAAATGCCGGCGTTTTGCCCGTCCCGGGCTATGGTATCTGCCTGTTCGGGCCCATATGCCCGAGACGGTCATGAAAAAATTTATGCATTTGATTGAAACCAAAGGGCCGCAAAGGCGGTCAGAGAGATAATTCCCGGGTGACCCATGGATAAAAAGCTGTTCGAGATTCTTGCCTGTCCCCAGTGTAAAGGGGAGCTGAAGTTTGAAAAAGAGGCTGCGGAGCTGATCTGTCGTCCCTGTGGCATGGCTTTCCCCATTCGGGATGATATTCCCGTTATGCTGGAAGCCGAGGCCCGTACCCTGAACGCTGAAGAGCGACTGGATGAGAGCAGGGGTGAGCAGCAGCGATGAGTGTTTCCGAGTCCATGCCATACACTGTTGTGATTCCGGCGCGTTTCAGCTCCAGCCGTCTGCCGGGTAAGCCCCTGGCGGATATCGGCGGCAAGCCGATGATCCAGCATGTTTATGAAAGAGCCTGTGAAAGCCGCGCGGCTCGAGTGATTATTGCTACGGACGATGAAAGAATCCTGAAAGTGGTGCAGGGATTTGCTGCGGAAGCCTGCATGACACTGCCTGGCCACCCCTCCGGTACAGACCGCCTGCAGGAAGTCGCCCGCCTTTATGGCATGGCTGATGATGAAGTCATTGTCAATGTGCAGGGCGATGAGCCATTGATTCCCGCCAGGGTGATTGACCAGGTGGCGGCGAACCTGATGGAGGCACCCGGCGCTGGAGCCGCCACCCTGGCCGAGCCAATCCATGACCGCAGTGATGTATTCAACCCCAATGTGGTTAAAGTGGTTACCGACAAAGAGGGGTATGCCCTGTACTTCAGCCGTGCGCCCATGCCCTGGTCCCGAAATGAATTTTCTCTCAACGCTGAGCAGAAACAGGAGTTGCCGGGTGATGGTTACCGCCGTCATATTGGCATTTACGCCTATCGTGTTGAACTGCTGAATCAATACGTGCAGTGGCCCCAGAGCCCTATTGAGTCGCTGGAGGCACTGGAGCAGTTACGCCTGCTCTGGAACGGTTTCAGGATTCATGTGGCCGATGCTCTGGAAACACCACCCCACGGCGTCGATACCGAAGAGGATCTGGTGGCTGTTCGTCGGATGATGGAAGCAAGAGGAATGCTCGATGAGTCCTTCAGTAATGAATAATGGAACCTGGTTATGATCAGGGTTCTCTTTGTCTGTCTGGGTAACATCTGTCGGTCGCCGACGGCTCATGGCGTTTTTGCCCGGCAGGTGACTGATGCCGGGCTGGAAGGGATGATCCGGGTGGATTCGGCCGGCACCAGTGGCTGGCACGAGAATGGGCCGCCCGACAGTCGCTCCATGACTGAAGCTGCCGGCAAGGGCTATGACTTGTCGTTTATTCGTTCCCGGCAGGTGCTGGCATCTGATTTTGAACGGCAGGATTTTATCCTGGCCATGGATCGCTCCAACCTGACCGAGCTGGTGGATCAGTGCCCATCTCGTTATCAGTACAAACTGGGACTGTTTCTCGACTTTGTTGATGGCTGGCAGGATCGCGAAGTGCCTGACCCCTATTATGGTGGCGGTGAAGGTTTTGCCAATGTACTGAGCCTGGTAGAGCAAGGTGGTTCTGCGCTGCTGGGTCATATCCGTCAACTGCCAGCACTGTCTTCCGACTCTTCTGAATAGAAAGCCTGAATGAATATCTCTGAGAATGTTTCCCTGGAAAACCATAACAGTTTTGGTTTTCCGGCCAGGGCGCGTTATTTTGCCGGGGTCACTTCCGTTGCTGAACTGCATGAAGTGCTGGCTTTTGCCCGTGAGCAACAACTGCCGCTTATACCACTGGGGGGAGGCAGTAACCTGGTGTTGAGCCAGGACCTCAATGCCGTTGTTATAGCGGTCAATATCATGGGCTGTGAAGTGCTGAACCGTGATGGGGAAAGGGTGCAGGTGCGGGCTGGTGCTGGAGAGAACTGGCACGGGTTTGTTCGCTGGACTCTGGCAGAAAACGCTTTCGGGCTTGAAAACCTGTCTCTGATACCCGGTAATGTCGGTGCTGCACCTATTCAGAATATTGGCGCCTACGGGGTTGAGATTAGCGATTATTTCGAGAGCCTCGAAGCAGTGGAGATCGCCAGTGGACGTCAAGTGACTTTCACCAAAGAAGGCTGTGCCTTTGGCTACCGGGATTCCATCTTTAAACATGCGGCGAAAGATCGCTTCGTCATCACCTCGGTAACTTTCAATCTGGATGCAGTCCTTTCTCCCCGGCTTTCTTACGGTAAACTCAATGACGTGCTCCAGCGTCGCTGTGGTTCCAGGCAACCAGAGGCTTTTGAAATCAGCGAAGCGGTGTCTGATATCCGTATGTCCAAACTGCCGGATCCCCAGGTTCTCGGAAATGCCGGCAGTTTTTTCAAAAACCCCGTAGTGGACGGGACTACCTGTGAGCGGCTGAAAGCTGAGTTCCCTGATCTGGTATGCTTTCCCTCCGGCGAAGGCTGGAAGCTGGCAGCTGGCTGGCTGATTGACAGAAGCGGGCTGCGAGGATACAGAATAGGATCAGTTGGTACTTATAAACATCAGGCTTTGGTGTTGGTGAACCATGGTGGGGCGCAGGCGTCTGATCTGGTGGAACTCGCTGTCTTTATCCAGAATAGGGTAAAAGAGACTTTTGGCGTGAATCTGGAGATTGAACCCAGGGTGTATTAGGTTGGTTCTTTTGCTAAATGTGATCTATTTTTCATAATTACCTGATTTTTTATTCAGGGAAATACCCGGCATCATGTTCCGGGTTTTAACGCCCTCTTGGCTAAAGCCCTGTTCAAGAAACCAAGAGGCTAAGGTCTCATGATATGTTCTGCAGATTACATGAAAAAAGACTGTGTTCGCGCAAGAAAAAACAGATTAGATAAGTCGGCTGCATTTCTCCTGCTGAGCCTGAACTGTATTTGTTTATCTTCTCAAGCTGATAGTACTGCAGTGCAACCATATAGCGAAGCCAGTGCTTATCATTACCCGGAGCGGTTTCCTGCAAAACAAGAAATAAAATCCCTTCCTTATATTACAACTCTTAATAATTCTGATAACGATACTTTTGCATGGGTCAGTGAGGATGAAAGCTTTTGTGCAGCCCTTTATTATGCCGGGGTTCTTGATTCCGAAATAAATTTTTATCCCGCAATTATATTAGCCTATACCTTTGGCTCGCTGGCAATACTTGGGTCGACCTACCTGGGGGCGGAATTTTCAATACCTTTTGGTCTTTCGATATTTAGTTTCATGAATGTTCCGGCCTATCTGGAATACTGCCAGAGGCAAATAGTAAATAATTCTCAAGGCATTCAGTTCAAGGATGCAGAAACTTCTCGAGGGAAGTTCGTATCAGAAACGGATAATAAATATGTCTTGCCTGTTACCTACTTTCAGTTTGAGCCCTTGAGCACAGAGCCTGGTGCCCCTTTTATGGTGGTTCCATTTGGCTTTGGGCTCAAAAGCCCGTTGCCGCGATGTCTGACAATGGTGAATAACCGTACAGCACCTGCAATAATGAATTGTGCTTTTGTTTACGATCAGGACAAAAACAGAAAAATAGCCGCATCGCAATTGTGGGGTATGGATACGTCAGGGAATCTGATTTCAGCGAATCCTGCAGCACATCGACAGATAGGTCCTGTTCAGTCGTCTCTGCATTTAGGTGTCAAATACAGCCTGAAAGAAATGGAAACGATGACCCGGAAGAGGCTCAGTAAGTTTCATCCAGAGACAGGCAATATTCACAAGCAAATTGAATTTGTGCCTCATAAATAAGTTGTCTTGTCGGCTTCGTCTTACTATTTTCATCCCGCCTGACGGATTGCGAGAGCATGGATTTGCTCACCGGGGGGTATCCGTGTCACGATTGCCCCGGCAAACCCGTCTAAAACACCCTGCGCTATTGTAATTCCGCGAGAAAACCCGCAGTTTTACAGGTAATAAGCTGTTGGCTTGTTCAATGGCTCAACTACTGCAGGTAAGGGAAGCAGCAATTCAGAGTTTACCATTACTCGTCATCCCCGCGCAGGTGGGAAACTACCACGAAAAGTAGATCCCCGCCTTCGCGGGGATGACGCTGGTAGAATCTGGCTACTCCTCCCCTAAGTAGTCCAACCTTTGCTTTTTTCTGCCCGCATCCCACGGGTTGAGGGCTACAGGCAGGAAAATATATGTTTTCAATTGTCAGACTGCATAGTGGTGCAGGGTACATGGTTGCTTACTCAGAATTCAAAAGAGCCTTTTTTGAGCTAATGTGTATTGAGGCTCATGCAGCAGGGTATTTCTGTGTTATCGCGCCTCGACCACAAACACCGTATCAAATCAAGCCGAAGTCAGTGTCCCTAACTCCCGCTTAACTTTGAAGCAGTGAGCGAACAGGCTGTACTTTTGATAGCAGAGTACAGTTTTTATACTCGACGCAGTCTACTTTACAGCATCAGCTTGTGTTCATGATTGCTCCGTTTA